>PFDQ01000012.1 GCA_002772815.1 Candidatus Peregrinibacteria bacterium CG10_big_fil_rev_8_21_14_0_10_42_8
CCAAGCTCTGTGAGAGTACTTATAGCAATTTGTGTCCTATGGTCACTTGGAACATCGGTATACGGAAGCGTAGAGACATTGTAGGTCAAAGCAAATACCATACTTGGAGCAAGAAGGCCTGCGAGAAACATAGTGTATTTCATGAGTACACAGTATAGCACAAATCCTCCTACCAGTATTTCGGAATCGGCCCGAGAACACCTGGGTATGTCGTGCAAGGAATAGGCCCAAGTATCCCACCATCATTAGAGTCATTGATACTACTGCACCCTTCTAAAAACGGACGACCAAGAACTCCTTCTCCATTGCCGCCAGCTGTACCATCTTGGAAACGACTGTTGCCAGAATTACTAGCACCATTTTGAAAACGGAATGCTGCACCATTGTTATCACGAGGAGCAAAACGGTTCACATTTGAGTACCCGTCAAAGCCAGAGCTATTATCGTTTCCAGTATCACTGAATCGAAACGTATTCGACGTGCCATCTGTGTTAGAGCCCCCAAAGCTAAACCCATTACCACTAATATTAGGAACGTTCGTTCCACTACGTGTACTTGAAGTTCCTCGAAAGAGGTCTGATAAACGAGTACCGTCTCCTGGTGCTGCAGTTACGCGACTTATACCAAAACGAGATCTAGTATTTTGCTGCTTCAACGATCTATCAAGCAACTGACCAGTTACAGAATCTGCTGGAAGCAAACCCGATGCGACAAGTTCTGGAATAGCGCTTAGTGGAACCCTGTCCACCGGCCGACCATTTGGAGAACAAATGATATAGGCATAGTTATGTCGAATACGAAACCAACATCCCTCATACCATCGAAACATACCGTATTCATTTCTAAATTCCGTGTGCTCGAACAATGGAACTTCTGGTGGGTACGCAAAAGTAGTAGGGATGAACAGTGCCAAGAAGAGCGCTATAACATGCATAGCGCTCTATAATAGCAATATTTTTAACTCAAAATGCAAGAAGTACACATTTTTATAAACCTGTATTTGCTGCTGCACGAGAAGCTAATACCTGATCACGAATATCTTTATACATACGATATTCTTGCATTAATTGATCAAACTGCGGAAGATTTAGAGACTGCTGACCATCTGTTAATGCCTCTTTAGGGTTATGATGAACCTCTACAAGCAAAGAGTCCGCACCTGCTACAACTCCAGAATGAAAATTCTCAGCAATATAACGAATGAAACCTACGCTATGTGCTGCATCGAACTGAACAGGAAGATGTGATAAATCGTGTATAACTTGAATGGCAGCAATGTCAGGTTTATTACGAAGATGCTTATCATCAGTAGTTTGTAAACCACGCTCACATAGAATGACTTTTTCATTTCCCGAATACATAATACGATGAGCGGAATTTAACCAATCTGTATATCGATCGTTAATGCCTCTCTTTAATACAACAGGTTTGTCTGTTTTTCCAACAGCATCTTGTAATCGCTGATTTCCAGCATTACGAGTACCAAGCTGTAAAATATCTGCATAGTTTGAAACAATCCCAACTTCAGATGGATCCATTACCTCTGTCTGTAAAGGCATGTGAAATTCATCCGCTGCTTTACGAAGCCATTTGAGTGCCTGTTCTCCATATCCCTCAAAAGCGCCAGCAACTGTACGAGGCTTAAAAGCACCTCCACGTAAGATTTCAGCACCACTTTCACGGATACCTGCTGCTGTAGTCATGACCTGATACTCACTTTCCGCAGAGCATGGCCCTGCGCAAACAGGTACATCAATACCATTACCAATGGCTATACCATGACCAACATCTACGATAGTTCGTTGATCGACATCTTTTCTTGCAGGAAGCTTATACGAAACACTAATAGATTCTACTCGATCCACATTTGGATTGCCACGTAATGTACCCTCAAGGCCTTCATCATTTAGATCACCGATAATAGTGAGAATAGTATGACGAACACCTGTGTGTACTTCAGCACGCAATTCACCTACGCTCTCGATAAGTTTAACGACCTCAGTTACATCTGAGTCAGAGACATTATCTCTCATTTTTACCAACATAATAATTATGGAATAGAAATAAAAAAACTCTCCTTCGCTTGGGGAGAGTGCTTAAACGATTTCCTTATTGAGACACGTTTACAGCACTGACCCCGCACTAAATGCGAAGTTCCAGAAGCCGTAAAAGAATGTCTGATGAATCATTTCGAGCGCATTCTAAGCCAAAATATGCAATTGTCAAAGAAAATACTCTATACTCTGTGTATGTCTCGACTCAAAAATGAAGTCCGGCAATTCTGCTCAGATAACCTTCTGAGATTAAACACTGATCTCGGTCAACACTTTCTTGTTGATGAAAATATCCTGGAAGAGATTGTCCATTCAGGAGATATTAAAGAAACAGATCATATTGTCGAGATTGGACCAGGAATTGGCGTGCTCACACGCGAACTTTTGTATGGTGCAGGAAAAGTTACTGCTGTCGAAATAGATGAACGAATGATCTCTCTTCTAAAACACTTTACGGGATACAGCCCTGCATTACACATTGTGAATAACGATGCTTTGAAAGTAGAACTACCAGATGAGCCATACAAAATTATTGCCAATATCCCCTATCACATTACATCGCCACTTCTCCGCCACGCGATGCTTGAATCGAAAACGCGACCACAAAGCATGACGCTACTGATCCAAAAAGAAGTTGCTGACCGTATCTGTGATACAAAGAGCGAGAGTCTACTGAGTATCACCGTGAAACTTTTTGGCGAACCACATAAAGTCTGCAATGTTCCACCAGCTGCTTTTTTACCACCGCCAAAAGTAGACTCTGCAGTCATTCATATTGAATGCTTTAAAGAGCCCTTAGTCGATAAAAATACTATTGATCGTGTGATCAAGTTTGCAAAGATTGGCTTTTCCATGAAACGAAAAATGCTGCGGAATAGTTTTGTAACGTTCCCAGGAGGACTAGAACTTCTTTCTACTGCAGGAATAGAGGAAACAAGACGTCCACAAACACTGAGTGTTCACGAATGGATCGCTGTTGCAAAAGCATCGAAGTAATGTGAGGCGCTATGCCTCAATACATATTCTTGATCTCGTTTTTATCGAGCACCCTTCTTCTTCAATGGTGGCAACTTCCACTGTACCCTCTATGGATATGGCTCATTTTGTTTGAGGCTATAATTCTCGGAAGAAAACATAACCCCATATTATGGACAAGTATTGGCTTACTTACTGCTCTGACATGTGTCGCACGCACCACTCACATTACATCACCAAATACCATAGACTGGTATGCTCAAGGTGAAAAAGTAACGATAGAAGGAACTATTGCCGACGAGCCAGACAGAAGACCTCTTCAAACGAAATATACGATAAAAACTAAAAGTGTAACTGATAAATTTGGCACAAAGTACAACGGAATTCAGGGCAACGTACTTATCACAGACCAAAGACAATGGCCTCTCTTTGAGTACAGAGACCTCGTTTCGGTAAGTGGAATACTGGAAAAACCAGAACCAATAGAAACATTTCAATACGACAATTACTTATCACGATTTGATATCTATAGTGTCATGTATCGAGGGTCGATCTCCTCAGAGAACACGGCAAATACACAACATATAAAACGACATTTGTATGCACTGAAAACATCATTTGAATCTCAAATCAATCGGCTCTACCCAGAGCCACATGCATCATTTATGGCAGGTCTCCTCACAGGATCTCGCAAAGGAATTCCAGAAGGGCTCATGCAAGACTTTACAACGACAGGGCTCACACACATTATTGCAATCTCTGGGTACAACATCAGTATTATCATTGTCATTATTCACAGCATGCTCTTTTGGATGCCACCAAAATTGCGATACGGAAGTGCAGTTACCTGTATTATAATATTCACAATATTTGTTGGGGCAAATGCAGCTGTTGTTCGTGCGGCAATTATGGGAATTCTCGGCCTCACAGCACTCCAAGTTGGAAGAAAAACAACAGCACTATTATCTGTATTATGGACAGCACTATTTATGGTCGCATGGAATCCAAAAATCCTCTGGTATGACGCAGGGTTTCAGTTGTCATTTTTGGCAGTGATAGGACTTATCGAAATATCACCATTGCTTGAGAAGTACATGAAACGTGTTCCTCAAACACTAGCAATACGAGAATCACTGACGATGACAATCGCGGCACAAATTGCAGCAACACCATTTATTATTTCGATGTTTGGCACACTATCACTCATCGCACCTTTGACAAATATTATGGTAGCTCCTGCACTACCTATCGCGATGTTGCTCGGTGCCACTGGCATTCTTATAAGTTATGTATCTATGCCATTTGGACTACTGATATCGTATGGGGGATGGCTAACACTTGAATGGATAATTGCTATCGCAAAAATTGGTGCACACATCCCAGGAGCATCACTCAATATGCACATTCCAGCCATCATACTCTGTGGATACTACATTATTCTCATTACTACCATTCGTAGAGGTAGATCTTCTTCTTCCCTTGAATCCACGGAACTTCCTGTGTCTGCGCAGGTGTCTTCCCTCGGAGTGTAAAAGCATACGAGACTATCTTTGTACCAGGACGAAGTTCTTCATCAAACTTCTTCAAAAGCTTCTCCATAATCCCTGGCATCAAATACAGAAAAATACAGTCAGCATTATGCAAGTCCTCTGTAAAAAGGTTCTTCATACGAAGGTGAGCATGTGTACCAGAAAGTAGAATTTTCAATCTTCCCCAATAATACACAAATGGTGAAAGCTCAGATCCATATGCAGTAATCTCTGGATAAAGCTTCAACGCTTCAATGAGTAACCTCCCATCTCCTGCTCCTAAATCGTATATTGTCTCGTTCCCATGTAAATGCGCTATTCTAACCATTTTTTTTGCAACTATGAAGGGTGTTGGCACGTACGGAGTTCTCAGAAAAATAGCCGAAACAGCCATAACAACTATCACAAGGATAAGAATCATGACGAGAGCTATGAGAATATCTACAGGATGCATACTGAAAATAGTAGAATATACCGTCTATATTGACTAATTGAGAGAGTTGTTAAATATATAAAAATGTGTTATAATATACATATAAACATTTTATTTTATTTACACACATACACATATGGCTAATCGTCAAACATATGTTGTTGGAGCTCTCGGAGTCCTCCTTGGTATGGTAATAGGCGCAAATTCCGCTCAACGCGCTGAAATCGTATCATTTGCAGGACACAATCCAAATGATGCAGAGATCCAAGAAATGTATCAGCTTCGCCGTGCGGCAGGTATCTGGCGCCAGCGTAGCGATGAAAGCGGTGCATACCGTGTTACAGAGCCTCGCCGAAGCTCTATTCAAGACAACGTTCAAGACCGTCTTGACCAGCGCCTTGGTGATACAACTGTATTTAGCTCAGCACCTACAGAGACTGTACGTGGTGGACCAGCTCAGATCCGTCAAGTAATTCCGAGCTGTTCACAATACACACGTCAGCGTTATGTACAGTGTTTAGAAGCTATTCTAAACGGTGATACCTACCAACCAAACTACTACAATACGAACTATTAGTAGTTAAATCGTAATTTCGAGCGGAAATTATGGACAAAAAGAGCGATATTATCGCTCTTTTTGTTACTCAAAAGCTTGCATACAGCCATTATAACGGTAGAATCCTCGTCAGATATCCTTCGAAAGCTGATCGTAAATCGAGAACGTAGAAGAAGGCCCTATCATTTCTATCCTTTTTCTAATCTTTCTCATGGCTGATCAAGAGATCTCATGCCGCGATTGCGGAGCTCAATTCATCTTCACTGAAGGCGAACAGGAGTTCTACGCAACGAAGGACCTCAGTGCTCCACAGCGCTGTAAAGACTGCCGTGCTGCTAAAAAGGCAACACGTCAGGGTCCACGCGAAATGCACGATGCAGTATGTGCCAAGTGTGGTGCAGACTGTCAGGTGCCTTTCAAGCCTCGCTCCGAAGAGGAGGGCGGTAAACCGGTACTCTGTCGTGACTGCTTTAGTGCAGACCGTGGTTAATTCACGCATGACACTTAAAAAAGCCGAACTTCTGTTCGGCTTTTTTTATGCATAATCACAAATATCCTGTACTCTCTGCCCGATTTATAACTCAAATACCTATGGATATCAGAAATATTGCCATTATTGCGCACGTTGACCACGGAAAAACTACTCTCGTAGATGCTCTTCTTCGACAAGGAGGTGCATTTAAAGCCCATGAAGAAGCTCCAGAGCTTGCAATGGACAGTAACGATCAAGAAAAAGAACGTGGTATTACCATTTATGCTAAAAATACGTCTATTCAGTACAAGGGAAGTAAGATCAATATTGTTGATACTCCAGGGCACGCAGACTTCGGAAGCGAGGTAGAACGTATTCTTCGTACTGTTGATAGCGTGTTACTCCTCGTTGACGCTCAGGAAGGGCCAATGCCACAGACAAAATTCGTACTAATGAAGTCTTTGCAGCTTGGACTGAAGCCGATCGTTGTTATTAACAAGATCGACAAGCCAGCATCAGACGGACACAAGGTTGTCGATATGGTATTCGACCTCTTCTCAAAGCTCGGAGCAACAGACGAACAACTCGATTTCTCATACATCTTTGCAATTGCACGTGACGGAATTGCTCAAAATACTCTCGAAGAAAAAGGAACCGACCTAACACCGCTCTTCGATATGATTATGGAGAAAGTTCCACCGACACCTCAGCCACTCGACAAACCATTCCGTATGCAGATTAGTAGTCTTGCATACGATGACTACGTCGGACGAATGGGAGTTGGTCGTGTTTACGAAGGAACAGCAAAAGTTGGTAAGCAGGTTTCTGTCTTGCATGCAGACGGAACAGTGAGGCCTGGGAAAATTACAAAGATCTTTATTGCAGATGGTCTTCATAAAAAAGAGGTAGATGAAGCAATTGCAGGTGACATTGTCACTATCGCTGGTATTCCAGATATCTACGTAGGAGAAACAGTTGGTGAAGGCGCAAGCGTCGAAGCTCTCCCAGCAATCACAGTAGACCCTCCAACAATTAGCATGACATTCCTCGTGAACAACTCCCCTTTCGCAGGAAAAGAAGGAAAGCTTCTCACCACTCGTCACATTAGTGCACGTCTCGAAAAAGAAGTAGAAACAAACGTTGGTCTACATGTAGAATCAATCGAAGGAACAGATAGCTACAAAGTGTCTGGTCGTGGAGAACTTCACCTTTCAGTGCTCATCGAAAGTATGCGCCGTGAAGGTTTCGAGCTACAAGTTTCTCGTCCACAGGTTATTTTCCAAGAGATCGACGGACAGGTGCAAGAGCCTATCGAACAAGTTACTGTTGATGTTCCAGAAGAATTCAGTGGATCTGTCATTACAATGCTTTCACAGAGAAAGGGTGAAATGACTGAAATGAAAACAGAGAATGGACAAACACGTTTGGAATTCATGATGCCAACACGAGGACTGCTTGGTATGCGTGGAAGCTTCATTGTGGAAACAAAAGGAGAAGGAATTATCAGCCATGCATTCGTGAAGTTCGAACCAGAGAAAGGAAAGATTCCAACGCGTAGCCGAGGATCGATGATCTCCATGATAAAAGGAGAAACAATGGCCTACTCACTCTGGAACCTTCAGGAACGTGGTCGTCTCTTCATTGGACCACAGACTGCTGTATACGAAGGAATGATTATCGGAGAATCTTCAAAATCAGATGACATGGTGGTAAACCCAATCAAGAACAAAAAACTGACAAACGTTCGTGCTTCTGGAACAGACGAAGCCATGAACCTTGTCCCAGTACAACCAATGACACTGGAGCAAGCCCTTGAGTACATTTCTGATGATGAACTCCTTGAGGTCACACCAACGAGCATTCGTCTTCGCAAAAAACTTCTTACAGAGAACGAGCGGAAGAGGGGGTAAAGAAATAAAGAAAAGTTATCAGCTTCACTATGTTTCACCAAATCATGAATAAATTGGTCACGAAGCAGAAGCTACGCTTTCGCTTACGAAATCGTAGGTTTCCTTTCAAGAAGTTGGTGAAGTGTACCCCATTTGGTAGACACAGTAGAACCCCCTAACCCTCGACCTGGGACAACAGATAATCTCTGTATGCA
>PFDQ01000048.1 GCA_002772815.1 Candidatus Peregrinibacteria bacterium CG10_big_fil_rev_8_21_14_0_10_42_8
TGTTTTACCAGCAAGAACCTCTGCCTGTGTCGTACTCTGCTTATGCAACAATGCATGTGTATGGTACAGCTGAATGCTGTCACCAGCTGTACTGACAATACGTTGCCCAGCACGCCCAAGTCGATCTGCAATTTCTGGATACCGCATAGCAAACATCGCAAGCCACGCAATATCTTGGGGTGTCGACCAATGTGCAGGATTATCAAGTCCTGCTGGGTTTGTAAACGACGTACTTCTCAGTCCCAATTCTAGTGCGCGCTCATTCATCTCTCCTACAAATGCCGAACTAGAACCACTATGGAACTGCGCTAATGTAAGAGCTGCATCGTTCGCAGAGTTGATCAATAAAGCAGAAAGGAGATCTCCGACTGTAAACTTTTCACCTGGTGGTAAGTATGCCTTATTCCCAATCATATCAACAACGCTATGTGGAATAGTCACAAGCTCATCGAGCTCATGATTTTCGACAATAATAAGCGCTGTCATAAGTTTTGTGAGACTGGCCATCGATCGTTGAATTTTCTGCTCTCTCCCATAAACCACTTGTCCGTTGTCACTATTGAATATGACAATACCAGATGCAGATAACTGATCATCAAATTGTAGCTCAGTGCTCGGAGGAGCAATGGCCATTTTTTCTAATGTCATCCCATCAGTATTGATATCCTGTGTCGCAGGAAACAAGCCTAAAAGAAGAGTTGCTAGCAGTGGTCTATACATCTCATATACTCTATTGGACTCACCCCAAAACTGGAAGTGGATCACACTATTTTATCGAGTAGTTCATGGTCGCTGGTCAAGCGATTAGGCTTGTAGAAATTGCAGAAAAGTTACTATTGATAAATAACACGATTCGATACTCGCAGATCTACATAGTCTTTAGCCTCTTCTATACCCACTTCTCGTAAGAATATACGGTATCTCTCTAGCTGATCTTCGAGAGGACTTTTGAGGTCAAACCACAATTCTCTATCACTAATTTGCAAATGAAACTCTTGTGCACGTAAATAGACTGTTCGTCGCTGCACCTCTTGTCCAAACTGTCTTAGAAATGCTATTTCCGCTGCATTAATACGTTCGATAAATGTTGGTGATACGAGTAGCGTTCTAGGAACTGGTCGCACTCCCCAGTCTACTAAGATAATCTCTGGCAATGTCTGTGTATCTTTTGCTGCAGTTGTTACAACATAAATACCTTCTTCTGTCACGTAATCAACTGTTGCCCCTGTGCCTACAGGGGCATCAATATCATCTGGCTCTACAATACGCAATCGTGCAACGAGTGGCTGCAATTCTATTTCGACATGCAACACGGATGCATACTCTTTCCCTATTTTTACGCGTTCAATGTCTGCGATGCTCTCGTTTAGTAGTTGCTCAACTTCAAATGAAGACAAGAAAAATAAATGACGACCAAATAATGATGACAATGTACTTTGCACTTCTTCGATATCAAGTCGAGGGCTAAGCCTTGTTACTTTTATTTCTCGTACTTGAATAATGGGAGAGAATAACAAAAAACCAAATACCGTCATTCCAAGAAGAATAATGCTCACTGCCATCCAACGCATGGCAGACGCCTGAATATTTTCCCAGTGCATCTGAATTTTGCGAAGACGTCTCTTGCGTTGGTCCGAACGTCTTTTTTGCTTACGTTCCATTGTACGCTTCACGAAGCGCGCAGTATCTGGTGTTACTCGCCGAGCATATTTCTTTGGAATTCTGGAGGATTTTTTGCGTGGCACTCGAGCATTTTAGAGGAGTTCACGCTACTATTCACCTATGCAGCTCGCTATTGTTGCCGACTGGCTACCAGTCTTCGCCGGCGCCGAACATGTCATCGCAGAATTCCATGTGATGTGGCCTGATGCACCCATATTTACGACAGTCACAAATAGAGAAAATATTGGACCACTCAAACATGCAGACATTCGCACAACGTACCTTCAAACACCATACTGCCTCAGTGGCAAGCACCAATGGCTACTCCCATGGATGCCGCGGGCAATTGAATCTATCAACCTTCACGGCTACGACACTATTCTCAGCTCTTCACACGCAATTGGAAAAGGTATTATCCCGCCAAGTACTGCACGGCATATCTGTTACTGTCACACGCCAATGCGCTATGCATGGGAAATGGAGGAGGAGTACTTAGACGATTTCAAGATCCCACAGTTTCTGCGTAGGGCAATCAAGCAAAAGTTGAAACAGATTCGCCGATGGGACATGACAAGCGCTATGCGAGTCGATACATTTATTGCAAACTCGACCACTACACAGGAACGTATCGCCCGCGTGTATAACCGCGATAGCATCGTGATTCACCCTCCAGTCAGTGAACGGTTTTTTCGAGTAGAGACGTCACGCCGTGACGTCTCTACCGAAAAACCGTACTACCTGGCAATTGGTCGGCTGGTTCCGTATAAACGATTCGATCTACTGATCGAAACAGCAAACAAGCTAAAGCTTCCGCTGAAGATTGCTGGTTCTGGGCAAGAAGGTGCAAGGCTCAAGGCAATGGCAGGACCAACAGTAGAGATGCTTGGATTTGTACCAGACAACGACCTCCCAGAACTCTACCGCAACGCGCGTGCATTGCTCTTCCCTCAATTTGAAGATGCAGGAGTTGTCCCTCTTGAAGCACAGGCTAGTGGCACACCAGTCATAGCTTTTAGAAAAGGCGGAGTACTCGATACCATTAAAAATGGTGAGACAGGGCTGTACTTTAATGAGCAATCTATTGATTCTCTTTCAGATGCTATTAGGCAATGTGAAACGATGACGTTTAATTCTTCTGCTGTTTCTAGATTTGCTGCGCAATTTAGTGCTAATAGATTTAAGGAAAAAATGAATAATGTTATCTCTTGTCTATAGCAGGAATTAATCTTCCACATCTGTCTCATCTTCGATCTCCCCCACAAGCTCTTCTAACACGTCTTCAAGTGTCACCAGACCAATGGTGTGCTCGTCTTGTTGCACTACTGCCTGATGAATACTCTTGTCTCTAAATAGGGCAATGAGCTCATCTGCAGGAATAGTGTGCTCTACGACAAGCTCTTCACGCGATATATCCATAATGGAATTCCCGCCATGCTTCTGGTGTAATTCAAACAAGATATCACTTTTAAGAACGATACCTTTTACCGTATTAATCGATGTGCTAAAAATTGGATACCGAGAATACCCTTCATTTTGAATCTTGCTCCATGCTTCTCCGATAGTCATTTCTTCTTGAAGACCAACAATATCTTTTAGTGGCGTCATAATGTCTTCTGCTGTTTTATCGTTAAGAATAAACGCACGATGAATAAGCTGTCCTTCATCACTTTCAATGTGCCCTGCACGTCTTCCAATTGTTACGAGTGAACGAATCTGAGCTTCTGTTCCTACTTTACGCTCTCCCTGTTTAAAAAAACTTGTGATGTAATCGAGTACCACAATAATTGGTAACATCAATGTTGTTAGAATAAGAACAATTGGTGCTGCAAGAATTGCGATACGCTCTGCGTAATGAATACCAATTGCCTTTGGAATAATTTCAGAAAAAAGAATAATACCGAATGTCAGTGCTGTCGTAATCACCGCAAGAAATGCATCTCCATAAAATGCAATGACCATTTGTCCTACAAAGATAGATCCTGCAATATTAACAATGTTATTCCACACCACAATAGCAATAACGCTACGGTGTAGGTTCCTATGGACACGATTCAGCACACCACTCCCAACAACCTTTCGATGCACCATCGCATGTACTTCTGCATCAGCAATACTAACGAGTGCTGCTTCTGCACCTGAAAAAAAACCTGATAATAAGAGAATAACTACAATAACGATAACGAGTTCTAGCATATAGGTTTAGTGTAGCAGGTATTTCTGTATAATCACCACATGCAAAGGTCACCTCATTCCCACAAAGGCGATAACGGAAAAGTAGCTATTATTGGCGGAAGTCGGCATATTCATGGGGCACCCATCTTTAATGCACTAGCCGCTGAAGCCAGCGGTATTGATACTCTCAGTATTTGCCTACCACAGTGCCACGAAGACACCGCAAAGCACTGGATGCTCAATGCATTTGTTCATCCATTTCATGGCAATACAATTGCGAATGAAGACATCGAACCAATTTTAGAATTGATTGCTCCACTTGATTGTATTGTTATTGGGTCTGGCATTGCGCGAACAGGAGAACGTATCGCTGCCCTCGAGGAAATTATCGCATCATGCACAACACCAATGGTTCTCGACGCAACAGCATTGCAAGCAAATACGTTGGATCTTGTGCGTGGTAAGCAGGCAATTCTGACCCCACACCTTGGTGAACTTGAACGTATGGGCATCGAAGAAAATGACTTACAAGACGTCGCTAATGAATACCAAACAATCATCGTCCTTAAAGGTGAAGTAGACCGCGTCGTAAGTGGGCATACATCAGACGAAATTTCCGGTGGGAACGCAGGGCTTACAACCGGTGGAACAGGAGACGTCCTTGCAGGGCTTATTGCAGGGCTCGTTGCACAAGGATTAGCACCTCTTGATGCTGCTCGTGACAGCTGCATCATCATGAAAAAAGCTGGCGAAAAGCTTCAGAAAGACTACGGTTTTTCCTACACTGCACTCGATACTATTCGCACCATTCCATCGCTCTTAAAAAACCTCTAAATGATTACGTTTTTTGACCAGTTTTCCGACCGCGTTACGTGTCTCTTTCTTGGACGTGATGATGATAGAATTCCTTCGGAAAATAGCGTGCGACTTCACCAAGTTCACGGGAGTACAACTATCATCGCACGAGAGAAAATGAATGCTACAAAAGAGGCTGATGGCGTGCTGAGCGACACCTCAAAACTCAACCTTATTATCCGAGCTGCCGACTGTCAAAACTTTGCAATTTTTGTTCCAGAAAAAAATATCATCGGTGTTCTTCACTCTGGATGGAAGGGGTTACTTGCCGGTGCGATTCCAGAATTTTTCCGAGTTTTAGAGAGTGAATTTTCCATAAAACCACGTGACGTTTTTGTCGCCGCTGGGCCGTCACTTTGCTCTTCTTGTGCAGAGTTTTCAGACCCCCTTTCAGAGCTCCCAGGAATCGATCAAACATTCTTTCATGGCCGCATAGTTAACCTCCAAGGAATCGCTGACCAGCAACTTTTAGAGGCTGGCATACTCCCTGAACATTTCGAGAGGCATCCCGACTGCACTTTATGCAAAAATGATGTGTATTTAAGTTATCGCGGAACAGATAAACATCTTGTAAAGGCTTGTTTGAGTAACTTTCTTGTATGCTCACTGCTCTGAAAAGTTATGGAGCCTTTTGTATAGTATACTGGGCTCTATGAATAGTTTACTTATTGAAACTTTCATCTAACAGAAGCATATTTCGACTCTAGCTCAGCGGTTTTAGCAAGTCCTCTTCTTGGACATCGACACAGTCAATCCCTACCATGGAGGGTGTTCTAGTTGATACGTTTTGAGGGCAATTACGTTTCTTCTCAATCATCGTTCCCAGGGAGGTTAAATCACGGAGGTTCGTGGACCACTGTTGCAACCACCCACCTAACTTACAGGGGACAGGCGTGATTGGCCCGACGATCTACTGGATGACATTTCTCCCACTATTATATGGGACAGTACACGGACGGCCTCATCTAGCGGATCAATACAATTGCCGGGTGGGGTTTTTCCTTCGTGAGCTGTGCTGCTCCAGCGAAAGCGAGCTTCCGCTTCGCAGATTTTTGATTGGATGCTGCTACCTGAAATAGATAACCAAGAGCTATATATTAGACAAAAGAAAGTAAGTATTAGAAGATGAAGAACCTATGAAGAATCTAGAAGTTAGAATGGCCAAAGCGAACGAACTTTTAGAGCCATATGCCGTGCCGCATGAGGGCACGCTTGGACGTGTTCATAAAGAGGAAAATGATGCGACTCGGTTCTCTTTTCAGAGGGACATCGACCGTGTCCAATACAGTGATGAATTTCGACGGCTCAAAGGGAAGACTCAAGTCTTTGTCGGAGGGAGATCCGACCACTATCGAACACGTCTTACTCACACCATAGAGGTTGCTCGTGTCAGTCGAAATATTACTCGAACTCTTGGTCTCAATGAAGACCTTGCAGAGTGCATTGCTCTTGCTCATGATTTAGGACATCCGCCCTTCGGTCATAGTGGTGAAGACGCTCTGAATCAATGGATGAAATCGCACAATATGACCTTTGAACACAATCAACAATCACTGCGCATTGTTGAATTTCTTTCATCACAATCTCCGCTATTTAGAGGGCTAAACCTTAATAGGGAAGTACTGCATGGTCTCATGAAACATCGTACGCCGCATGACAACCCAACAGATACCACTATCGAACTTCCATCTATGGAAGCTTTGGCTGTGAACCTTGCAGATGAGATCGCCTATACCTGCCATGATGTTGATGATGGAATGAGAGAAGGTCTCTTTGACATGAAACAACTCATGAAAATCCCACTCATTGAAGCGTGTTACACGCCCGAAAAGAAACTTGGGAGTTCTCTTACTCATGTACTTATTTCAGATCTCTATGAGGCAACAGAGCAACAGATTGACCTGCAGCAGATTGCTACGTTTGAAGATGTTTACACAAAGAGTGACCAACCTGTTCGCTTCTCTGATGACATGCGAACACAATTAAAGACACTCAGACAATTTCTGTACCAAAATATGTACTTCCATCCAAGTGTACTTGACCAAGTTGAAGCAGGAAAAGCTACTGTGTTACACCTTTGTCAGTATCTCAGCACACACCCAACAAGCGAAGTACTAGCACTCCAAAAACGATCTGACAGTACAATTATTGAAGCAGTGAAAGACTACGTCTCTGGAATGACAGACCACTACGCTACAGAGGTAGCCAATAGACTCAACCTATCGTCGTAACTCCACTCCTGCAGCTGGTAAATATGGCAGTGGGTTTATGTGACCATCTCCTGCAATGAGTTCGAAGTGTACATGAGGTCCCGTGGATAAATTTCCAGCACCTGGAGTACCTGGCATTCCTCCGCTATAAGCGATTGGATCTCCTGCAAGGACTCTATCCCCCTTTGATACTAAGAAGCCGCTTACATGTCCGTATAATGTGACGTAACCATTGTGCCTGACTGTGATATAACTATATCCCATACCATTATCGACAAGCTCTTCGACAACACCATCTTCAGCAGCACCAATTGTTGTTCCCTGCATTGTTGGGATATCTATCGCATTATGCTTAAAGCCAAAGAACTTTTCGTAATCTGCATCATCAAATGTTGCAGAAATTCCATACATTGGCTTCACTGGCCACTCGATATGAATTGTTGGGTTGAGGTCGCTGATCGCTGCTGCGGCCATTCCTGCCCTCCGTGCATCCCACATCTGCTTAAATGATTCTACCATTTTGTCATCTGCACGCCTCTTACCTTCTATAAGCTCCACAAGACTTCGTAGCGCCTTACGAAACTCCTCATTGAGCTCTGGTGTCAGCTCTGGCTGCATAATATTTCGTTCTGCTTCCAGTCTTTTTAACTGGTACTTCAAAATATCGATATGCTTTTCTGTAATTTCTTGCTCTATCCGTGCTCTCCTCATTTCGTCTTCTGCAGTGTGAATAACGAGCTGCGGAACATCGTCAGAACCACCTTTTGCTGTAATATCAGCCGTTTGTGATACAGGGGCACCCATGATGTTTGACAGTCCAAAAACCACTCCTCCAACAATCACAAGAAGAGAGAGTGGCCGACTGATTTCGATATTAAGTGCCATAGACGTCCCATATCATACCATATATTTTCATGAGCAAATTGCTGTAGATCTAAAGCATTGAGCTTGTATAGTATACGAACAAAGGCGCGTAGCTTCCTCCTTCGCCTCTTGGCTACGGAGGACAGGCAGTTT
>PFDQ01000021.1 GCA_002772815.1 Candidatus Peregrinibacteria bacterium CG10_big_fil_rev_8_21_14_0_10_42_8
ACCATGTTGTCGATATCACCAGAAGAAATACGTTTTAGCATCCCTTCTTCTACCGCTTTTCGGAATTCTTCTTCTGATAATTGGAACTTTGTTCTGTAATTTTCATCAATATTTGAATAACCGTTACCGGATCCTGTAGTTTCAGCTATTTGTCGATATGCTGCACGCTTTAGGTGGGCTTCTGGCAAATTAAATATTTTTTGTATGTCTGTAGCCTTGTTTAGAAACATATAAATTGGAGCCGCCGCTAAACCTTGCTCGACTCCATTGAAAATTATTTGCTCGGGTAAATTAAAAGCTTTTGCAATACCTATTGCAGATCCAGTATCTCCAGTTTTCGATAGTTTTCTTCCAAGCGCTTCACTTGCGAGTTTTTGAATTTCTGGGTTCGTTATAATTAATTCTATTGTTCTAGATTTCCTTAATAGATTTATTGCTCTGTTCGTGTTGTCGCGTTCCAAGGAATCAATTATTTTTTCTGTAGCTATACCTTCTCTGGTTTCTTTATGAGCTTTTTTGCTCTCTTCTAATATCTGCCTAACTGATCTTCTGTCTCTTGTCGTGTATTTTTGGATTACTTCTTTAGTATCTACTCCTTCGTTTAATTTAGGTTCTTGTTCGGTTTTCGGGATGTCAAATTTTTCAATA
The DNA here is from genome assembly GCA_002772815.1 of Candidatus Peregrinibacteria bacterium CG10_big_fil_rev_8_21_14_0_10_42_8. Taxonomy (GTDB): domain Bacteria; phylum Patescibacteriota; class Gracilibacteria; order Peribacterales; family Peribacteraceae; genus UBA2170. The sequence continues at coordinate 649 of PFDQ01000021.1, forward strand.
TTGTTTGTCATAGTATTTTGATATTCCTAATATTTTAGCATAATTTCATTGGTTTTTCCAGCGTTTTGGCTTTGAATCAGAGCTGTCCCATTAAAAAATACTCATCTGCGGACCGGCTCTAGCCTTGTAGAGGAGCTTTAAGCCTTTTTCTGAGTATCCAAGCACTTCAAACAGCTGAAACTGGTGCATGCAGAAAACAGCGATTTTCCGTGCCAATGTCGTCAACGAACCCCGGAAGTTCATGCAGTGACTGAGCCACTTGAGCAGCAGATAGTAGATCATCGCCACCCAAATCTGGATCATGACGGCATTCTGTGACGTACCCAAGAACGTCTTGATTTTGAGGTTCTGCTTGATCCAGCGGAAGAAGGTTTCAATGTCCCACCGCCTCCGGTAGATCTCTGCGATGTTTGCAGCAGAGAGGCGAAACTCATCTGTCAGATATTCATAGATTTCTCCGTCTTCATCGGCAAAGGTTACCATGCGCAGATCTGACTCAATTTCCCGCAGGCATTCCTTGCCTGTAATTTGTGCATACAGCAGCGTTGTGAGTTGATTGAAGCAGGAAAACTTCTTCACGTATTTGTCGGCTTCATGCTGTCCCACAAAGGTCTGAAACTGTTGTTCAGGAAGAAGTGCGAGCAGTTGGTGAAGGATGGTGGTTGAGTGTGTCATGCAAAAAAGTGCTGAATGATGCGTTAACAACACCATTCTACCGCTTTTTTGTTGTAGATCGGATTCAGGCTGAATTTTTATGGGACGCTACTGATATTGAATAGAATAAAAAAACACCCAATCGTATGAGAGGGTGTTTTTTTAATAGTTGAATAATTATTCAGCAGCTTCAAGTAGCCCTTCTGCAAAATCTGATACATCAGTATCGATTTCTAGTGTTTCATCGAGTTCAGCTACTGCAACTGTTGCATCAGCCATTTCAAAGTCTTCTGGGTTTCCATTTTCTAGATCTGACATAGGAGAGAGGGGAATGAAAATAAGTACAATAAGAGGTTACACTTTCCTTGCAAGAGCGTCGAGTGCTTTAAGACCTTCAACAGGAACCATCCAAACTGTTGTATTACTTTGGTCTGAACTAAGGTCGTTAATACTTTGGAGTGTACGTAAATGAAGAGCACCCGGCTGCTTGCTAAGGGTTTCTGCAGCTTTCGCCATGTTGCCTGCTGCTTCTACTTCTCCTTCAGAGTTGATGATAACAGCCTGCTTTTCACGCTGAGCCTCAGCTACTTTTGCAATTGTTCGTTTGAGTGATTCTGGAAGAACAATGTCTTTGAGCTCGACGCTTTGAACATCAATACCCCATGGATCTGAAGCCCTATCAACAGTTGTCTTAATTTTTTCGCTCACTTCTTTTTTATTTGCAAGAAGCTCATCGAGTGTTACTTCACCAACTGAATTTCGCATTGTTGTCTGTGCAAGCTGAGAAACAGCGTAGAAGAAGTCTTCTACCTCTAGTACTGCCTTTTCAGAGTTGACGACTTTGTAGTAGATAACTGCATTAATACGTATTGGAATATTATCTTTTGTAATTGCTTCTTGGTCTGGGACATCGACAGCTTTTACACGAATATCAACTTTGATCATCTTTTGGAATACTGGAATAAGAATTTTCCACCCAGGTTCATATGTACGACTATATTTACCCATTGTAAGCAGAATACCGCGTTCGTACTGGTTTACTTGGCGAATCATTGCAAGAACAATAAAAAGAAGTGGCCAGCTAAAGAAAAGAATATCGAACATAAGCGTAAGGGGGAAATTTCACGCTTATCTTGACGCAATCTGAACGATCTGTCCAAAACTGTCCGGTTTTAATGATGCTCCGCCAATAAGCCCTCCATCAATATTTGGCTGACTGAGAAGTTCTGCAGCATTTTCTGGTTTCATAGAGCCACCATAGAGAATTTTGGTTGTTTCTCTTTTATCTTCTGGGAGAAGAGAGCGAATATACGCATGCATTTCTTCTGCTTGTTCAGGAGTTGCTGTTTTACCTGTTCCAATAGCCCACACTGGTTCGTAGGCGATAGTAATATCAGACTCCAAAGGAATACCACTGAGTTGTGCTGTAACAATATCCTTTTCTTTACCTGCATCACGCTCTTCTTCGGTTTCACCGACGCAGAGAATCGGGTGAAGGTTATGTTCGAGTGCAGTAATAACTTGTAGAGCAACATATTCATTTGTCTCACCGTGGTCTTTTCGCCTTTCGCTGTGGCCACAAAGAATATATCTGCATCCGGCTGCTGCAATTTGGCTCATACAAACATCACCAGTATGTGCACCCGTTTCTTCAATGCAGGCGTACTGAGCTCCTGTAATAATCTGTGCATCATTACAGTCACGAATATCAAGAAGGGTTGGGAAAACAACGACATCTACTTCTGTATTCGCATGAAACGGAGAGCTAGCATCGTACGCACCTTCAGGTGCATTATTCATTTTCCAGTTGGCAGCAATCAGTTTTTTTCGCATGTGGATTTAGTATAGAGGCTAAAGAGGGGTTTCATCCAGTATTGCTTTACCCTATTATTTGTTCATGGACCTTCCAACACACGTCGTACTTGCTGCAGACCATGCAGGATACCCTTTAAAAGAGGTGATTAAGGCATATCTGGCTGAGAAGGGAATCGACTGTACAGATGTAGGAACATTCTCAGAAGAGTCTGTTGATTACCCCGCAATAATGCGCAAAGGCTGTGCAGTGGTTTTAGAGCAAGGCTGCATGGGAATTATTTTTGGAGGAAGTGGTAATGGAGAAGCAATGGCGGCAAACAAAGTACGAGGGATTCGTGCAGCACTTTGCTATAGCGAAGAGACAGCAGCGCTCGCAAGGTCTCATAATAATGCCAATGTGATGAGCCTCGGTGCACGCCTAACAGATGACAATACCGCAAAGAAGCTCGTTGATATTTTTTTGACAACAGATTTTGATGGAGATCGCCACCAAAGAAGAATTGATGACCTTGAAACATCTCTATGAGTGATAAATCTATCATCATAGCGCCATCCATTCTTGCGGCAGACCTTTCAAGACTACAAGAAGAAGTAGAAACAGTTGAGAAATATGCAGATTGGCTTCAGATAGATGTAATGGATGGTCACTTTGTACCAAATTTAAGCTTTGGAGCACCTGTCATTAAAAACCTCAAAACAGCACTACCCTTAGACATCCATCTTATGGTGAGCAATCCTGCAGAGAGAATTCAGGAATTTTTAGATATAGGAGCGGCAAACATCACATTTCATGCAGAAGCAGTACAAAAGACAGAGGAAAGAAAAGCACTGATTGCAAAAATTCATGATGGCGGTGCAACGGCTGGTATAGCTATAAATCCAGAAACCTCTCTGGATAATGTGGGAGATGTTCTTGAAGATATAGATCTATTACTTGTTATGTCTGTGCATCCAGGATTTGGAGGTCAGAAATTTATAGAACATGTTCTGAGTGATGTGAAAACTGCTAGATCTGTCCGTGCAGACCTTATGATTCAGATGGATGGTGGAATTGACGATACTACTGCATTACAGTGCATAGAGGCAGGCGCAAACAATCTCGTATCGGGGAGCTTTATTTTTAACGCAGAAGACCGTAGAATAGCCATTGAATCCTTACGCCCTTCATCATGAGAATACTCTTTCCACTGTTCTGTTTAGCAATTCTTCTTTCTGCATGTTCTCCAAAAAATGCTGGATCACAAACCATTGCTCTTATTGGACCTGATGAAAAAGCAGTCACGGTAACAGTGGAAATTGCTGACGATCCTGAGGAAAGACAACAGGGTTTGATGGGTAGAGAAATGCTCGAACCAGACTCTGGAATGCTGTTTATTTTTGAGGAACCAGCTCAGCTAACCTTCTGGATGAAGGACACATTGATCCCACTAGACATCCTCTTCTTTGGACCTCAAGGCAAGCTTATCGGCGGGCAAACTATGCTCCCTTGTGAGGCAGATCCATGTCCAAAATACTACTCTGAAGACGGTGCATCTTTGGCCCTTGAAGTCCCTGCTGGATTCCAAGAATTCTACGGAATAGGGAAGGGGTGGCAGATCGCATTACCAGTACAATAGGCTATGAGCCTAAGGCTCATTTGGCTATTTATACAGTAAATTCAGCAAGATTAGACTGAATTCGTGCTTCGATTTGGGGGTCATTTGGAAGAACAAATTTCTCTCCTGTAACCTTCTCGAAGAGGTCGATATATTTCTGTGCGAGCATGATGCGGACCTCATCTGTGATCTCTGGCCACGTCGATTTATCACCATATTCGAAGCCTTGTTCTCGGAGCCATAATCGGAAAAATTCCTTATCTAAACTCTCAGGTTCTTCACCATTTTCGAACCGAGATTGATAACTATCTGCCATCCAATATCTGGAAGAGTCTGGAGTGTGAACTTCGTCAGCAATAGTGAGGACACCATCTTTGTCGTACCCCATTTCATACTTTGTATCGACGAGAATGAGTCCACGTTCTGACGCAAGTTTTTGTCCTCTTCGAAAGATCGCAAATGCTTTCTCTTCAATCTCTTCCCATTGCTCCTTTGTCACAATTCCTTGCTCTAAAATGCCTTTTGCGTCGATCAGTTCATCTTCTTCACCCTTTGTTGTTGGTGTAAGGATAATATCGTCAAACTTCTGATTCTTTACCATTCCATCAGGAAGGGTATTTCCACAGTATTCTCGTACTCCAGCGTTATAGTTCATCCATGAAGATGTACTACTGGATCCTGTTAGATAGGCTCGAACGACAATCTCGATTGGTGCCATTTGAAGGTCCTTCACTACCATGACGTTTGGGTCAGGGTTTGCAATTACCTGTGTTGGCATAATGTCACTAATCTGGTCGAACCACCATCGACTGATTTGTGTCAAAACTTGACCTTTTAGTGGAATAGTAGTCCAGCTTATATCAAAAGCTGATTGTCGGTCTGTAGCAATAAGAAACCGCCGTCCTTCCTCTGTTTGAGTGTAGACATCACGCACTTTTCCTCTGTATCGTTTTCCAATCTCTTTTAGATTGGTTGTCTCAAGGGTGGTAGCTAAAAATGGGTGTAGTGCAGAGGAGGTAGGTTTAGTCATGTTTGGATGATAGGTGAATATGCATCTGAAATCCACAGGCTCATTTCCTCTTTTTCACTATTGAGAATAAATGCCAGATTTGCTATAATAGTACGAAAAACGTAAAAAAACTTTACTTTGAGCCTTAGGCTCATCAGCAAAAAAACACTCACACAAAAATATTCGATGCTTCCAGAACAGTTTCTACCAACGTCCTTCGAAGACATCCGTAAAGCGGTCGATGAGTTTTCTGGTGTGGAGTTATTACGAGGAGCTGAAAAAGATGCAAAGCAAGAGTGGATCGAAAAAATATTGTTCGATCTTAATTATGAGTTTCTCTCTCGTGAAGACAAGGGAATTGTAAGGCAGTACATTCAAAATGAAACAGGGTATTCACGAGCACAAACTGCTCGACTGCTTAAAGCGAGCTTGCTTAGTATTGCTGAAAAAAAAATACAAGAGACAAATGATGACACAAGTAGCATTCCTTCAGTGCATGAAATTGTAAAAGATCATGTGAAAAAACATCACATAACTATTGGTCGAGTAGCAACGGGTGGTGCAATTGCAGCGCTCTTTATGCTGATTGCAGGAGCTCCGTATTCAACAACAACAGACGGACTTCGTTTCTTGAATGCGCAAGTGAGTAGAGATTGGGGAATAGATATTAGTGATGAGGATATTGCACGCGCAAATCTTGGCTCTACGGGGCTAACCAAAAATATCGTGATGACAACAGGAGTGCGAACAGTAGTTGTTCGCGGAAAGAACGAAACAGTATATCCACTACTTGTGCAACAAGAGGAGCTGTCTTTTGTGCACGGCATTGCTGTTGCATATGAAAGGTCTATATCGAGTAGTGTTTCGACATTGGCAGACAAAGTATCAAAGCGTCGAGAGCAACGAACGTCAGAAAAAATAATTGAGTATGTACAGCCACTCGTAAAGACCGTGCAAGAAATGCCAGAAGTGATACAGCAAATTCGTGGTCGTACTACTCAGTCTCATGAGAAAAAAGTACAGAAAGTACAAACAGATGTTCAGAGAGTTGCATCAGAGTCAAAGCCTGTAACTGCACAGGATCAACGTGCAGGAATGATGTCGAAGTTATTTAAGAATATGGCAGAGCGTAGGGCTACGCGACTTGCTCGTGTACCAGTGCAAGACCAAGTAGTTGTAGACTATGAAATGCCAGAGTACATAGAAAATATTCCATACACCGATGGATCACTCTATGCATCTGCACCAAGCGTGTGGGATACTCTTGGCTCTGGACGAGATGGTCAGGTGTTGATGGTGACAGATGGTGTTCCTCGGTGGGTATTTTTGAATCAATCAAATGTGACAGATCTTTCCGCACATGGAAATGAGCTAAGCAAACGAGCAGGTGGTAATCGTGGCGGTGGAGGTGGTGGAAGTGCAGGTGCAACAGGTGCAACAGGTGCAACAGGTGCAGATGGAGCAGCAGGCCCTGCAGGACCAGCTGGAGCACAGGGAGCTGCAGGGCCAACACTTGGTATTTATGATTCATTGATCCTTGAGAGTACAGGAGACCTTGCAGCTGGAAATGCAAGTGGACAGAGTTTATATAATCTCGGATTGCTTACTGCATCTGGAAAATTGATCGTTGAAGATGATGTTCGTTTCAATTCAGGAATTACATTAAGTGACGTTACATATTTGTTCCCAAATGCAGATGGAAGTAATACACAGGTTTTGACAACAGATGGAAATGGAAACCTTACATGGGAAAATCCAGGAGGTGCGAGTGGTTCGAAGTGGACAGATGGCGGGGCTATCACGTACATGACAAGCCAAACAGATGATGTTGCTATCGGAGGGTCGGACACAAATGCTCCTTTCTACTTTGATGTATCGACATCGACATTCTACGCAACAACATTTTCTGGAAATACTCTGCATGCATCGTCATTGCTGACATCTTCTGGAGGACTTGCTATCGAAGGAGATTCATTCTTCGGAGGAGAGGTAACGTTTGGCTCAGGAATCATCATTGGAGGAGTGACATATGTCTTCCCAGTGGGAGATGGCAGTGCCACAGGAAAAGTGCTTAAAACAGACGGAGCAGGAAACCTTTCATGGTCTGATGATACAGACACAGACACACACTTCTCTGGAACAGGATCCCTCCAGAACTTTTTCGATAACAGATACGTCAACACAGCAGGAGACACAATGACAGGATCACTCATCCTTAATTCAACTCTTACTGTTGCAGGTCTCACAACATTCAGTGCAGCAATCACGGGAACAGATGCAGTCTTCTC
>PFDQ01000018.1 GCA_002772815.1 Candidatus Peregrinibacteria bacterium CG10_big_fil_rev_8_21_14_0_10_42_8
TTATCTGTTGTCCCAGGTCGAGGGTTAGGGGGTTCTACTGTGTCTACCAAATGGGGTACACTTCACCATTGATCTATGAAACACTATGAAACCTTCATTTTCGACTCATACGATTTCGACGCACCTAGCGGCGAAGTACGGCTTCGCTATAGCCTTGATGATGAGATCTTTTTCACGGAAATCATTGAAATACCTCGTGGAAATAGAAACAAAGATAACCTAGATAACACTCTCTTTGCACTACACCTAGCTGCAGGAACAAGTTATTTTAAAACCTGTTGCCCTAAGAATATCGAAATTCGTTCTGGAACACTAAACGCAGAGCAGGCAGCATTTTGGAATAGTGTATACGAAAATGGCCTTGGAGAATTCTTCTACGAAAACTCAATAGACTTTAGAGATCTCATACACTTTCCTGCTCTCGGAAATACCGCAACTCCAAAAGAAAAACAAAGTACTGGACGCGTACTTGTCCCTATTGGCGGCGGTAAAGACAGTGTCGTGACTGTCGAAAAACTAAAAGCTGAAGGACGAGACATTACACTCCTTCGTATGGGAAGTCATCCACTCATTGATAATATGGTAAGCGTCATGAACCTTCACTGTATTACCGTAAAAAGAAAACTGCCGCGTACACTCTTTGAAATGAACGAACAAGGCGCCATGAATGGTCATGTACCTATCACCGCACTGCTTTCTACACTAAGCGTATTTATCGCTGAAATGTTTAACTTTGATGAAATTGCGATGAGCAATGAAAAAAGCGCGAACGAAGGGAATATCGAATATCTCGGGAAAAACATAAACCACCAATGGAGTAAATCTGCAGAGTTTGAGAATGCATTTGCAACGTATGTGAAGACATACATTAACCCAAATCTACTTTATTATAGTAAGCTCCGAGAGATGACAGAACTAGAGATCGCCGGAGAATTCGTAAAACATCCACAGTACTTCGACTGTACAACAAGCTGTAATAAGAACTGGAAAATCTCTGGAAAACTCGAAGGTCAGAGGTGGTGTGGGACATGCCCAAAGTGCACATTTGTCTTTGCTCTTATGGCAGCACATGTGAAGAAAGATGCAGTTCTCAGCATATTTAACCAAAATATTTTTGATAACAGTGATACTATTCCCCTCTTTAAGCAGCTTCTTGGCAAAGAAGGCTTTAAGCCATTTGAGTGTGTAGGAACACCAGAGGAAACCATTCAAGCTTTTACAATGATCAAAGAACGTGGCGACTTTAACGACACACCTGTCATGAAAATATTTACTGAAACCGTATGAATATTACAGACCTCAACGGCAAGCATGTAGCAATTGTAGGGGCTTATGGCCGAGAGGGAAACGCTACAAAGGAAGCACTCGAAACCTATGCACCACAGGCAAAAATAACACTACGAGATAGGAAAGATAATGCTGGGTATCTAGAAGACTTAGAGAGTTTTGATATTGTGATAAAAGCTCCTGGTATACCACCCTACCAAGAATTTGATGACATAAAAGACACTCTAACCAACGCAACACAAATATTCCTCGATTCTATTCCAAGGGAAGCCCTTGTTATCGGCGTCACTGGGTCAAAAGGGAAAAGTACGACTGCAAGCTTGATTCATGCAATCCTCAAGGAAGCAGGTAAAGACGCTCTTCTCGTGGGAAATATTGGTGAACCAGCCATCTCCCATATCAAGGAAGTCGGCCCAGAAACAATTGTCGTCATAGAACTTAGTAGTTATCAACTACTACAAGTTACTCGGAGTCCACACATTGCACTCATTACATCATTCTTTCCAGAGCACCTGGATTATCACGGATCATTAGATGCATACAAAGAATCAAAGAAAGCAATTTGCAAATATCAAACAGTAGATGATGCTGTGTTTTATGACGAAGGATCCCCAGATGCCAAAGACATTGCTTCTACCTCAGCAGGGAAGAAATCACCATACTCACTACATGATGCAACCGTCACTATAGATGAGACCAAATTAATTGGTGAACATAACCTGAGAAACATCGCAGGAGCAACGGCTGTTGCTCGAAGTCTAGGAGTAGACGATAGTACGATAACATCAGCCGTAAAAAACTTTATAGGACTCCCCCATCGGCTTTTTTACATTGGAAATGAGCATGGCACCACATGGATAGATGATGCAATCTCAACAACACCAGACTCTACTATTGCGGCCATAGAAACAGTGTCCCCAACAACTCTCATCGTAGGAGGGAAAGATCGTGGCTTACATTTTGAAGAGCTTGGCAAATCAATAGACAGCTCCTCACTCATAAACGTCATAACTATGGGTGAAAGTGGCCCACGTATAGAGAAATGTATTAAAAATATAAATATTAACATTTATAGTAATAAAACAATGAATGAAGCTGTTGCAATCGCAAAACAATCAAAGGGTATATGTCTTTTATCGCCTGCTAGCCCTAGTTACGACATGTATAAAAGCTTCGAAGCCAAAGGTGATGACTTTGCTATAGAGATAAAAAAATAGCTTGCAGTAGCCATTTTTGAAGAGTAGCCTTGGACAATCCTGGTCAATTTCTGGACCTACTTCCTTTGGGTTTCACAATGTCGATACGAGAAATGCGAGATGTAGCGCAAAATTATACACTAATTGCCTGTATGCTAGCCATTAGCTGGTTTTTGTCGAGTCATTTTACTGTCGCTATCAATGGAGCATTTCGTGGTGTAAATGAGCTTGGAGGAACGCTATTTGTCCTCTGCGGCATCGTTATTGTCCTTATGCTTGGGTTTATTATCTACGAGCTTGCGAAGCCCACTGCGATCCCCTCTTTTGTTCTTGCAATATTCTTTGGAATCGGAGCAAAAGACATACTTTCAATAATTACAAAAAACCCTGTAACCCTAACAACATTAATCGTTATTGGTGCAGTTCTTATTCTTTTTGAGGGAGGACTCGAAACGCCATTCCGAAAATTTAAAAATCTGATTGGCCCAATCCTCGCACTTGCCTTTGTAGGAACGATTATAAACGCCTTCCTCTTTGCTCAAATGCTCCCAATTCTCGGAGAAGCATTTGGCGTAAACATTCCTATAGCCGCAGCAATTTTACTCGGAGCAGCAATCGCCTCTACCGATCCAGCAGCTATTATTCCAAGCCTTCAGACATTAATATTTAAAAAGACACGTGTGAAACATATTGCGATCAGCGAAAGTGCAATTAATGATGTTGTTGGAGCAATACTCGTCGGAATATTCCTCACACTTTTCATGGAAAATGGAGAGCCAATGCACGTCGGTGATGCCTATCGACTTCTTATTACAACGGAAAATTTCAGCCGCATTGTACACACGATTCTTATCGGAACAGCTGTCGGTTTTATTGGATTCTTTATCCTACACATTTGGAATTACTGGAAAGCTCGTGTTCAAACAGAAGACGGAACGGACGCTGCGCTATTTATCGCCATACCAATTTTCTGCTACATGATGGCAACTCTCTTTGGTGGTAGCGGATTTCTCGCAGTCTTTTTGTGCGGACTACTCTTTCACGTGAGGTCTCACTTCCGCCATGTAGAACACTATTTTAGTCAAACAATTGAAGGCTTTATGAAACCAATGATCTTTATGCTTCTTGGAGCAATGGTCGATGTTAATGCACTCATCGAATATACAGGAATAGGAATTGTTGCTGGCCTTATATTTATGTTTATCCTCCGTCCATTAATCGTTTTCGCAATGCTCCTCCCATTTGCAAAGACAAAGCAAAAGTTCTCTGTATGCGAAATGGTATTCCTATCCTTTGTCCGAGAAACAGGTGTTATCCCTGCTATATTACTTATCACTATTCAACTCAGTGGATTACCAGGTACTGAACTCATTATGCCCATAGGACTCTGGGTCATACTCCTCACGCTTATTATTGAACCACCATTAACACCTTTACTTGCCTGCAAGCTCGGCATCGCAAAAGAAATGCCGAACTCTCCTGAGCGAAAACACAGTGGGCCTGTTGCTGTGCTATGTTCACGTGGATACTCGTTCCCAGAGCGTATGGATACTGTTGTAAAATGGGCTGATAATCACCATGTTGAAAACATCGCCCTTCTCCACTGCCCAGAAGAAAAGTATTCAGGTGATTTTACAAGTGATGTTCGAAAAAGAGCCACTGCACTCTTTAAAAGCATTAATCAACATCGAAGAAACAGTGAAAAAAAAGAGGTAAACTTCGAATTCTTATGTGGAAAAGGATTGCTACAAGACAACATCGAATCAATGATTGAAGGTGGAGATGTCTCCATCATCTTCGTCGGAAGTAAAATGCTTGATTACCGAATGGAAGACGTTAAAAGACTAGAGACGCCATTCTTCTTTATGTCATAAGCTTACCCCTGTCCGACAACAACTTTCGCTGGACGAATCACTTTTCCATTAAGGGAGTAACCGTCTTCGAGTACCTGTACAACGATATCTTTTTCCCCCTCTGCTGCCTGAAGGATTTCATGCATTTCTGAATCAACAGGCTTACCGAGGGATTCTATCTTTTGAAGTCCTACAGATGCCAAATCGCTCATAAGTTTCTGTTCTGTTGCCTGTAAGCCTTTTACCCAATCATGCCCTTTGAGATCCTCTGGAAGATGCTCAAATGCACGCTGGAAGTTATCAACTGTTGGAAGAAGCTTTTCAATCATCCCTTGCATAGCATACATACGGATATCCGCAGCTTCTTTTGCCATGCGCGCTTTTGCATTTTGTAAATCCGCTTGAGCTCTTGCTGCCATGTCCTTTGCACGTGTTAGCTCTTCGCTTTCATCTACTGCAGCAGCAGTATCATCTGCCGGCTGTGTATCATCTTGTTGTGTCATAACAGCAGTTATTCTGCTGAATCAAGCAATAAACTGCAAGTCTATACTCCAGAATCTTTTTCTTTTTCCTGAATGGTCTTGTACACTTTAGGCAATGCTTCTCGCAATCGTTTCCCTTCTTGGCGGCTTTGTCCTACTGATCAAGGGTGCTGACTGGCTTGTTGAAGGTGCTTCATCTATTGCACAAAGGCTCGGATTAAGCGATTTAATGATTGGTCTTACTGTTGTATCCTTTGGAACTTCTGCACCAGAACTTATCGTAAACATTATTGCGAGCTTTCAAGATAACGCAGGAATTGCTATTGGTAACGTTGTTGGGTCAAATATTTCAAATACATTACTGATTCTCGGCATAACGGCAATTATTGCACCACTCGCTGTACAACGATCAACTATTATTAAAGAAATTCCATTCATGCTTCTTGCATCTGTCACACTTATGATCATGGCAAATGACATGATTGTTGATGGATATGCAATCTCAGAGCTAAGCCGAAGTGATGGAATGGCATTCCTAGGATTCTTCATTGTTTTTATGTACTACACATTCGGCCTGAAGAACAAAGAGGTACAAGAAAACGGCCATACAAAGCCAAGATTGTCTCTGTGGAAAGCCTGGGGGCTTTTTGCTATAGGACTTTCTGGACTAGTCCTCGGAGGAAAACTAGCAGTGGACGGAGCGATTAACATCGCAACACTATTTGGCATGAGTGAAACACTTATTGGACTGACCATTGTTGCACTCGGAACATCGCTTCCTGAACTTGCAGCTTCTATTGTCGCTGCACGAAAGGGTAAAGCAGATATCGCAATCGGAAACATTGTCGGGTCAAACATCTTCAACATCTTCTGGATTCTTGGAATCTCTGCAATAATCAAGCCTTTACCATTCGAACCAATCATCAATTTTGATCTTTTAATCGTCATATTATCAACCATTATGCTCTTTGTCCTCATTCATAATGGACACTTACACCGCAGACTGTTCCTGTGGTGGAAACAAGAGAAAGGCTATGTCCTCAATAAAACTGAGGGTGTCTACCTTCTTAGTGCATACGTTTTCTATATTGGATACATTATCTACAGAGATATCACTATCTCTATTACCTAAAGATCCTTAAGCGGTACAACGCATGGTACTTCTGGGTCTGCGACGCAGTTTTCTGCTGGTGGATCCCCTTTCCATGGACATGTTTTTGAATAGCGACACGCATCATCTGTTAACTGTTCAAGCTCATACAACACCTGTGCACTACCCGCAGAATTCGTCAGTAAGATTTGATCCATATCCTTAAAGACATAGCTCAAATCAAAATCCATCTGTTGACCATTGATCCACATTGTCCACCTCTCTATTGGCTCTGGGAAAGTGAATGCTAATGAATCAAAAAACTCCTGCAGTGAAAGACCAGGCTTATGTCTGTGAACAACAGTGCCGACTTCATCATGCAAATGAAGGTGCTCATGATGGTACTCATTTTTTTCATCGTGAGAATCATCATCCCAACTTACGCCAGACATATACTTCGGATCATCAAATTGAACCTTCTCCCCATCAACCCATACTGCAAAGTCTGCATGGGTATGGTTTGGGTCTGGGTTTGGAACAAATTGCCGCTCACATGCAGTGAGCAGCAATACTGAACCGAAAAATAACAGTGTTTTGCGCACTATTCAGCTGCTGCAGCAGATGAAGAATCATTTGAGTCCATTGCTGCATCTGCCCTTGCATCAGCTTCTACCTTTACTTCGACCTCATCTGTTCCTTCTCCGTTCGCATTGTCTCCAGATCCACCGTCTTCTACAACTTCATCTTGTTCATCCATCATCTCATCCATCATTTCATCCATATCCTTCTGTTCATCCATCATTTCATCCATATCCTTCTGTTCATCCATCATACCATCATTCATTGTACCTTCTTTCATGGAACCTTCTGCAGGCATAGCATCGTCCTTTACATCGTCTTTATCCACATCTGTTGAAACGGTAAAAGTACATGCAGAGAGCAATGCAACAGTACCAAGTAGTGGGAGTAATTTTTTCATAGTCAAATAGGGGGTAAGAAATTCCTTCGAATATTACGTCAAGAAAAAGTATTAGACAACATCTTCATCACTTTCTTCAGTGGTCACAAGGACTACACTGGATTTACCTGACTCACAGCAATATCACATTGCCGTTCAAGGTCTTGGTTTGCGTGATCTACATACCGTTCTGGTTCTGATTCGCCTTTCTTAACATCTCTGGCAAGGGCAAGAAGTGGACATAAAATCGAGGACTCTTCTGTCCATGACAGTACTCCTTTTGTGAGAGAACAAGTGCTCTGTCGCATCCAGTTATGGACAGAGGTTACACTTTATTCTTTTAGGTACTTTGTTGCAATGAAATGATAGGAATTAGAGCCTGTATTTGGTCACACAGGGTCGAAAACATCATACTTAGTTGTTATGGAGGTGAATATGGGTTCAGTAAGAGCGATGAAAGGGCAAGATAAACAGGCGATCGTGTTATCACGTTTGCAAACGCATACTTAATATGCAGGCTTTTCACTTGCGCACCAAAATTATATTTATATAATAATTGCATGTATAATGCAAATATAAATTTCGAAAATTCAACAGTGAAATGCATAAAATACATCTCTGAAAGGCTAATTCTCTAAGGTACGGTAGGAGGGAT
>PFDQ01000054.1 GCA_002772815.1 Candidatus Peregrinibacteria bacterium CG10_big_fil_rev_8_21_14_0_10_42_8
GTCGATCTCTCGGATATCGTACTCCAAAGGAAGCTTTCGAGGAGAAGCTACAGATTATGCATTTCAGACTTTAATGTGCGGCACAAACGCTTCTTGCCCTGTCCAAAAAGAAGCTGGCTGCCATTGAATGGCCACCCAAACGGAAAATAATAAAAGTATGTCAGCGAGGAAGCCAGCCCACACCGCTTTCTGAGCCTCTTTTTTCCCCCAGAATTCTGAGATAAGATCAGTGAGATAAAAGGTTATTGAAAACACAATAATGCTTGCGGATACTGTGAAAGGTCCAAAGGTGACAAGTTTTCCGGCGATAACTGCGGTTATGACCACTGCACCTGCAAACATACCAATAAGGTATTCAACACCATGTTTTTTTGAAGCGATTGCTGCGATGGAAGCTATGGCTAGCATTCCAATAATCCATAGGATGACAGTTGTAATTTCCATAAAATAGATAGATTAATTATTTGGCATTAAGAATAAGAGATTTTTTTATTTCGCACAACGGCGCGGCTGATCCGAAGTTTCGCCGATTTTCTTATTATTTTATCATAGAGGAGGCGAAATTTATGTGAAAGAAAAAGTGCAACCTTTGAAAAATATTAACGCACTTTTACTTGAACCTCATACACGCTGTTAGGCGATGTATTTTTTATCACGTTGTCGCTAAAGAACACTTCGTTTTAAATGGTAAATATATAAAGCACTACTGAAACAAAGCATTGCCATAATTACAAATAGAGGCTGAAAACCAAATAATGTCACGAGGCCGCCACCAACAATAGAACCAATAGCCGTTGTAAAATAATTCATGGATTCCCACGCACCCCACTGTGTGCCAGATTTATGCCCGTCAAGATGCTTAGAATAAACTGCGTCAAAAGCTGGCGAGTAGATTGCTTCACCTAGTCCAATAATAGCTTGAACGACAAATAAGAAAATGACAGAGTTAACCCAAAAATATAGTAAGAATCCGACACCCATGATTGAGTAGCCCAATACGACAATTAGCTCATTTTCTTTTATCTTGTCGCTATATTTGCCAGATACCAATGATGTTAAGCCAGCTACAAAAGCAAATATTCCGCCAGCGATACTTGCGTCCATTAGATCACCGCCTATTCTTTCTACAAATAGGGCATAAATCGGGCCTAGCATGGCGGCGGCCATTAATATCATTGCGTTGGTAGAAAGTAATATTCGCAATGCTTTGTTGAAGAATAATCTTGTCATATGTATAAGTGATAAAAAATATTTCGCCTAACTCTTTATTATCCGAAGAATTTACGTGCTAAATAGTAATTAATGTATATTATGCGAAGTATATGGAAAGTTTGCTCATTAAAATGGATCAGGAATTACGGTTAAGAAATTATAGTCGCAAGACAATATCTGCATATGTTGGTGCAGTTAGGGCTTATTTGGCATACAAAAAGCATGATGTGGAGACTGTTGATATTGATCATATAAAAGCATATCTGTTACAAAAGCTTGATCATGGCCTTTCGTCAAGGACCGTGAATATTGCATTGCATGCGATTCAGTATTTCTACACTGAAGTGCTGCGCAAAGAGTGTAAAGTGCACTTGGGGTATGCAAAAACAGCTCAGGCATTACCAGTGGTGCTTTCCCGCATGGAAATAGAAAGACTTATTCATTCTGTTACTAATATAAAACACAATACGATGATTGCTCTTGCGTATGGTGCAGGATTGCGTGTGAGCGAAGTAGCCAGTTTGCGTGTGCAGGATATTGATGTAGATCAATTGGTTATTCATCTAAAGCATGCCAAAGGAAACAAAGATCGTATAACTATTATTCCAGAATCTTTAACAGATGCTCTTCGTGCTATGTGTATGGCCAAAGATCCTAATGATTATGTGTTTGGAAGCGAACGTGGAGGAAGCCTTAGTGAAAGATCTTTGCAGCAAGTATTTGCAACTGCTTTACAAAATGCAGCTATTACAAAGAAGGCTACATTCCATAGTCTGCGCCATAGCTTTGCCACGCACCTTCTGGAGAATGGAACGGATATTCGCTATGTACAAGAACTTCTTGGGCACAGTAACATTCGTACGACACAACGGTATACTCAGGTTACGAACCCTTCTTTAAAAAATATCAAAAGTCCATTATGAAGATCATTCTCGCCACTGGCATCTATCCTCCTCAGATAGGAGGGCCTGCGACGTATACAAAAGAGCTTGCTGCACAGTTATCAAAAGCAGGATATGATATTACTGTTGTCACGTATGGTGAGATGGTAGAGAGCAAAGACTGGAAGGTGGAAAGTGTGTCGAAATTTATCCCTCTTATTCGTTGGTGGTGGTATAGCCAAAAGTTACGAGAGGTTGGTGCAGATGCAGACGTTGTGTATGCATTTTCGAGTATTAGTTGCGGCATTCCACTTGTACTCTCGGGGATTAAAAAACCAAAGCGAGTACTTCGTCTTGGAGGAGATTTCTTATGGGAGAGGTATACAGACTTTGGTGGTACGAAATCACTCCGTTCGTTTTATGAGTCACCGTTTATCCTTGGAAAATGGATGATGACATGGCTGCTTCGTCGGTTTGATCACATTGTATTTTCAACAGAATTTCAGCAGGAATTATACGAAAAGCATTATAAAAAACTCCCACGTCACTCAGTTATTGAAAATGCGCTAGAAGTGGAAAGTGGAAAGTGGAAAGTGGAAAGTATTACTAGTCCTCATACACCATTTCGGTTGCTTTTTATGGGCCGAACGGTGCAGTTTAAAAATATCCCTGCGCTTATTGATGCTGTGGCGCAGATGCCAGATTGTTTTTTAACAATTGTAGGAGAAGGGCCTTTGGATGACATGCTTCGAAAGAAGGTAGAGCATTTGGGTCTTCATACTCGTATTCAGTTCAGTGTCTCTGTATCAGGTGCTGAAAAACGTGATATGTTCGCATCACATGATCTGCTCGTTCTCCCATCACTCACAGACATTAGTCCAAATACTGCACTTGAGGCTCGGTCTTGGGGGCTGCCAGTATTTCTTACAAAAGAGACAGGATTGAGTGAGGATTTACGACAAGGCATGACGCTTGCAGATATGACATCACCGAAAGATATTGTGTCTGCTATTGATGCTGTTAGAAAAGATTATCCGTCTCTACGTACTGCATGTAACATTCCTTTAAAAGAGCGATCGTGGACAATGGTTGCAGAGGATCACTGTTCACTTTTTGGTCAAATTACGGTATGATATCGGTTAATGAAACTCCTCATGATCTCTGGTGACCCACCTTCGCTCCTTCGCCCTGCTTCGGAGCTACGGACGGGCGAGAGAGACTGTTTTGATTCTATTGCACTTCTATGAAATTATTAATGATCTCTGGTGATCGGTCTGTCCTACAGGGGAAAATGGGGGCATTTTGGTATACGTTACAGGAAATGCGAAAGCACTTCGATCGTATCGACATTATCTGTCCGTATGTCTCTGCGGGGAATGTCGGGATGTCAGAATCGGGACATCGTTTTGCAGGTGCAGGTGATGATGGAGGAGAAATATTTTTCCATCCATGCCCGCAGTCACTTCTCTTTCAGATCCCATGGATCACCAATAAAGGGAAGGTCCTTATTCAGGAGCATGGTCATGACGTCATGACCGTGCATGACTATCCACCATTTTATAATGGGATTGGTGCTAAACGATTACACAAGAAAACAGGAATTCCGTATGCGACGGAAATACACCATATTGTTGGTTGGCCTAAGGCAGCAAATTTGCAAGAAGTTATAGGACGGGAAATGTCACATTTCTTTTTAAAGCGTATTACCTCTGCTGCAGTTGCAGTTCGTACAGTAAATAATACTGTGGCGAAGCAGGTGAAACGTTTTGGTGTTCCAGAGTCGAAGGTGCATGTGATTTCATCATTTTATCTTGATAAGACTATACTTAGCGGGGAGTATAAACCTCCTGTTTCGTATGACATTTCTTTTTGTGGAAGGCTTGTGCCAAACAAAGGACTCTCTGAGCTTATTGATGCACTTGCTGAACTTCCAACTGTACGACTCTTAGTTATTGGCGATGGCCCCGAGCGTCAAAAAATGGAAGCAAAAGTAAAGGAGCTCGGTATTGCAAACCGTGTGACGTTCCTTGGCTGGCTTCCGACACAAGAGGCCGTGAGTGGTGCTATGCAAACTGCACGTATTTTTGTGATGAATAGTAAGAGTGAAGGTGGTCCTCGTATTGCACTAGAGGCTATGGCATGTGGACTCCCCGTTATTGTCACACCAGTAGGAGTGATGCCAGAGGCAATTGAAGATGGTGTGAATGGGGTATTTACTACAGGAGAAACAGCGGATTTGGTTGAAAAAATTAGCGTACTTCTTGCTGATGAAGCATTAATGAAAAGCATGGGAAATGAGGCAAAAAAAGTGCTTGAGCTCTATGAGCGGAGTACCCTTATGAAGAATTATGCCGATTTTCTTAAAAACCTTGCATGACACTCCTCATAGTGACACAGAATGTTGATTCTACTGATCCAATCCTTGGGTTCTTTCATCAGTGGATAGAAGCGTTCTCAGAGCGAATCGATTCTGTAGTTGTTGTTGGACAAAAGGTTGGACGACATAGTTTTTCGAGCAATGTCTCTGTGCAGTCTCTTCGCAAGGAAGAGGGGAAGAGCGTTATTGTACAGGTGCTTCGTTCGTATGGTCTCTTTTGGAAAAAAAGAAAGGATTACGATACGGTTTTAGTTCATATGACACCAATATGGATTTTGATTGGTGCACCACTCTGGATACTTATGCGTAAACGCATGTACCTATGGTACGAGATAAAGCGTGGCAGTTGGAAGCTTTCTCTTGCGATGCTTTTGGTGCGCAAAGTTTTTGCTGCAACGGAGCACGGCATTCCTCATTCATCCAAAAAATTAGTCGTTGTTGGGCATGGCATTGATACAGAGATATTTGCGAAAACACTCACGCATTCAGATGGGCCTGTGGTTAGCCTTGGTCGCATTACGCGTATTAAGAATTACGATGTGATACTTCGAGCTTTTGCAGAACTCCCAGCAGACTTACAGCTTTTCATTGCAGGTGGAACGGTAACAGATGCAGATATCCTTGAAGAGAAGCGGCTTTCAGATCTTGCTCGTGAACTTGGCATTGAAGATAGGGTGTCACATGGGTGGGTTGCTCCTGATACGGTTCCAGACATTCTTCAGGGTGCCAGACTCTTTCTTCATGCATCACAGGGTGGTCTTGATAAGGCAATTTTGCAGGCAATGTCTTGTGGTTGCCCATGTGTATCGACAAGTGTTGCTGCGAAGAGCTCTCTACCTGAAGAGTGCGTGGCATCAGAAGATTCTATGGCTGCTCAAGCTAAGGCTCTCCTTGAGTTGTCTGATCATGACCAAGAGGCATTAAGTGATGAGCTACACAGCATCGTCGAACATACACATAGCCTACCTACGTGTATCGATCGATTGGTAGCAGAAATGCAATAGTATTCCGTTGTAGGAGCCTGCATAAGGATGTAATCTTTGTCGTAATATGCCACCGAGACTCAGTATCATCGTGCCTGTTTACAATGAAGAATCAACACTGCAAGAAATTGTACAAAGAGTATTTGCTGCCTGTGGCGATTTTGCAGAAATAATTTTTGTTGATGATGGATCAAAAGATCGTTCACTTACAATATTGAAAGATCTTGCACGTCCGCAAGATACGGTGATTACAAAAAAGAATGGCGGGAAAGGATCTGCAGTACGGAAGGGGTATGCAGTAGCAAAAGGGACATATGTTGTTGTGCAGGATGCAGACCTTGAATACGACCCAGAAGAAATCCCTGGTCTTTTAACGTACGCTGAGAAGAATAATCTAGAAGCGTTGTGGGGTTCTCGACGGCTTAAGAAGCAGAAGCAGTTCGTGCATATGGGACATTTCCTTGGTGGCACAACGCTTACGTACATTTGTAATATCTTGTATTTCAGCCGTCTGACAGACCAGCCAACGTGTTACAAAATGGTTCGAGGAGACATTTTAAAAACGCTACCATTAAAGGAAAATGATTTTCGGTTTGATCCAGAACTGACAGTCATGCTTCTACGAAGAGGTTTTCATATTGCCGAGCAGCCCATTTCGTATCATCCACGGAGTATGGATGAAGGGAAAAAGATTAACTGGACCGATTGGTTTAAGTGGGTGTGGGTATTTGTAACACTTCGTTTCCGTCCTCGCTCGTATTTTACGGTATAGTACGTCTATGAGATATTTTATCCCAGCATTCTTTGGAGCTCTCTTTTTGCTCCTGCTTGCATTATGGTTACCAGGGCTAAAGTATCCAATAGTATCTGATACGGCATTTTATTCGTTTTTAGGAGAGAGTATGTGGAAAGATTTTCGCTTTGAACTTCTTGGTGTTCCCTATGCAAAGCACCTCCCTTTTCATGCGTTTGTTTCGTACCCTTTTGTGTGGCTTTTTGGCTATTCGCTTGGAATGAAAGTGAGTACGCTCGTTGCAGGATACCTGACACTTGTTGCCGCTTTTCTCTTGTTACAAGAGACGATGTCTCGCAGGATTGCGGTTATTGCAGTGGTTTTTTTGGCTATTCATCATGCATTTGTATTAATGATGCATCTTGGTTCTGCAGATTTACTGTTTACTGCACTGTTCCTCTTCTCACTTTACGGATACATCAAAGCGAAAGATGATGTACGGTTTTATGCGCTCGCATTTATTGCAGCAGGGCTTTCGTGTGTTACTCGTTATAACGGCGTACCGCTTTTTGGCTTGTATGCAGTGCATACCCTTCTGTATAGAAGGGAAGATATTCGCACTGTATATTATGCACTTCCTGCTCTTGCAGGAGGTGGAATATTTTGTGCGTGGCTCTTTCGGAATTGGTCCATTTTTGGAGACCCAATGCATACGGAATACACATCAGAGCTTTCGACAAATGGCCTAGGGTTCTTTCATCAGATTTACTCTAATACTCTGTATTACCTAGACCCCTTTCATAACATTCTTCCTGTTCTCTTTGTATTGTCTCTGTGGGGAATGGTGCGATTTGGCAAGCAGTATGCGTTTTTGCTCTGTGCCATGCTTGCAGCGTGGGCACTGACATCGTTTTGGTGGGTGCAGGCAATGCGCTTCGCTTTTCCAGGTTTCGTACTTCTCATGGGGTTTGCTATTGCTGGTGGAGAGGATATTTGGCTGAAGATTGTTTCGAAAAGTACTGTTTTCGTGCGTAGGATATGTATTGTCTTTATCGTCATTACTCTTTGCATCACACATTTAGGAGCACTGTGTTTATACAGTTACGGCGAGTGTAATGCGATGTTTGATAAGACGATTGGTATTGTTCTAAAAGATTTAGGCCTTACTTCAGAAGGGTTTTATGCTTGGCACAAAGCTCGTGTATTTTTACGGGATCATGCTCAAAAAATAGCACCGCTGTATGTTTCAGGATCTGTAACAGCTATTATTTGGAATACAGAGCAGGTAGCTGGAAAGAGTGTTCCTATTATTCACGAGAATACATGCGGCTCGTATCGTATTACCCAGCATCCAAGAGAAGAGGATGACGTCCTCTATACAACGACAGAATCACCTCATACGTCACTTGTCTTACAACGCTGCCCGTAAGACCTTCGATACATCACTCACGGTATCAAAAGTTTTCCCTTCTCGGAGTAGTGGCTCATGTTTTTTTCGCAGTCGGTCTAATTCTTTTTTACTTGGCATAGAGCGTAAGTGGTACGGCAAACCTTTAATTGTTTGATGCATGTCTTGTAAGTCTGCGATAGCAAGAAGGCCAGAGAGAATAGTAAATAGTGTGTTTCCTTTCCATGCATCTTTCTTTGGTGCTTCCAGGTAATTCATCATCTGTTCTGGCGTCGTAAAATGCCACAGCATCATTACTGCACTGCTCATTCCAGAATACCCAATAACGTATTCCCCTTGTTTTTCTATTGGGAGTATGTCGCAGGTGTATCCTTTTTTGATTAGCGTCTCGTTTGCTTTATCAAAAGTATCAAACCGAGAGAGCGGGCTTCCAATATGCGATACATGGTTATTTCCATCACATGGAGATAGTGAGAGCTGCTCTTTATCACAGTAGATCTCTCTATTAAATGCGGTGCAGTAGCTACTGCTTGGCATGTATTCTTTGCCGTCAATATCAAAGTGCCACCAGTCGCGTGGCCTGAAGCTAAAACTGGCAGTATGCGGTTTTGATAGGCTTTGCTCAACAAGGTCAACAGCCTTACTGTTTATGATGAACATATCGTCATCGCAGATCCATCCGATTTTCCTCTTGCGAGCAATGTGATACAAAAACTCATCAGACTTTGTTGCTGCGTAAAAGTTCATCATCTTTTGCACTCTCGCATTTGGAAAATCTTTTTGCTTGAGTGTTCCTGAAGAATCAAAAATAGTGAGATCGACCCTGTCACCAATATTCTTTTGCACAAGGTGATACCACACCGTCATCATTGGCGGCATGATGTTCATAGTAAAGAGTGCGGGCTTCTCGCTTTCTGGTAGCGCAGGACGGGTTGCGTAGTACAGTGCTGTTGGTACACCTGTACGCATTGCACGGAGTATGCCGAATTTTTTGAAGGCATAAGAAACAAGCTCAAAATAAGTCATAACGTTATGATAGGGCTTGTGCTAGGGTTAGTGCTAGGAATTCTGTACACTATCTTCGATGAAATACACAGTTCCCCTTATTATTTTCTCGGTCTTCCTCGCAGGAATAATGCAAGTTCCGCAGTGGAAACATCAACATCACTCAGATGCACAGGGAGTGCTGGTATCCCTGAATTCTGATGAATCTATCTATCTGGCACGTGTTGAGGAGTCACTTTCTGGAAGGCCAGAACTCTCTGCTGAGGCATTTATTGGTTATGATAGTGTAAAAGGGTCTCAGTTTGCACTTATAGAACGAATATATGGCAACATGTTTCGGTGGACAGGGCTTCATGCCGCAGAGGTCTTTCGCATTATGGATAGTGTTGTTCCAGTACTTATTTTTTTGTCTCTGTTTTTCTTTTTTCAGCTATGTGGATTTGATAAGCGCAGTGCTTTTATAGGTGCTGCACTTTTTTGTGTATTGCAGTTATACAATCTTAGTAGACCTATTCATATGCGAGCGAGTTTTCTTGTGATGCTGTGGGCACTCATTGGTTTGACTGCTGCATACAGACAGAAGTGGTGGGGTATGGCTGTTGGTGGTTTATTGCTTGGGTTACTTGTTGGTGTGTATGTGTGGAGCTTCATGTTTGCATGGGCGTACTGGGGTGCGCTGCTTCTTGTTGGGTTCTTGCTTCATAGGGAATCGTGTCGCTTCATTCTGTTTACAGGGCTTATTGGTTTTTTGGCGGCTATTCCTGCAGTGATGCAATATATGGAACTTCTTTCGCATCCCTTGTATGAGGCGGCTCAATTCCGTAGTGGTATTCACCCATCCAGGCTCCCAGAATCACTTGCGTACTCTGGTGTGTTTCTCTTAATGCTTTTTGGAGTTTCATTTTCATTTTCACGCTATAAAAATGCATGCAAGAGGTACGTGCCAGTGCTTGCGTTAATCCTTGCTGCGGTGGTGTATATGAACCAGCAGGTTGTGCACGGACAAACATTTAATTTTGTTTCTCATGGCATTTTCTCTCTCATGGCTGCAGCCATAGCTGTGGCATTACTTATTATAGAATTGCGACCAAAATGGCTACTCTTGAGCACATTGGCAGCAGTTGTGTACATCGCCGCTATTGCACATGATGGACGTTATATTATAAACCAGTGGAGTGTCAGTGCAGAAAGTATGCAGGATCAACATTTGGCGAGTCTCTTTGAAGAGCTTAATGGTATGGGGAGAATGCGCATTATGTCGGACCCTCATACATCAGCACTCATTGCTGGTTTTACGAAGCATGACGTTGTGTATTCTGTGTATTTGAAAAACGTCTTGCTTACCCATAAAGAATTAGCACTGCGCTACTGCCTTACACAGCTTCCTCTAGAGCCTTTAGACCGAGAGATAGAGGTACAGGAGCATCTCATTTATCCAGACGCTGTATCGGCCTTTAAAGGGGATACACGAGGTGAAGAAGTTGCCCTGGTAAAGGCATCGTGTAGCGAACTTGATCTTGATCCCGCTTTAGCATTGGAGATGTTTGAAGTGTCACATGTTCTTTGGAATAAAAAGGAGCAGCCAGCATGGGATATCGATAGACTTGGCATAAAACGTAAGACAATTGTAGAAACCGATACGTGGGCTCTTTACCAGATTTCCCGATGAAGAAAGTCTTTGCCAATATCTTGCCAGATGTACCATATATCCCACTGCTGTACCCAAACCTTGGTATTCAGGAACGAGATAGCATCCTCTTTTTAAATAATGCATTTGCAGGAATGAATACGAAGTTTGTCGAACTCGTTTCTTCCCCAGAAGATGCTGATTATATTCTACTACCACATAATTATTCGTCTCTTAAGGGGCGCGAGCGTTACATCAAAGAGCAGGCAAAACTTGCAGAGAGCTTGCATAAAAAACTTCTTGTCTTCTGGCATGGCGATAGCGATAAACCACTGTTTTTACCAAATGCTATTGTATTTCGAACATCACAGTATGGTTATAAGCAGCAAATTAATGAGGTCATGATGCCGGCCTATGCAGAAGATCTTCTGCATGGTGAGCTGCGCGTTCGTCCGAAGAGAAATGAAAAACCAGTTGTTGGTTTTTGCGGATGGGCAGACTACAAAAATACAAAGAATCGCATTGGTACGACGCTGAAAAACACTGCCGTCGATGCATTGCGACTTTCTGGGAATCACAATATTGGTGCTCGAAAAAAAGGTATTACACTGCGCATGCAGGCAATAGATCAATTACAGAAATCGAGAGATATCGAGACAAACTTTATTATTCGTAGTAGTTATTCTGGCAATAGTAAGACTATCAAGACAGATGTTGAGCAAACCAGAAAAGAGTATATCCACAATATGATCGATTCCGATTATGCATTGGTTGTAAAAGGGGATGGGAACTACAGCTATCGTTTCTATGAAGCGCTGAGCCTTGGTCGTATTCCGGTACTACTTGATACAGATTGCCTTCTCCCCCTTGAGGATGTTATCAATTATGACGAGTGTGTCCTTAGGGTCGATTTTAAGAATGTGGCTCAATTAGGCCGTATTATCGCAGGGCATTATGCTTCATTGTTACCTGAGGATTTTGTTACGATGCAGCGAAAAGCTCGATATATTTTTGAGACATACCTCTCTACCAAGAGTTATCTTCGATATATTACAGAGAATGTTCTTTAAGTGAGAGAATGGTTTGTGCGAGATCTTTCGCATCACCTGCTTTGCATAAGTACACCTCTTTTCCGTTGGTGAATTGTTCTTCGATCGCGAGGTTGTTTGCAGTGATGACAGGAATATTACATGCGACTGCATCATATACTTTATGAGGAATAACACGGTTTGCCTTGTCGCTTGTGCCAAAGATGCCAAGTGCTATGTCTGCAGATCGTAGATACTTCGGTAGTTCCTCTATTGGCATAAAATCGAGTAGTGTGACATTAGAGAGTTTTAATTTTTCTTTTAACGTAGTCATTTTTTGATATGTTTGTCCTCCGCCAATGAGTGTGAAATGTATGCTTTGTTCTTCGCGTAAAATATCTGCAGCATGGAGAATATGTTCTATTCCTTGGAGTGGAATGTAGCTTCCAATAAAGAGAATATTGTATTTGTCCTGCGGAAGCTTGTGTTCGCTTTTTCCAGGGAAGAATAAATCAGGTCGTGTTCCGACATATGACACACGAATATTTTTAGGGGAAAGAAAAAATCGTGATGCGAAAAACTTTTTGTGGGCTTCTGTGTCAATCAATACAGTATCAGCGAGGTGTGTTGAGACAATATCTGAGAGGTAGTAAAACCATGCTAGTGGGTTTAGCCATGATACCTTTTTTCTGTCTGATACCAGTGTGTCACTTATAGAAATAAATGCATCAAAGATGATTTTCTTACGAGGGAATCGTGTCAGCATCCATGCAAGTGGCATGAGGTAGTATCCAGGAAAGTGTACAAGGACTGCATCTGTCTTCGGGGATTTTTTGAATTTCTTATATAAGTCGATGTGTTTGCCAAAGAAACCCTTTTTTGTCGTGAGACATTCTTCGATATCCCATCCTTCGTTTTTGTATTTTTTTTGGAGGTTTTGAAACCGAGGAGAAGTAGTATCTGGAAAGCCAAAGCTCAGGAGGGTTTTTGGAGGCATACAGAATTACTGTAATAGGACTGTTGGCTAAAAGCCATTCCGTATAAGCTGTATTTATGAATATTGCCTATGTTACCCATACACGGTTTCCAACTGAAAAGGCTCATGGACATCAAATTGCACGTGTATGCGCTGCTATGAAGCATTTGAAGCATACGGTAACACTCGTGACGCCACATATTTTTACAGATATACGGCAGGCTCCAGAGAAATATTATCATTTGAAACATGATATTCACGTCCAGAAACTCCCTATTTTTGATGCGCTTTCTTCACCATTTGTTCCAGGGAAACTTGCATTTCACTTTACGATGCATTCATACCGTAAGGCTCTAAAGGGGTATTTTTTGTCACACAATTTTGATCTAATCTACCTGAGGTCTCCAGCAATTCTTTCGTCTGCGCTGAGTGCAAACATTCCTGTTGTACTCGAGCTTCATACACTACCAAAGAGGAATCAAAAAAACTTTGTTTCTCAATGTAATCAATGTAAACGGGTTGTATGCCTAACGGATCTAATGCGAAAAGAGTTGGTTTCCCTTGGTGTAAAGAGGGCAAAAATAATTGTCGAAGGGGATGCGGTAGACCTTGAGCGTTTCAAAAAAATACCATCAGGAAAAAGTGCACGGCATCATTTTAATCTCCCTGATGATAAACGCATTATTGGTTACGTAGGATCGTTTGTGACGATGGATAAAATCGAAAAAGGAGTACAGCTTATTATCGATTCTCTCGTTACGATGAGAAAAAATGGAGAGCCTGTTCATGGTTTCTTCGTTGGCGGCCCACTCGAGTGGGCTCAGCGCTATCGGAAGATTGCCCTTGGAAAAGGGCTGAGCGAAGATGATTTCACGTTTCATGGGACTGTACAAAGCAAGCTCGTTCCAGATGCTATTGCTGCGTGTGATGTGTGTGTGTACCCAGCACCAGAGCCGAAGAATGTATTTTTCAAAAGAGACACTTCTCCACTAAAGGTATTTGAATACCTCGCTTCTGGTAGACCAGTTGTCTGTGCAGATATTCCACCTCTTCACAGTGTTCTTACAAAAGATGTTGTTAAACTTGTTCACCCAGGAAGTGTGTCATCTCTGACTGCGGGCCTGAGGGAAGTCCTTCGCAAGAATGCAGAGGCAAAAGCACGTTCTGTTCGAGGTTTAAAACTTGTGCAAAAGTACAGTTGGGAGAAGAGAATGAAACGTATTTTGGATACGTTATAACGTTGATTTTTCTATAACATCCCTTATGTACAGCGCTGCTTTTTCGATAGTCTCTCGATGAGGGTGCACCGTATCCCATCCAAGGGTTTTTGCACTGTTTCCAAATATTTCGGTGAGGTCTATGACGGTGTATTCCAATTTTTTCGCAGCACGAATCAGTTCATTTTTACTCTTTGTATGCACGTATCTGTCTGGCCAGATCACGAAGTAATGGTCGACAGGAATGGTATCTGTAAATACTCCAAGTTTCTCTATGTAGGTTTCTAGGTTTTTCATATCGACTGGATCTGTAATATATCCTGCTTGTGCTTCTTGTTGTGTGGCTTCGAGGTCACGATTGTTATCAATCATATTGACGAGCTTCTTGTACGCTTTATAGAAAGCACTATGTGTATCGAGCCAACATTTTCCAGGAAGGTAGCCGAGTATTCCTTCTTCTATCGGATCACAGATCTTTTCTTCTGGTTTCGAGCCAGCAGCGCGTAGTATCCCCTGATCATCGAGGACACCAGGGTTATAGTTATCAAGATCGTTCCAATAGAAGACGAGGATTAATGCTTCAGGATCCATTTTCCTCGTAATTTTGTTATAGAGTGCGACTTCTTGATTAAGAAAGTAGCCAGGTACTCCTGTATTGATAAAATGGTACTCTGGAATGAGTTCTTCGAGTTTCGCTGGTAGTGTTTCTTCGTTTTCTACGCCATACCCAAACGTGATACTATCACCAAGAACTGCAATGTTTGGTTTTCTTATTTTTTCTGCATTCTTAGGTGCCGCATGAAATGATGATGTTCTATTTACGCGAAATCCGTTGCTGTCTGTTATAACAGTAGATCGAAATGCTTTTGTATTAATGCTTGGCTTCAGTGTGTAGCTAATATTTGGATTTGGATCTGTAACGTATATCTGTGGGGGATTTGGCTTTACTGTTTGCAGTCCGGTGATTCGCAACCCGAACTCTATTACTAGAGTAAATATCACAAGAGAGCTAATAAGCAAGGCGCCGTTAGTGCATATTTTTTTGATCACGATGTTAGTATAGCCTACTGTTGCCTCTTTTTCCTTGATGAAAAAGTGGCGAAAAAATCAAGTCAGTTGCTAACTCGCTCAAAGCAATAACTCTATCATTTTTGTTGTGCGTACCCTCAACCCCTGGTGTGCCAGGGGCATTCGGGTACTATAAAAGAATACACATTGTTATTCTTTTCGCTCAGACAAATGCAACTGACAGACGAGCGTCCAGCCACTGTAGAAAGTAATAGTTAATCCAATTCAAACTGCTCCAAATACTCTTTGCTTTTAAGAACTCGATCCTCAGGCATATCTGTTTTCTTTATCAATATGTTTCCGAGGACTAGGTAGTCCATATAGGTGTTGAGAAAACAGTTGAGTGCATCTTTCGGACTTTCGACAATTGGCTCTCCACGGACATTGAACGATGTATTGATGATGACGGGGCATCCAGTCTTTTGTTCAAATGCTTTTATAAGGTCGTAGTACTTCTTGTTCTGCTTTTGACTAATGGTTTGAATACGTGCCGATCCATCAACGTGTGTGATGGCAGGCACCTCTTCGCGCTTGTCTGGGTGCACATCTGCTACGAGTAACATGTATGGACTCTCGCGATCGAGATCACAGTAATCAGATACACGTTCTTCGAGGATAGTCGGTGCGAATGGCCTAAATGACTCTCTGAATTTGATCTTTAAGTTTACTTTCTGCCAGTTTTCTTTGTTGCGGGCATCAGCGATGATGGATCTATTTCCAAGGGCACGAGGACCAAACTCCATTCGTCCTTGAAACCATCCAATAACCACAGAACCAGCAGAGTCGTTTTGCGACTCTGCGGTACATGGCATAGCATTTTCTCCTTCCAAAAGAGACGACACAGTATCAATCAGGTTTGCCTCATTGAGTTTCTGGTAGGGGATGTCTTCTTCCTTCAAGAATGTCTCTATCTCGTCATCGCTATATTCGGTTCCCCAGTAGACATCGTTAATCTTTGGCATGCGCTTCCCGTCGTACTTCTTATGCCAGATGCTTAGTGCTACACCAAGCGCACCTCCTGCATCTCCTGATGCTGGTTGGACGAAAATCTCTTTAAACATTCCACTACGGAGTATCTCGCCATTTGCAACACAGTTAAGCGCTACTCCTCCAGCAAGGCAGAGGTTTTCTGATGGGCAGATTTTCTTGGCATGTGCGCAGATTTTTAGCATCGCTTCTTCTGTTACTTTTTGAAGACTGGCTGCGATGTCTTTATGGAATTGTGTGAGTTCACTTTCGCCTGTTCGTGTTGGTTGTCCGAATAATTTCTCGATTTTGCGACCTGTCATACGAAGGCCAGATTCGTAAGTAAAGTATGTCATATTGAGAGCAAACGAACCGTCTTCTTTGATCTCTATGAGCTCATGAAATTCGTCCATGTACTTTGGTTCTCCGTATGGGGCGAGTCCCATCACTTTGTACTCTGCACTGTTGACTTTAAACCCTAGGTAATAGGTAATTGCGGAGTACAGAAGCCCGAGTGAGTGAGGGAAGTGAATCTCTTGCTTGAGTTGCAAGTCTTTCCCTTTCCCATAGCCAATTGTTGTTGTTGCCCATTCACCGACACCATCAACAGTAACGATTGTTGAGTCTTCGAGGCCGCTACAATAGAAGCTGGATGCCGCGTGGGATTCATGGTGTGGCACATAGAATATGTCTCCTTTGTAGCCGAGCTCTTTTTCGATCTGCTGAGGTGTCCAGAGCTTTTTGTGCATCCAGTCTTGCATTGCTTTTTGGTACTGCATCAGCCCAAATGGCCAGGTTTTAAAGTATGTCCGGAGAATTCTATCGAAGAACTTGAGGAGTGGCTTTTCATAAAAGCCAATGGCATCAATATCATTGATAGTAATTCCTGCAATGTCGAGAGCTTTAAAGATGGCATTTACTGGTAAGTCTTCATCTTGTTTTATGCGTGTATATCGCTCTTCTTGTGCAGCAAAAATAACTTCTCCATCCTTAAGAAGAACTGCACCACTATCGTGGTAAAAACATGAGAGTCCGAGGATGTATGTAGGTTTACTCATTAGAATTGGTGCTTCATGGAGTCATTGGTTGTTGGTTCTGTGTCTATCCAGTATGTATCTGGTGCTTTTTGGAATCGCTTCGGTAGTGTGATGATTTTTAGAATAATTGCATAAATACCAAAGCCTATAATCCATAAAACTGTGAGAATAATAAAGCTCATAACAGTACCAAAAACATGCGAGAACTTTTTCCAGAGTGAATATATCCAGCTTATAGGTGGAAAGAGTTTGTCCTCGTATTTATCACAGATCAAGACAAAGACTACGAGGACTGCAAGGACTATAAGGAATTTCATTTAAAATACTGTGTAGATAAACGGTGCGAGGGCAGACCCTTGTGCAAATATAAGAATGATCCCAAGAAGCACAATCATTAAAAGAATAGGTAAAAGCCACCATTTCTTTCGAATGCGCATAAATGCCCAAAGCTCTTTGAAGATTGAAAGTTTGCTCATATCAGTGCGTACATAATTGCTAAAAATGGAGACATAATATAGCTAATCCACACACTTAATAGTGGAATATGAAATGCTCGTCCGAGAATTATAAGACCAAGAAGAATCCATGGTCCTTTGCGGAGGTAGTCGTGATACGCATCGTCCCATTTATATGGCACCCACATTTGAAGGATTTTGCTTCCGTCTAATGGTGCTACAGGCAACAGGTTAAATGCCATGAGGATTAAATTGATATGAATAAGGTCTCCAAGGAGCTCTGACATAAATGCAATGACAATAGGTTGATTGTCTGGAGCAATGAGTGCGCCAGTAACCGCAAGTGCCTGTGTTTTCATCCCGAGGGCGAGGGCGAGTCCAAATGCGAGGAATGCGATAATAATGTTACTCAGAGGACCTGCGAAGGCGACAATAGCATTGTCTCGCTTGTAATTTTTAAAGTATCTCGGATCGACAGGAACTGGCTTTCCCCAACCAAACCCCACAAGGAGGAAGAGCACTGTTCCCATCGGGTCTAGGTGAGCGATTGGGTTTAGGGTCAATCTGCCCTCATATTTTGCTGTTGGGTCGCCTAACTTATAGGCTGCGTATGCGTGTGCCCATTCGTGAACAGCTATCGCAATAAGTACAGCAATAATGAATGTCGGTGTCATAAATGAGATCATATTGGGGTTAGGATACAGTAGATTGTGAGGATTCCAAGAAAAGGATGCACAAGAGTCAAAAGAATCACAGGAAAGGCAGGTATTTGTTTGACCATAATGGCTCTGATCAGTAGGATTTGTCCGAAATGTCACGACAATGTTCTCGCACAGGCAAGAAAACAGCTACTGGTAATAACAGAAGCCACTCACGGCGTGCTACAAAGCGTACGTTTAGGCCTAATATCCAAAAGACTCGTATTTTCGACCTAGAAACAGGCGAGTATAAAACTATCAAAGTAGCGGCTTCATATATCCGCACACTTGCAAAGCGTCTTCAGCAGGGGAAGAAGGTTTAAGTAATATCCTTTCTAAACTCCTTGATCTCTGAGCGCTTCTTTTTCTCTTCGAGCATCTTTTCCTTTGATTTGCGAGAACGCCTCTGTTTTTGCTTTTGGATCTTATGTTTCTTGTTACCAAGTTTGGACTCGATGCCTTTTGCCTGCTCTTCGAGCTTTAAAATAAGGAGTTCCCATGCATCTTTGCGGTTTTGAATGAGGCCTCTGTGGTGCTGGTATCGAACATTTGTCCCTGTTGGTATGTGTTGCAACTCAACGCAGTTGGTACTTTTATTGATCTTCTGTCCTCCATTTCCTCCGCCACGTGTGAATGTTTCTTCGACGTCTTCGACCTTAAAGCCAATCTCTTTCGCGATGAGCTGGTGCTTTTGTTGAATATCTACAGGGAAGTTCATATGAAAATAGTAGCATAAAAAAACCGAGGGCCACCCGCCCCCGGTTTTTTTACGTTTTCCGTCCTATTCTGTTTCAAGTTGATCACGCACAGCGTCGAAACATGCTTTCTTTTCGTCGCGTGTTTCAAGATCACGACATGCTTTGAGGTCTTGTTTAAAACGATGACGCATCATAAACTTATGTGTTGCACGTGGGTGCTCTTCACGCATTTCTTGCATTGCTCCTTTGCGTGATTCTTTTGCACATGCTTTCCATTCGTCTGTGTTTGCACGTTCGCCACAGGTTTCTATGATGTTTAAACGAAATTCATGACCCATTTTTCGTCCTTTGTTCATACGTGGGCCCATCTCTTTTGGTCCCATCTCCGGAAGTGTGAAGCCAAGCTCCTCAGCGACTGCCTCTGCACATGCTTTCATGTCTTCATGGTCAGTGTTGTCTTTATGGCAAGTCATGAGTGCTTCTTTAGCTCCTTCTGGAAGGTCTGTACGATTGCGTTCACCGTTTACATTTCCTTCACGGTTTCCACGGCGTCCTTGGTTTCTATTACGTGGGCCACGTTCTGGAGCGTCGATGCCAACATTACTCAATACTGCATCAGCACATGCTTTGCGATCCTCTTGGTCGCTGTTATCTTCACGGCAAGCTTCTAGACTTGCACGAATTTCCTGACGTTGCTCGTCTGTAAGGTCTGCGCCAAAACCCTGTGCTCCTACAAATGGTGCACTTGCAAGCGCCATTGCTCCAAGTATAGAAGCAGATACGAATCGATGTGTGAGTGTCATAACTATAAGGGGGAAGAAATAAAGTTTGACTACACTGTCGGTGGTTATGACGAACTAACTCGGTAACTCTTACAAAAAAACATATAATCTATGTAAGAATGGCGAGGTTCCTTCGTCATATACACTGTGAAGATCAAAAGTCACCCGCAGGCAGATGCAGACTTCGCAGATGCATACGATGCGTATGCAGATGCTATCTTTCGTCATTGTGCCTTTAGGTGTTTCGACCGTGAACGTGCACGAGAGCTTATGCAGGAGACATTTATCAAGGCGTGGGCTTATCTAGTTTCTGGGAAGGATATCGATAATGTTCAGGCCTTCTTATATAAGACAGCGAATAACCTTCTTATCGATGAGGCGCGAAGAGCAAAGAAAAGAACAGTGGTTTCTTTTGAGGATATGGAAGAAAGTGGGTTTGATATCGAAGGACAGGATGGCAGAGACCAAGGTCGTATTTTTGATGCGAAAGCAGTTGCTGAAGTGCTCTATGAAATAGAGGAGCCTTATCGAACAGCATTAATTATGCGATACATAGATGAATTACAACCGCGTGAGATTGCAGAGCTTCTTAGTGAAACTGCAAACGTTGTTTCTGTCAGGCTTAACCGTGGTCTTAAATTACTTCGTTCTGTTCTTGCTCAGTATGGATAAGCTTACCCGTCAGTTCTTCGGCGATGCGAAACGTTTGCATATGCATCCATCAGAAAAGGCTGAGGTTTGGGACAGGATCTCTCTGCGGGCATCCACTAGTCCAGTGAAACTTTCATCCCGTGAAAAAGCAGATGGATTTGCAAGGGTCTCTGAGTATATGCAGCAGCATCCAATGGCTATTTATAAAGATCCTATGCGACATTTTTTTGCACTACACCGCGTCGGTGCGATGGCAATGTGTGCAGTATTACTTGTTGGTGTTGGTGGTGGGAGTGTCGCGTATGCAGCTGAGGATGCAATGCCAGAAGATGTATTGTATCCCATTAAACTTCACTTCAACGAGCCATTGATTGGCGCGTTTATGCGGTCTTCAGAAGATAGGGCAACGTGGGAACAGCGAAGACTTGAAAGACGTTTACATGAAGCAGAACATTTATCAAACCGTCCAGAATTTAGAGGTGAGAGACGAGAGATGTTAGAGCAACGAATTGAAGATCGTATGCATGCATTTCAGGAGCATATTCAAAATGTTCCAGAGGATAGGCGCAATGAAATTGAAGCCCGCTTACAGGAACGTTTTACTGAACATGAAAATTTCTTAGAGAAACTTGAAGAAGGCACTGCTTCAAAAGAGGAGGTGCTACAATTTAAACGTCGCATGATGGATGTGCATTCTCAAATGAAACGACAAACACCACCGTCTATAAAAGGTGATAACAACCGCGTTTTTGAAGTACGTCCAGAGCGCTATAGTGAACCAAAACAAACATCACCTGCTCGTAGTGACTTGCAAAATATCAGAAAGGTTGTACCTTCGTTATTACAAAATGCACGACAACGTCCAGTTCAGCAGAGAAGATGAATGCCAATAAATTGGCTTAGATTAGGTGAAAAAATTGATTATTATATCTCATAAAAATGAGGGGCTATCAATTAGGCCTATATCTGTCAATTGCTATTTCTCTCAAAATATCTGCATAAATTTGCCAATTTGGGCTTGCGGGGTTGACGTCTCACTGCTTAGAATTACACCTGTATTTATTCTTTACCACTTATTCCTATGAGTTACGTAGTAGCTTCAAAGCTCAAAGAGCTTGTTAAGAAAAACGGTATGATGTCTTCTGGTGATCTTGCTGATGCAGTATCTGCAGAACTTGAAGCATCTGTTGCAAAGGCTTGCAAGCGTGCAAAAGCAAACGGACGCAAGACTGTTCGTGCTGAAGACCTCTAGTCTTTACAATGAATTTCAAAATAAGGCCGCCCTCGGGTGGCCTTTTTTGATATTAGATTGAGGACACAGAGGGTCCAGAGGAAGCAGAGGAAACAGAGGAAACAGAAGTGAATTGTATTGTTGCTTTTAACTTCTGCTCCCTCATCACCTCTGCACCATTTACACTTCTCTTCTCAGCTCTGCATCAATAAAGAATTGAATGTCTCCATCGAGTACTGCATCTATGTTTCCTGTTTCTGTATTTGTGCGTAAGTCTTTCACCATTTGATACGGATGCAACACGTAGCTTCGAATTTGCTGTCCGAAGTCTGCACTCTTCGTCGCTCCTTTTAGCCCTTCTTTTTGATCTGCTTCTTCAAGGCGTTTTTTCTCTAGGAGTTTTGCACGAAGCATGTTCATCGCTTGAATTTTGTTCTGCTGTTGGGACCGTCCATTTTGACACGCCACAACAATGCCACTTGGTTCGTGCGTTAGTCTAATTGCGGAATCTGTCTTATTCACATGTTGGCCACCTGCACCGCTGCTTCTGTAGGTATCCACTCGAACATCTTTCATGTCGATTTCCACTTCACTTGTTTCGGTAATTTCCGGCATTGCTTCAACGAGAGCAAAGCTTGTTTGACGTAAACTTTTTGCATTAAAAGGGGAGAGTCGTACAAGCCTGTGTGCCCCTCGTTCGCAGTGTAAAAAACCAAATGCCATATTTCCTTTGATGTGGATGGTTGCAGATTTTATACCTGCTTCTTGGCCATCTGTTTTTTCAATGATTTCCGTTTCCCATCCTTTGCGCTCACAGTAGCGAAGGTACATGCGCATGAGCATTGCTGCCCAGTCTTGCGCTTCTGTTCCTCCTGCACCCCCACTGATCGTCAGATAGCAGTTGTGACTGTCAAACTCTCCACTTAAGTAGAGCGATGTTTCGACATCTTCCCATTTTTTTTCTAGGGTCGTGTATTCCTTTTGCAATGATGCGAAATCTTCTTCGCTTGAGATTTCTACCATTTCGATAAGGTCAGACACTTCTTGGTAGAGATGTTGCAAAGGCTCTGCTTGTGCCTTTAATACTTTGAGTTTCGTGAAAAGATCATTTGCACGTGCTTGGTCATCCCAGAGGCTGGGGTACTTTGTTTGTGTGTCTAGCTCTGCAATCTGTGCAGGTATGCCTCTTTCCTCAAAGACTGTCCTTCCCTGTGTTCAGAGCGTTTTTTAATTCGCGGAGCTTTTGGAGCAGTTCTTCCAAGGGGAAGGGGGAAAATAAGTGGAAAGTGGAAAACTGAAAGTGTCGATCTTCCAGAGCTATTATAGCGGAAAATCCATATTTGACATAAGTATTATTATGCAACTATTGTGCTTTTTTACAACATACCACGGGTGAAAAAAGTGCTCATTTCCGCTATAATAAGGGGAAACATTATGGAAAACACACACACCAAACAATCACAGAGTTTTGAAGATATTGCGAAACGAACAGCGTTTTCATTCTTCTTGTTCTCACTCGTTCTTGCAGGGCTTCTCATGTTGTCTTGGTATGTTCTTGTTCCACAGCTTACACATGTGGAGGTGAATGGAAGTGTGCGTGGACTGCAGGAATTAAAAAGTTATAAGGCAGGTCTTGAGGCGCAAATTACTCGTATGGAAGATGAGCGGGGAACGTTTCTTTTACCTGTTGATAATGATGTCTATGTTCGATTGAAATTGATGAAGGAGTCACGGTTGCATTTTGAACGTTTTCGGTCGGATCTTTTGCATATCATGAAGAACATAGTGCCGGATCAGAAAAATGCTGTGAAGCTCCAGAGCTTTGTTTTTGATACTGAGAACAACATTACTGAAATCAGAGGGGAGGTACGTAATGTGGGGCCTCGATCTATGACTGTTCTTGCGCAGTTCGTTGAGCAGCTTCATGCACTTCCAACAGTTTTTGATGTAGAAACAAGTCGCTACACACGAGAGGAGAGTAGTGAGTACGGTTTCTATTCACCATTTGTATTACGTCTTACCATGAACAATGCCAAAAATTAGTCATCCTATTACTGCTTTTACTGCTGGAGCGGGACTTATGGTTCTGTCGGCATTCTTGATAGTGGCTCATGTCAAAACTATTATTGAAGTGAGGGATATTTCTATTCCAATTGTTGGTCAACTTCCGATGCTTGAAAGACGTCTTCGTGCTCTGACAGATCAGATAGAACTGACACAGCTTCATGGTGCTTTGCGCGTCGGTTCGCAGGAAGAAAAAGTTGAAGTGTATGCACTTCCAAAAGAAACAGATGTATCGCGGCTGATTGCAACGTTTGAAGTTATAAGAGAGTCGTTAGCCCGTGATGGAGTACTGTCACATATGTCTGAAATTACGATGAGCGATGAAGTAGAACATGACGACGGCTCGTCATCACAGAGTCTTTCTGTGGAATTCACTGTTCATGATGATGGAATGCAGACGATTCTTCTTATGGTTCGCTTGGCAGGACTTCTTACTGTTGGTGATGTTCTTACGACAGAGGAAATAGCATTGCTTGTTGATAGGGTGGAACAAGAAAATCCATCTGGAATTATCGCGTTGGAACAATTTCTATCTGCAGATCTATTACGATATTCAGAAGACCCTAAAGCATATGAGGAGCAGCTAAAGCGATCGTTTGGTAGTACAACATTTGGTAATGCACTTGAGAATGTACTTCGCGTTTCCCTTCTTCGTGATGTCCGTAAGATTTTGCAGAGTGATCTAGGAGAAATTTTGCAGAGCTATACGCTTTGGCCGATGCAAATCATGTCGCTTCAAAAAGTATCTGTTTTGCCTGGAAATGCTCCTAAGTGGCAGAGACTTGGACTTACTGTTCAGGTCTATAGTTCTAAATCGTAAGCATCTTTATAGGGAATTCCTTGACGTAAGTAGTGATTCACCGTAAATTTACGCATACTTTATGCAGAAACGTAATAAGTATGTATCGGCCAAGAAAAAGGAAAAGAAGCCACGAATTAATGAAGAAATCACTTCACCTAGAGTCAGGCTAGTTACCGAGGAGGATTCAGAGGAGATGTCTATTGGGGAGGCTTTGGCAAAAGCTAAAGAAGAAGAGATGGATCTCATTGAAATTTCACCAAATGCGAAGCCCCCAATTGTAAAAATTACAGATTTTGGACGCTTTATGTATGCTCAAAAAAAGAAGGAACAGAAGCAAAAAGCACATAATAAGCAGACTGAAGTAAAAATGCTGAGGTTTTCTTTCCGAACAGAAAAGGGTGATTTAGACCGTATTGTATCACGAGCGAAGGAATTCCTAGAGGAGCGTCATTTAGTGAAGCTTGTCGTGCGTCTCAGAGGTCGTGAAATGACGAATAAGGATTATGCTAAACAGAAGCTTATGGGGCTCGTAGAGGACCTTAAAGAGGTTTCAGACGTCGAACAAGAGGTGAAGCCACAGGGTAACCAATTTACGGTCATTGTCCGTCCAAAGAGAGGAGAGAAGGGGTAACCCAAATTTCCCATTAAAATTGCTTGAAAGAGCTAGTTTTCTCTATAGAATGCCTCCGATGCCTAAGCAGAAATCTCATAGCGGCGCTAAGAAACGAGTCCGACGGACTGGTTCTGGCAAAGTAGCTGTAAAACGCAATAGCAAGAATCACTTGCTACAGCAGAAAAGCAGCCGTCAAAAGAACCTTAACCGTACACTATTGACTGCAAAAGGCGATACAAAGAAAATTACTGCCCTCCTTCCCTACCTTTAGATGCGAGTTACAACTGGAGTTGTTAGACACAGGCGTCATAAGAAGATTCGCAAACTTGCGAAGGGTTACCGTGGCATGCGTAGTTCAACATTTAAATTAGCGAACCAGGCGGTTATGAAGGCTGGTCAGCACTCATACATTGACCGTAAAAAGAAGAAGAGAACATTCCGTGCTCTATGGATCACACGTTTGAACGCTGCTGTTCGTGCACAAGGTATGAGCTACAGTCGTTTCATCAATGGTCTAAAGGCAAAGAATATTGAACTCGATCGTAAGGCTCTTTCAGAGCTTGCAATCAGCGACCCTAAAGTGTTTGAGCAGGTCGTAAAGGCAGTTGCTTAAGTACTGGTGTCAGGTGTATAACTTGTGCTGATGTCTAACAATGCTTCAAAGAATGCCGAGCGTGCAGTAGTGACTTTTACCCTACTCTATTTACTTATTGCCTCGCTGTTTTCATGGAGGTTGCAGAACTGGGAGTTTGTGTTCTATGTTTTTGTAGTTCTCATTATTGGACTCATGGTTATGAATATTCACAAGAGAGTTCAGTTCTCTACAGGTATACTTTGGTGTTTATCTGGTTGGGGGCTTATGC
Organism: Candidatus Peregrinibacteria bacterium CG10_big_fil_rev_8_21_14_0_10_42_8; assembly: GCA_002772815.1. Classification (GTDB taxonomy): domain Bacteria; phylum Patescibacteriota; class Gracilibacteria; order Peribacterales; family Peribacteraceae; genus UBA2170. The sequence goes on from PFDQ01000054.1 coordinate 25,376, forward strand.
ATATGCTTGGAGGGCTGATTAGTATTCCAGAGACATGGTCACATGATGGTGATCATCTTGTCCTGTATAGCTTTTGGTTGATTCCAGACTATCTGAAGTACGATCATATCATTCATGGGTATGGGTTCGGCGTTGGAACATGGGCATGTTGGCAGGCTCTTTCACCTATTGTTGTTGGAACGAAGGAATACATATCAGAAATCATCATTGCTGTCCTTGCAGCAAATGGTCTTGGCGCACTCAATGAAATTATTGAATTCTTTGCAACGCTTGTTATTCCCTCAACAAACGTTGGTGGATACGTTAATACTGGTTGGGATTTGGTATCGAATCTTGTTGGTTCGATGGCGGCTGCATTTATTATTTGGTTTGGAAAGCCAATTGATATTGATCTGACCAAAAGGTCTTAAAACAGATCATGCAAGTACATGCTGTGCGGAAAGATAAAGAGGTGAATGAATAACCACATTATGGAGAATATACGAGCAACAATAACAAGCTGATGTGGCCATTGCCTTTACACCCCAGATGATACTTAGGAATTCTATAATGAAAGAGGGAAGTACTACTTTGCGTTCTCAAGTTTCTCTTGCTCCTCAAGAGATGCCTTGATGCGCATAGTTGCAATGATACCTGCACGCTCAGACTCATCAAGTTTCATTTTGATGTACTTTACTGTTTGATCGAGGTCAGGGATCATCTTGTGCTCGAGGGCATTTACACGTCGACGTGTTGTTTCGAGTTCGATGGCCATTGCCTCTGCTTGCTTTTCGATTTGTGCGAGGTTTACGAGAATTTCAAATAAGTTATCAAGTGCTTCGACTGCTTCGTCGAGCATGGCATTGGTGCTTGCCTTACCGTATGCCTTAATGTTTCCAGTCTTTTTGATAGAGAAGATTGGAATCTTTACGCTCATGACGTTCTTTGTTTCAACTTCAAGTTCGATTTTTGCTTGTGGGCTTGAAAGTGCATTCTCCATTTTTGCATCAGACATCCATGCGCTTGCGAGTAAGAACTTCTGAAAGACGTTTCCTAGCTGGTCTTCGACAGTCATGCGGAGTTCTTTTGCCTCTTTGATAATAGAGAGGAACTGTTGCATGAGTCCGTCTTGTTTATCCTTGAGCAGCTTATGACCACGTTTCGCAGACTTGCTGCGACCTTTGAGGTCCATGAGTGCCATGCGTGTCGGATTTACATTAAGAAGAGCCATAATTATTTGGTAGGAGAGAGTTTTTTCACTTCCGCGTAGAGAGCAACGTTACAGATGACAAAGAACATTCCTGTGTATGCATCGACTGCATCAGAAAGAACGGTTGCAAGTTCTCCGAGTCGGTAATCTATAGCAGTAAGACCATGCTGAAGACTCATATCTATAAGCATAGCAGGAGTAAAGATGCATGCACTAATAAGGAGGATTCTCCAGAATATATCCCATCCGTGGCCTTTTACAAGATCTGTGCTTTTTGCGAGTGTTTCACGCCCGTATATCACCTTTCCTTCTTCAATCATTATAATGTCGAAGAAAATGGTTCGAATAGAGTAGATAACCCCTGGGACAATCAGAAGAAGAGACCATAGTAGTGTTGTGACTCCTCTGAGGATTCCTACAAGAATGACTGGGATGATAAACTTCTTTGATTGGTCACGAACCGCTTTAAATGAGGTCCGTGTGCGTCCAGCAGAGCTGCTAAGGAGCTTCTTTGAGACTGTGAGGGTACACACATGCCCCCATGCCATAAAATACGTAAGACCGATGATAATCGGGATGGTAATGGCGAATTCCATAGACGTCATTGATTGAATATCTCTACCGTCGATAGGGAAGTTTTGCGCAGCAACCGTATCGATCATTCCAGATAGAGCATCCAAAATGCCAACAGGGACAAAGAGTAGCCAGAAGGCGATCTGGTTGAGCACAGGTTGCTTCTTGTAGAAGCTCCATGCAACCCCGATGATTTCTAAAGAAGATTTCATTATGCGTTTTTCATGTACTTATCAATGTGATCTCCTTTTACACGCTTGAGTTCTGATCGTGGGAGTTCTTTAAGAAGGTCCCAACCAATGTTTAGTGAGTCATAGATAGAGCGGTTTTCATGTTCACCCTGACGGATGAATTCTTTTTCGAATCGATCTGCAAATTTGAGGTATGCCTTGTCTGTATCGCTCAGAGAAGATTCTCCAAGGATAACTGCAAGTTCACGGATTTCAGTTCCACGAGCGTATGCAGCTGTCAGCTGAGCATCCATTCCAGAGTGGTCTTCTCGTGTTACTCCTTCTCCTTGTGCTTTACCCTTTAGACGAGAGAGAGATCCCATAGGGATAACTGGTGGGAAGATCGCTTTCTGATGAAGTCCACGGTCGAGACGGATCTGTCCTTCTGTAATGTACCCTGTAAGGTCTGGAATAGGGTGTGTTACGTCGTCTTCTGGCATTGTGAGGATAGGAATCTGCGTGATAGAACCCTTCTTTCCCTTGATACGTCCTGCGCGTTCATACAATGTTGCAAGGTCGGTGTAGAGGTATCCTGGGTATCCACGTCGTCCTGGAACTTCTTTACGCGCTGCAGAAATTTCTCGTAGAGCTTCACAGTAGTTTGTCATGTCTGTGATGATTACCGTTACGTGGTAGTCGAGTTCGTATGCAAGGTACTCCGCTGCTGTAAGTGCAAGACGAGGAGTTGCGATACGTTCTGCAACTGGGTTATCTGCAGTGTTAAGGAACAAAACTGCACGGCTTAGAGCACCTGTTTTTTCAAATTCATTTTTGAAGAACTGTGCTTCTTCATAGGTAACTCCCATCGCAGCGAATACCACTGCGAACTTTTCATCCTTTTCTGCTTCGCCTTCTGTACTCTTTCCTTCGGCTACTTCTTTCTCTGTTAGTACACGTGCCTGACGAGCAATTTGTGCTGCAATCTGCGCGTGTGGAAGTCCAGCTCCTGAGAAGATTGGAAGCTTCTGTCCTCGCACGAGTGTGTTTAGCACATCAATAGTAGAGATTCCTGTTTGGATGAAGTCCTCTGGGAATTCACGAGATGCTGGGTTGATAGGAGCACCGTTGATATCGAGTTTCTTTTCTGGGATAACTTCTGGTCCGTTATCAATAGGAGCACCAGCACCCGAGAACACACGCCCAAGCATGTCTTCAGACACACCAAGTTCGAATGTGCGACCAAGGAAGCGAACTTTTGTTCCTTCTGTTGTTGCACCTTGAGCACTCTCGAAGAGCTGTACAACAGCAAGGCCTTTGCGAGCTTCAAGGACTTTCCCAAGACGCTTTGTACCATCCGTGAGTTCAATTTCACAGAGTTCGTCGTAGGTGACACCTTCCACTCCCTCAACCATGAGAAGCGGACCTGCGATGTCAGACACAGTCTTATATGCAGTTGACATAATTATTTGGAGAAATGATTAAACGGTTTTGCCTGCCCGTCCGTAGCTCTGAAGCAGAGCGGAAGAGCGAAGGCGGGTAAGCAGTAGACATAATATATGAGTGGAAAACGGAAAGTGGAAAATGCTAGAGTGTAGAGATTTGAGTACGAATAGCGTCATCGATCTTGTTGAACACAGCATCAACATCCTCTTCTGCACAGAAGCTCGACTGAGCAATATCTGCTTTTACAGGAAGGCTTTGAAGCTTCTTAAAGTCGAAGTCTTCTTCAGCAACCTTTGACTCTGCAGTATCCATAAATGTAAGGATAGACTTGAGCAATCGGTACTGCTTGTGAAGCGATGAGTATGCATCCACTGGGTCGAAACCATTTTGGAACAAGAAGTCTTCACGGATCATACGAGCAGTTTCCATTGTGAGCTGTTCTTTTGGAGAAAGCGCATCCATACCAACGAGTCTCACAATTTCCTCAAGCTTGCTTTCGTCTTGTAGGATCTTCTGTGTTCGACGACGGTTTTCAGGGAAGTCTTCTGCGATTTCTTTTGCGTACCATCCTTCAAGATTATCCGCGTAGAGTGTGTAACTCTGAAGCCAGTTGATCGCTGGGAAGTGACGCTTGTATGCGAGTTTTGCGTCGAGGGCCCAGAATACTTTTGTCACACGAAGCGTGTTTTGTGTAACAGGCTCTGAGAAGTCTCCTCCAGGAGGGGATACTGCTCCGATGACAGAAAGTGATCCT
>PFDQ01000007.1:0-1219 GCA_002772815.1 Candidatus Peregrinibacteria bacterium CG10_big_fil_rev_8_21_14_0_10_42_8
TGGTCGCAGTATTTGTTTTATTTATGCTATATATTGGCTATAGATTTATTGTCACAGAGCGCTTTTTCGTAAAAAGAGAACGCTCTGCGATAAAACCGCTTACAAAAAAACAGTGGAAAGTCTTGGTGCGCAAAAAGATCATCGGGTATTCCTTTCGAATTGCGGCAGTGATTATCTGGGGTGTTCAGCCCCTGTACATCAAATACACACCTGCCAACGATGTTGATCCCTTTGTGCGAATATTTTTGACAGGGATCGGCGTGTTGATCATTACAGGAATTTTTATAGTGATAAGACGATTAACAACACAAGGGTCAAGAGTTATTGCGAAATTACCTAAAAATATATTACTGGCGAATATTGTTATCGGATATATCCTCTTTACGTACTTCATCAATGCCAGTTTGCAATTTACAACAAGTACAAACTTTATTCTGTTTAATAATTTTTCTCCGGTGATCGCCCTTCTTATTGGTGCAATGCTGTGGCGATCTTCCATTCCATACCTTAGGGATCCTCAAAAAATGATGTGGGTATTTATCATTTTCCTGATGGGCTCTACGGGTGCCGCTCTTATTATCTATAATACCATGCAAGGAAAAAGCGGTGGCTCTGTCTATGGAGATACTTTGGGATTGCTGGCTATGGCAGCAGATACCATTTTGGTAGTTTCACAAATTCGCTATATGAAACTCTTTCAAACAGTATCCAGCTTATCCATTAACCTGTATGTGTTTATCGCACATATTCTTGCGATTCTTCCACTATTGTTATGGTTTGCTGTAACCGGAAATGAGAGTATCTATTCATTATCTGTTATTCCTGCAGTTTTTGGTATCGGTGCAGGGGTATTGGCAGGAATAGGTCAAATATTGAATTATGAAACTTTCAGGCGTATAGACGGATTTATTGCATTCCTTATGTTTAATATTTCCATTATTATTACATTCATTGTGGAAGTATTCTTCTTGGGTCAAATGCGGCCTTCATGGGTATTGTTTGTCGGAGCAGGGATCATCATCTTATCGACAATTTTGGCAGAATATATTAACAGCAATTGTGAGAGAAAGGGATTATAAAACAGAGAGAATATACTTCTTCACATTCGCAAAGATCTCGGTATCACTGTTGAGTGCCTGGATGTCGCTATGCGTAAACCATCGCATTGCTTCCCCCTCTACCTCCGCAAGAATGAGGTCTTGCGTTTCGTCGAGTGGCC
>PFDQ01000007.1:1241-3224 GCA_002772815.1 Candidatus Peregrinibacteria bacterium CG10_big_fil_rev_8_21_14_0_10_42_8
ATGGGTTTTTTGAGCATACGTCCTTCATGTGTGTTTTCGGTAAACAGATCACTCTGTGCATCGCCGACGATTTCAACGTCCAGTCCCGTTTCCTCTTTGCATTCTCTCGCGGCTGTTTCTTCTGGAGTTTCATTGGGGTCGATGTGCCCGCCCGGTGGCATCCACCTCTGCAGTCTCTTGTGCCAAAGCAACAGAGTGCGCTTTTGAGAGTCGACAATAAACGCGGTAGCAGTGAAATGACGAAGAGTCACAGGATTCAAGGGAATCAAAAGATGCAAATGAAATGATCATATGCTAGGATAGCAGCCTTCTCCTTTGAATCATCTAAATCTTTTGTTTCTTTTTCATTTTGTATCATGGTTCTCATTAATGACAACTCATCAGTCCTTGCAATTGGTGACACGATGCCACATTTTTCATTACCTGCGACGGATGGCCTTACTATCAGTTCAGGAATGATTAAAGATCCAGTTATTGCAGTGGTATTTACCTGTAACCATTGTCCGTATGCAATGGCGTACGAAGATCGGTTAAAAGATATGATGGATAAGTTTGAAAAAACGCAGTTTATTCTTATAAATAGTAATGATGCCGATGCTTACCCAGAAGATAGTTTCGATCGTATGAAGGTAAAGAAGGAAGAAACAGGATGGCCATGCGAGTATTGTTACGATGAAGATCAAAGTGTTGCCGCGGCGTACGGTGCACTATGTACGCCTCATTGTTTTGTATTCGATATCAACAGAGAACTAAAGTATAAAGGTCGTATCGACGATAACTGGGAACATCCTGAAGGAGTAACAGAACATAACCTTCACGATGCTATTCATGCTCTTGAAGAAGGGGAGGAGCCAGAAAACCACGAAGAGCATGCAATTGGATGCAGCATTAAATGGAAATAGTAGGAATCACAGGAACGAAAAGATGCAAAGGAATCACAGGAGAGAAATTATTCTCAATAAACAGTATTCCTCAAATCTTTTGATTCTTTTGAATCCTATGAATCTTTTGGCGGTCTATCAAGCAAGGGGATAGTTACCTCAAATCCTTTCAGCGCATAAACATCAAAGAGATCGACAAGTACAAGTGCATCTTCTGTAAGATAGAACTTCTCTACGGGATTACGTAGAGTTCCATCAAGGTCCATGTCTTCTTTTTGAAGAGCCTGAACAATAGCCTGTTCAAGAATGCCTTCATATCCTGGTGTATTTGCAAAGTAGTCTGAAAGCGTCACTGGTTGCCCAGAACTCAGGTCAAATACAAATGCATCAATGGTATTGGTTGGGTGTGCAGCCCCTTCAAGCATTTGAGAGCTCAAAATAGTAACACTAAATATTTTATCATTAAGAAGCTTAACGTCGTAGCTGACTGTTGTTGAATCAAGAACTGCTGCATCAAGTTCTGTAATATCGTTGAGGGTTTCTTGGCAGTTGCGCACAACTTCTTTCATTGTGAGAGCAAGTTCATCGAGTGTAGCATTAATATTTACTTCAACCTGCACAGAAGAAAGGTTTTTGATGTGTGGATAAGAACCATCAATAGTGCAGACTATGCCACCATTAGATGCTTCTTCCTGAAGGAATACTTGTTCAACGATAGGGTGAGTTTCTTCTATATCAATAGAACAACCTGCAAGAAATAAAAGTGATGCAGCAAAAAGAAAGTGTTTCATAGGTCGCAAAGGTTACGTTGTTATTCTAGTCGAAGCAATAAAATTTCTGGGATTGCAAAGAGTCGCGTTCGTGCACTGCTTTCCCCTATACCTCGCGTGATTGCGAGTGTTGTGTCATCATCAACCTCAAAGAGGCCTTGGTCATATTGTTGCCCTAGGCTTGTCGGTAAATGGCTTATTGGTCCAAGGCCAGGAATGCGAATTTGTCCCCCATGCGTATGGCCAGAAATAATCAGATGAGCACGAAGGCTTAACGGATCATCAATGACACTTGGGTTATGAGATAAGAGAATCGTATAGGTATGAGGATC
>PFDQ01000007.1:3244-6908 GCA_002772815.1 Candidatus Peregrinibacteria bacterium CG10_big_fil_rev_8_21_14_0_10_42_8
GATTGCCAAGAACAGCATACGTGCCCATTGTTGTACGAATGTCACGAAGGGGACCAAGGTCACCGAGGTTGGAGCTATGGTTTACAATAAAATCTCCAGGAAGAACAACGATATCCGGAAGCAAAGTATTGATGCGGTCCACTGCTCGTTTCACAAATGCTGCACCTTTGTATTCTCCGACATGAATATCGGACATCACTGCAATCTTGAGGGGAGTTGAAAGGGGGTGAGAGATTGTCTTTTCCGTCACGACAATAATCTGTGGTTCTATGAATGATCCGTAGGTTACAAGAAGGAATCCGAGGAATCCGAGGAGTCCGAAGAATCCAACGCATAGCTTTTGAAATCCTTTATGCCTATGCCTCTTTACCCAAATAACAGATGTCATTCCGCCGCAAAGGAAAAATACCATGAGTAATACAATGGTAAGATCCCAGAGAAAAATATCACTTTGGAGTAAGAACATTACGGAGATTGTAATGATACCTACGAATTTGAGCTAGTTGTTTTTGTGCTCTGGTTCCACATAACCTCAAACCAACTTCGAAATGTGTCTGCAAGATTTTGGTTTTCAATGCGGACAATAGATTTTTCATCATCATATGAAAACAGTGCGATAGTATCGCCAAAGACGATAGTATCTGTTGCAAATTGTGTATTTTTTGGCAAGAGTCGTATGTGGTAACCTGCATGTTGTTGTACTTCTTTGAGGAAATTTTGAGCTCCAGCATTATCAATCAAGAGATCTCGTCCACGAAGTTTTACATTTTTGCCGTAGATCTTTGTCACAATGTTTTCCCCGAAAGACTGGTACATTGATTCTGTATTAAAGAGGCCAATAAATTCATGTTGCAGGACGTCTCTGTAGATTTGCTTCATTCCTTCTACACCATGAAGCATGGTTACTCGTGGCGTTCCAGCAAGAGGGCTAGTTAGCGATTCGAGGTGGGGGATAGCATCTTCGAGCAATGTTTCGAGTTCGTCGAGTTCGTTTTGCCTATCTTGAAGGTAAGACAGTAACCTCTGTGGAAACTCGGCAACAAAGTTCTGCATTTTCCCTTTCATAATCTCAGATACAATTCCTCGCTGTTGTAACTTATCAAGAATGACATATGTTAGTGTGCGTGGTTGCTTTGCAGCTTTAGCAATAGTGCTTACACGGCCAATCTTTAAATGAAGGAGTGCAAGGTAGACTTCTACCTCACGATCATCCATTCCAAGGCGTTCCAGTGTACTTCGAATGGAACGGTCTTTAAGAATATTCCCTCCTAATTGCGTGTGATCTTCTTGCATATGTTAAATTTGTCAAAATAATTTTACAATTAAATTATACATGAATTAGCAAATAGAGTCCAAATATTGATACATAGAAAAATAGTGTTTGACCACATTTACAAATAAAGTCAAAGTATACACATCAGCTCAGTCGAGTTGATTGATCATTTCCACCACCGAAATCAGCAAGGAGTCCATTCATGAACAAGCGACCAGAAGTTGACCACAAATTTGTATTCGTAAAGATGTTTTCCAGTCTTTCTGCTCGTAACACAAACAGGAAAACGACATATGCAGGAGATGTCTACCGAGAATATGACATTAACATCTTGCAGATGGAGGTGGAAAATTGGCTGCAAAACAATGAGTACATCGAGATTGTAAGTACTGAGCAGACACAAGGAATGTTTGAGAGTAGGACAAATCGTTTCCCCTGGATTACCATTTCTATTTTCTACAAAGACATTACTGAAGAGGCATGGGAAGAGTTGAATAAAGAAGAAAGCGAAGGCTGATTTCGAAAGGAGGAAGTCGAGCCCCAACTTCGGTTGGGGCTTTTTTTTTATTTCTTCTTCAACATCTTCTTGAGGTACTGCCCCGTAAAGCTCTCGTCAACCTCAGCAACTTGTTCTGGGGTACCAGTTGCAAGCACATACCCACCACCAGAACCACCTTCTGGCCCGATGTCGATGATGTGATCTACAGCTTTAATAACATCGAGGTTGTGCTCGATGACAAGAACGGTGTTCCCTTTATCAACAAGACGTTTGAGAACATCAAGAAGCATCGCGATATCATCAAAGTGAAGTCCAGTCGTCGGTTCATCAAGAATGTAAAATGTCTTTCCTGTTGCACGCTTCGTCAGCTCTGTCGCGAGCTTTACACGTTGTGCTTCTCCTCCAGAGAGTGTCGTGGCGCTTTGCCCGAGGTGAATGTAGCCAAGACCAACATCAACAAGTGTTTGAAGCTTCTTGTTAATAGATGGAATAGCTGCAAAAAACTCCAGTGCTTCGTTGATCGTCATTTCAAGAACATCAGCAATCGTCTTTCCTTTATAGGTTACTTCGAGCGTCTCTCTGTTGTACCTCCTCCCCTTACAATCTTCACAAGTAACAAAGACATCTGGCAAGAAATGCATTTCTATCCTTTTGAGCCCATCTCCTTCACATCCTTCACATCGACCTCCTTTCACATTAAAACTAAAACGACCAGCTTTGTACCCTCGGAGTTTTGATTCTGGTGTTGTCGCAAACAAATCACGAACATCAGTAAAGACACCAGTGTAGGTGGCTGGGTTACTGCGTGGTGTACGCCCAATTGCAGATTGGTCGATAACAATTGCTTTATCCAAATGTTCAAGACCAGTAATAGAGCCAACATCTTGTGGCTTTGTTTTTGCTTTGTTCAAAACAGATTGAAGCTCAGGCCCAAGTATTCCATGGATCAAGCTCGATTTCCCAGAACCAGATACACCAGTAATTCCGATGAAAGTCCCAAGAGGGAAGTCGACATCAACGTGTTGTAAGTTGTGGTGATGCGCATCTGTAATCTTGATGAACTTTCCGTTTCCTTTTCGTCTTGTTTTTGGAATTTCGATACACTTAGCACCACTTAAGTACTGTCCTGTGACAGAATTTTTATTCTTGATGAGTTCATCAGGTGTTCCTTGTGCCATCACTTGTCCTCCGTATTTACCTGCACCTGGGCCGATCTCAAGGAGGTAGTCTGCAGCCTGAATGGTTTCTTCATCATGCTCTACAACAATCACAGTATTTCCGAGGTCACGAAGCTCTGTCATCATTTGGATGAGTTTTGCATTGTCTCGTTGGTGTAACCCAATACTTGGTTCGTCAAGGACGTACAAGACTCCTTGCAATGCAGAACCAATCTGTGTTGCAAGGCGAATACGCTGCGCTTCTCCTCCAGAAAGCGTTGCTGCACTTCGTGAGAGCGTGAGGTAGGTGAGACCAACGTTTTCAAGGAAGCTCAGCCTTGCAATAATTTCTTTCAGAACTTTCTTTACGATTGTATATTCATAACTGCTAAGTTCGTCGATTCCCTTTGCAGCTTTTGCACCCTCTGGCCTATCTGATTTTGGTGTGAGTGCCACAAAGAACTGTCTCGCTTCGTCGATACTCATTTCTGTTGCATCAACAATATTTTTATTACCAAGAAGTACGCCAAGGATTTCTTTTTTAAGCCTCTTTCCTTCGCATTCGGTACATGGGAGTTCGAGCATATATGCTTCTATTTGCGTTCTCATATAGCTTGATTCGGTTTCTTTATGTCGACGTTCGAGGTTTGGTATGACACCTTCGTAGGTAGTTTGGTATGCACCATCAAATTTATTCGTATCGAAGTTCACACTTAAGACGTCGTCTGAGCCGTT
>PFDQ01000007.1:6915-13347 GCA_002772815.1 Candidatus Peregrinibacteria bacterium CG10_big_fil_rev_8_21_14_0_10_42_8
GCAGATGTTGTCCATGGGTGGATAGCACCTTCTGCTATAGATAGTTTTGGGTTTGGAATAACACTTGCCTCATCTACCTGAAGAATAGATCCAAGACCATGACACACATCACACGCTCCATGTGGAGAGTTGAAAGAGAAGCTCCGTGGTTGAATAACAGGTATAATATTCTCTGGGTGACTGTGGCAGACATACTCTTCACTAAACTGACGGACGTTGTTTGTCTCGCTATCGAGTACCATCATCATACCGTTTCCTTTTTTAAGACAGAGTTCCACAGAGTCTGCAAGACGGGTACGGTTTGGGTTTGTTTCGTTTTCTTTTACCTCAAGGTCTCGAACCATCATACGGTCTACGACGATTTCGATGTCATGTGGCTTTTTTGGATCAAGATCGATTTCTTCATCAACGGTAACAATTACTCCATCGATGCGTGTACGGACAAATCCTTCACGAGCAATAGTATCAAGGATTTTTACATGTTGACCTTTTCTGCCACTAACAATAGGAGCAAGGAGGAACACCTTACTTCCTTCTTTCATATCGGCAATCATTTCTACAATCTGTGATGTTGTTTGTCTCGTAAGTGGTTCGTTACATTCGGCACAGTGAACCGTTCCTGCTTTTGCCCAAAGCAAACGCATGTAGTCGTAGACTTCTGTTGTTGTTCCAACAGTTGATCGTGGGTTTCTCGGTGCAGTCTTTTGGTCGATTGAAATTGCAGGACTAAGACCTTCAATGCTTTCCACTTCTGGTTTTTCCATCTGAGCAATAAATTGCCTCGCATATGCAGACAAGCTTTCGACATATCGCCTCTGTCCTTCTGCAAAAATCGTATCAAACGCTAAGGATGATTTCCCAGAACCAGAAAGGCCAGTAACAACTGTAAGCTGGTTTCGTGGAATCTCTACATCGATATTTTTGAGGTTATGCATTTTTGCCCCTTTAACCGTGATCTTATCCATAAATAGTTTTTAGTATATACAAAAAACAGCTGCCCGCTCGTGCAGGTCGCTGAGCACAGAGTGTAGCAAGAAATATGTCTTCTGTCTAGGGTTAGGGGCATTCTTGTCCCTTTTTTCTTGATAAAAAAGGGACGAAAAAATCAAGTCAGTTGCTAACTCGCTCAAAGCAATAATTACTCACTCTTGTTGTGCGTACCCTCAACCAAGTCAGCAAAGCTGCTTGGCATTCGGGCACTATTAACGAGTACACATCATTATTCTTTTCGCTCAGACAAACGCAACTGACGGAACGCTCGTCCAGCCACTGTAGTATGGACGAAGATCACACCGCGTTATGTGTATTTAGTGACGAAGAGCCCCGGTGCACCGGGGTCGAGGAGCGCATAAGTCTGTACTCTCAGTATTTCTTCGTTCATATCAGTGGCTAAGATTTTTGGTGACTTTTCATCTGAAAAGTTACAAGATGGCACCATGTTTACAGGGATTATTGAAGCAACGGGAGAAATACTGAAAAAGACAGAGTCCCTCCTTATAATAGAGCGCCCAGACTTTTTCGATGATATAAAGATCGGATCCAGTATTTCGGTATCTGGGGTCTGTTTAAGCATTATTTCTATGACAGATACAACGATGGAATTTAACGTGGTAGAAGAAACATGGTCAGTAACCAATCTCAGTAGCAAGCGCGTAGGTGACAGGGTTAACCTCGAGAGAGCAGTCCGAGCAGACCAGAGGCTTGATGGTCACATTGTCCAAGGTCATGTGGAGGGGGTTGGAAGAGTCATTGCCCTCTTCCCCGACCCCTCTCCCGCGACGGGAGAGGAGAGCTCTGCTCAGAAAGTAGTGCGGCGCCTTGGTCAATATCGATATCCTCCGAAGCAGATACTGCGATATGCAAAAGAAATGAGAAAAAAACCAACAGAGGCAGAGGCTGCACTATGGAATGCGCTACGAAGAAAACAGTTGAATGGTTTCTATTTTAGGCGTCAACGCCCTGTCGGTAGATTCATTATTGACTTTTACTGTGAAGAGCTTCGATTAGGCATTGAGCTAGACGGCTCTGTTCATGATAATCCTGAGGAGAAGCAGTATGATACTGAACGAGAAGAACATCTTCATGCAAGGGGTGTTAGAATAGTACGATTTAGTAATGATGAAGTACTGGAGAACCTCAAAAGTGTACTGGAAAAAATGATTCAATCTGCAAAACAAAGTCCCCCTCACCCTTTTGGGGGAGGGGCTAGGGGAGGGGGCATTTTATCCGTTAAGTTGCCAAAAGAATTGATCAAATTTTGTGTACGAAAAGGATCAATAGCAATAGAAGGAGTATCGCTTACCATTGCAAACATCCAAGGGGAAGAAGTGTTCGTCGCTCTTATTCCTCACACATTGGAAAATACAACTCTTATAGAGCTTCAAGTAGGAGACAGTGTTAATATAGAGCGCGATATAACCACTCGATTATGAAAAAGCTCCACTCAGAAGAAGATATTCAAGAAATGCTAGACCACTCTCTACGTCCATCATGGCGAATAGGGATTGTGTACTCCACCTTCTATAAGGAGGAAATGAAAGCAATGGTAGATGGAGCAGTAAGAAAATTGCTTCAAATGGGAATGAAGGAGGAAAGGATTTCTTTGTACCCTGTTTCTGGGTCGTATGAGATCCCATTAATTGGTGCAGCACTAGCAAAAAAGAAGTCTGTCGATGCGCTTATTGGACTCGGAATTATCGTCGAAGGAGAGACACATCACGCTCGTTTAGTGGCAGAAACAACTGCACAAGGAATGATGGATATACAAACAACTTTTGCGCTACCGTTCGCCAATGAAGTGATTTATGTGAATGCATTAAAATTGGCACAAGAGAGACTCGACAAAGGTGCGGTTGCGGCTCTTTGTACACTACATTCGCTTGCCACACTGAGCGGCATGCAGTCTTGATCACTTGTATAATACGTTAAAGACACTGTAAGATAGAAAGCAACCTTTCATGAATAATTTTAGAACGTTGTATATTTCGGCATTTCTCGTGCTACTTGGATCGTCAACAGCAACAATTGCTGCTACATTTCCAGATGTACCAGATGGACACTTATTTCAAGAGTCTGTAGAGGCGTTGGTTCAAGCACAGGTTATTAACGGGAATCCAGATGGAACATTCGCTCCAGATGATTACGTTAATAGGGCAGCCATGCTCAAGATGCTCTATAAGGCTCAGGGTAAAACACCAGATCCTCTTAGTGTTCGTTGTTTTCCAGATGTAGAGATTGGTAGCTGGTACGAGTCTTTCGTTTGTGATGCTGCTGCAATGCGATACGTCAATGGTTATACTGATGGAACATTTAGACCAGACACCCCAGTAAATAGAGTGGAAGCTCTTAAGATGATTACTCAGGTATTCAATATTCCAGTAGAAGACGTAACAGAATCTGACCGAGATCTCGTGAAGTTTGTCGATGTTTCTGTCTCTGCATGGTACACACAGTACCTGATTACTGCATATCTCAAGGGAATTCTTCCAATTCCTGGAGAGAGTGGCTCTGAGTTTCATCCAGATATGATGCTCACGAGAGGGGAAGCTGCTGCGTATATCTACAATGCCCTTGGCGTAGAGTTGTCTGAGTCTCGAAAGCAAAAGGAGAGTACTTCATCAAGCAGTATCGAAAGTAGTTCTGAATATAGCAGTGCAGAGATATCATCAACATCCAATACTGAGAGCAGTCTATCGAGTGTTGTAAGTACTGATACGAGTATTGTTCAGGCAAGCTTCCCATTTGAGTACGAAGCTCGCTTCAAAGCAAAAGAGTCTAAGTCGTACTACTTTGATATCGATTCACCAAAGACAGTATCTTTCACAACAACATTACAATCTGGTCAGCCAGGTGAAGTAGTGTGTCGATTGTACTTAGTCGATGAATCTGGGTTTTCTGACGAATACTACCTTGGCTTCCAAAGTGGTAAATCATGCTTCATTACTGCAGCATTAAATCCAGGAGAATACCAATTACAGCTATTCCCAACAGTAAAAGATACAACATTTATGACAAAGGCCGAGATTATCTCCGGTGATGGGAATGATGGGTTTAGAGAGTCAATTGCACTCAGTGTGAACAAGCCAGTTGAAGGAGTTCTTACAGCTGTAGACCTTGAAGATTGGTATAAATTTACTGTTGTTAGCCAGCAGAAAATGACATTTACTATGAGTAATCCTACAGAACTTCGATGTATTATCTATGTTATGAATGATGTGGACCTTGCAAGTTTCTCAGGTCCTCAATGTAACCAGAACTACGATTTCCCAGCAGGAACCTATTACATCGCTGTAGGGCGAAAAGCACCAAAAGGAGCTCAGCAGAGCTACACCGTACGATTGGAGAAGTAAATACGTGCTAATACTTCTAAAAGTCCTATAATTCTTCTGTATGACACATTTTTCCTCTATTCCAGAAGCTGTAGATGCGTTGCGCAACGGTCGAATGATTATTGTTGTTGACGATGAGCAGCGCGAGAATGAAGGAGACTTAGTGATTGCAGGAGAACATATCACAGAAGAACATATGGCGTTCTTGATACGTCACACAGGTGGCATTGTGTGTCTATCATTGAGCAATGAGATAGCAGACCAGTTAGACCTTCCACCAATGGTGATGCAAAATACATCAAGTAGAGAAACACCATTCACTGTGAGTATTGAAGCAGTCGAAGGTGTGACAACTGGCATTTCTGCGAAAGACAGAACAAAGACAGTACAGGTTGCAATGCACTGCGCTGCAACATCACAAGATCTCGCAAGACCAGGACATGTATTTCCGTTACGTGCACAGAATGGTGGTGTGCTTGTTCGTGCGGGACATACTGAAGCATCAGTTGATCTTACCCGTTTAGCAGGACTTCGTCCTGGTGCGGTCATATCAGAGCTTATGCATGAGGATGGAACAATGATGCGACTACCTGCACTGAAAGAGTTTGCAAACAAATTTGATATTCCAATTATTGCTATTGAAGACCTCATTGCATATAGACGAAAAAATGAAACGTTCATTCGTAATGTTGCAGAGTCGATATTGGAAACTGCAACTGGAGCATGGAGCATTCGCGTGTATAAAGATACGCTAAAAAACGAAGAGCATGTTGCACTCATGAAAGGTGATATTACCCCTATGATACCTACGCTTGTGCGTGTGCATTCCGAGTGTCTGACAGGAGATGCATTTGGATCATTGCATTGTGACTGTGGTGATCAACTAGAGGCTGCAATGCAGCAAATAGAAAAAGAAGGAGCAGGGGTGATTGTGTACATGAGACAAGAAGGAAGAGGTATTGGTCTGAGTAATAAAATTAAAGCGTATAAGTTACAAGAAGAGGGGATGGATACAGTAGAAGCAAATGAACACCTTGGTTTCCCAATGGATCTTCGTACATATGGTATTGGTGCGCAGATACTAAAAGATTGCAACGTAGGACACATGAGACTTCTCACAAATAATCCAAAAAAAGTTGTTGGACTCGAAGGGTATGGATTACATCTTGTGGAACAGGTTCCACTTATTACAGAAATAAAAAATGGACGACAGCAAAAATACATTGATACAAAAAAAATAAAGATGGGTCACACATTTGATGTGTAACAAACGTGATCTCGTATCGTTTTCATTAGTCACGATAAACGTCCAAATAAAGTGTAAAAATATTTTTAAAACAACATTTCATCTATTTGGTATGAATATGCGCAAAAAGTTGAACACATTTTTTGTTTTTTTTTCACTTTTTTCACTACAAAGTTACACACGTATTTTTTCTCTCTTTTAAAACAAAAAGTCTACAAAATACGCAAAGAAATTTTATACACAAAAACATAATTTAATAATTACGCTTTAGCATTCTACTTCACCGAGGAATGTAAACACCGTAACATTGTACATAACCCTTTCTATTTATTACCCATTCGTGCTATGCCAGTTAAGAAAAAGGCAACAACAAAGCGTAAGCCAGCAAAGCGCAAGACAGCTGTTAAAAAAGTTGTTAAGCGTAAGCCAGCTCGCAAAGCAGTGAAGCGTAAGGCAGCTACAAAGAAGCCTGCTAAGCGTAAGACTGCGGCTAAAAAGCCAGTTAAGCGTAAGACTACTGCTAAAAAAGCAGTGAAGCGTAAGGCAGCTACAAAGAAGCCTGCTAAGCGTAAGACTACTGCTAAGAAAGCTGTAAAGCGAAAGACAGCTACAAAGCGCAAGAAATAGTATGTCGCAATAAGATCTTGTCGCGTAATCTTAAACACTCACCTTCGCAAGAGGTGGGTGTTTTTGTTTTCTATGTAGAATGCCTTGTGGAAACTGATGAGAGAATGAAGCCCTTCGTTGAAGGGCACTTCGACTCGCAGCACTCGCTCAGTGTCATTCGATTCGAAAAAAGTGGCCGGAGCCCGAAGGGCGACGACCATGAGTGAGGTCCCAATGGGCCGAATCGAATGG
>PFDQ01000051.1:0-2992 GCA_002772815.1 Candidatus Peregrinibacteria bacterium CG10_big_fil_rev_8_21_14_0_10_42_8
AAGAAGCGCAAGGCTAAAAGCAATGGAAAAGCATAATTCAGGCTTTCAGTTGGCAGAAATAGACTTAAAGCTAAGAGGGCCAGGTGAACTCTTTGGTCACAAACAAAGCGGAATCCCTGAAGTCTCTACTATGTCCCTCATGAACCCAGAACTCGTTGTGCGTGCGAGAAAAGCAGCAGAACGATTCCTAAACTCCAAAATATCAAGAGTTTCTATATAAAATTCGTTTGTATTGAGAATTAGCACTGCTAGACTATGAATAGTAAAAGATTACCTATTTTGAGCTATGACTGATCCAAACCCACCAGCAGGAAGTAATCCACAGCAAGATTCCCAAGGAACACCACCACCTCGCCCAGGGCAAAATGTCCCAGAAGGTGGACTCGATCCTACACAAGTGTTTGCGTCACCTCCACCACCTCCACCGCCCCCTCCTACTCAAGGAGATTCAGGTGCAGCAAGTGCTCAAGCACAAAAAAAGGATGCAGGCCCGCCACCACCTCCACCAGGACCTCTTCCATCAGATGAAGAACTGAAGGCAAAAGGATATGATGACGAAGATATTCGTATTCTCAAAGAAGTTGGTGACTACAGATTCTCAACTATTGGCTCAAAAATTACAAATGACAACATTATTGTACCTGCTCATCCAGAAACACACTTTGATGAACAGATGTTTCTTACACTACTTCGTGGAAGTATTTCACTCACACGAGACGAAAAGTGGAGAATTATTCAAGCGATACCAAAGCTTTCCCAATTCCAAATTGATGAGTTGCAAAAAATTCTTGATGAAGAAAAAAAGAAGTTTTCTCAGTTGTCTCCTAAGCACTTGTTGCAGCTTATGAAGCTCGAGCAAAAGCATGCAGAAGATTGGAAAGACTTGCAGTCTATCACTCTGCAAGAAGGTGCTAAGCAACAAGAAGAACAACAAGCGGAAGACATCAGGAAGCAGCTCGGATTGTAGTCTTATTGAACGTTCATTCTATAAAGTAGAAATGTAGCTACTCCGATTATTACTAATAGAACTGCTACAATTTTCTTTCGTTTTAACAGAATATATACACTCGAAAGGAGGAGGAAAATAAATGCAGCGAATGTAAAACTCAAAACAAGTGGACTGAAGAATAAACTTTCTGCGTAGGGGACTTTAAATGGTAGATCTTTAGTAAATTGATAAGCACCAATAATGTAGATTAGAGAGTACCAAGCAAGTAGCCATCCAGCATAAAGGCGCAATGTTTCAAAAAGTGGAAGGTATGACGTTGCTTGTCGCTTTACCTCATTATTATTACCCGTAGCTTTGTGTTGATACACGGACATACCTACTGCACATATTCAGTAATATTCTGTGTAATATACTCCACAGCAGCACGTAAGCTACTGTCAGCAGAAATGACAAAGTGACGTCCAAATGTCCATTCACTGTATCCCATAACTTTTCCATTTGATTCATTAACAGTGCCAGTAGATACAGGAATATCGCCTGCTATGAGGTCAACACTAATAGGACCCTGCCCCATAGCGTCGATAGGAGCTGATGATAGTTCTACATGCCATAGTTCTTCATTAGTAGTACCAAAGGACTTGAACCACCAGTTTCTATGGACAGGTGAACAAAAGCCAATATGAGAACTACAGTACTGTTGTGTCCAGTTTTCTGGGGAATAGTCCTGTCGAGACATAACGTCGACCCTTTCAGTAAACTCTGCAGAAACTTCTACAGACTCTGATGATACTTCTGAGGCAGAGCTTTCAGAAGATGAGGATTCAGATGATGACGAACTCTCATCACTTGATTTTTCCTGAGCCCCCTCCTGCTTCTCTTCTTCTTTTTCCTCTTTCTCTTCCATTTCCTTATCTTCAGTTTCTGAATCAATAGGTAGATTGTCAGGTTCACTATTAGTGTCTTCAATAGGTTCTTCTTCTTTTGGTATAACAAGTTCTATACGCTCTACTCTCATGATCATACCGCCCACTTCAACAGTTGGACGTAGTGATCCAAAAATAGTTACTTCTTCACCAACATATCCATTGAGATCGATATCATCTGCCTCAAGCAAGATGAACTTGCCACCAGGAAGTGACAATCGATGACTACCTTGCTGATAAATACTAATACCAGCAGGCTGAACAACTCCAGAGTACGTCACATTATTTGTTTCTCTTATTGGCTGCTCTTCAAGAATATCCTTCAAAGTCTCTTCTTCTTGTACCTGTGCAGGGGTATCAACTGTATTGTCGTCTGGCGTCACTTCAACAAGTGTACAAGCAGAAAGAAGGACAGGAAGAATGAATAAAGTAAATCTCTTATTAATAGTCATAGTTTTGGGGGATAATTGTGCATGGAAGTATAGCGTTTCTTCTTCCGAATACATAACAATTTATTTTTTAAGCAATACTGAAAAAGCAGGGTCATAAGACCCTGCTTTAGCAACAAAAAGACTAATACTAGCGCAAAGCTTCGACTGCTGCTTCAAAAGCAGAAATAGGCTGTGCTCCAGACACGAGGCGTGTGTCACCAGTTTTATTGTTGATCACAATATTACCTGGAGTTCCAGAAACACCACCAGCGCTACCGCCAGCCATTTGATCTTTAACAAGTTGAGAGAACTTTCCATCATCTACACACTTTTGAACAGCTGCACCATCGACACCAGCTTCGTTTGCATACTCTTCAATTTTTGTAGCATCTGCACCCTTTGTGAAGATTTCATCAGTAAATTTCCAGAATGCATCATTACCACCAAGATCTGCTACACATTCTGAAGCTTCAGCAAGTGGAGTTGCATTTGGATGAAAGCCAAGTGGGAAGTGACGGTATACCCAGTTCACATCATCATTTTGTTCAACAAGCTTTTGAAGTGTTGGATGATGTCGTGAACAGAATGGACACTCGTAATCTGAATATTCAATAACAGTAATAGGGGCTTTAACATCACCAAGAATGTGATCTGTTTTAACATCTACAGGAATAACATCCTTAGCAGTA
>PFDQ01000051.1:3025-26832 GCA_002772815.1 Candidatus Peregrinibacteria bacterium CG10_big_fil_rev_8_21_14_0_10_42_8
GCAGCAGCAGTTGGGGCTGGTGAGGGTGCAGGAGCAGATGCTGATGTACTCGTTGCAATTCCGTATCCGAATATGACTCCTACAAGTGCCATAGAGACACCGAACCATGGAGTTGAAGTATTTGACATAATAATAAAGTGAAAAATATAGTAAAAAGATTGTAAAGACGCTGACGAAAACGTCAATCATTGATTGACAGACCTTTCTACTCTCTCTTTAAAAGGGTATGCGACAAATGTAGACCATCCTCATAGAGTGGTCCTGCTCTTGCAATTTGCTGAGGTACTAGAGTTGAAATCTGAACAGAAAACGGACTCTCGATAAAAGAAAGTGCAAGAAAATCAAAAGTAGAAAGCCCTAAGAGGGATTGCCGCTGAGCGAAATGAAATGCTTGGATTAAGCAATTCGATGCATCACCACAGTTCGAATCAACAGAACCAACATGTGTAGTACTTTTATTATTCTCACATGTGAGGTTTCCAATTGCACCGTAAGACATAAGACCTACATCATCTGCTTTATATGCAAAGTGATCTGATATGCCAGATATCACTGATAAGAATCCTCCAGTGCAAAGTGATGTTTGCAAGCCGAGGCATAAAACCAATGACAGAAGTGAACGAAACCACATCGCTCAGACTTTACAGGAGACTACTCCAATGCGCTAGCGAGTGGAGCTGACGCATGAATAACTTCTGTTGGCTCGTACTTTTTAGCAAGGTACTGAGGAAGTGATTTATAACGAGAGCCAATTTGCACAGTGTGAACATCACCATTTGGATATGTCACTGTTTGATCCCATGCAATCTCTGTTAGCTTTAGATTTCTCCCTTGGTACTGGTACCCTTCAGGTGCATTTGCTGCGAAGTATGGACCAGAAAGTTCTACTGTTCGTCCGTCTGGTGTTCCATAGATATTAACATATGCCTCTGAGCCATCATTGTACGATTGGATGAGAAGCGGTTTTGCAGTATCGTTTGTAAAAACAAGGTCTTGTGAACCAGGATAGATAGTTGCATCGATTCCCACACCATGTTTTTCGTAGTAGCTCACATAAAGGCTATGAGCACGACGCGCTTCAACAGGAAACCCTGCATTTACTATTGCACGGTATACAGTTGTAGATGCCTGACAAATTCCTCCCCCTGGTGCGTACTCAAGATCTCCACCATTATAGATAACTTTTGCCATATGCCATCCATTCCCTTGGCTAACTGCACCGTTGAGAGTGGAGTTGAAAGAAAACTGTGCGCCTGGTTCTACGAGAGTATTGAGTACATGCTCGTTAAGTGCTTTTTGGACATTCATTTTTCGTGCATAAGTAGAGCCTGTATAGTCACTTTTGCCTTGGCCCCATAGCACAAGGTCTCCGAGGTCTTCACCAGTCATATTCACAATTCGACCATCAATTTTTTGAAGTGGAATAGTGATGGATTCAAAGTCCGATGTGAAAGCTTTGGCAATCGAACTCGATGCAACTGCTGCATCTGGAAGATAGCCAGACTTTGCTATACCATCAACTTTTGCTCTTGATACCGTTTTTGTATTATAAAGCTCTTTCCAAGAGACGGACTGCAACACAGCATGAACAGGTGCATCGACAGAAACCACATGCTCGTTATTCATCGTTTTTTCAATTGCTGTTGTATCAAGAGTGTAGGATGCATCCCTCAGTGTAAATGATGGCTTAAGCCATAACGGGTACCGCTGTGCAGAGACATTCCACACTGCGTGTTCTGGGTTTTCATCAGTAGAAAAAGAAACCTTAAAATGCCTTCCAAGGAGAGACTGTCGTTGCTTCACTGCCTTAATAAGTTCGTCCATTGGTGGAGCAGACATATTACCATTGCTTCGTAGTCTCTTTTGAAGACGAAGTGCGATGCGCTCATCCTGAGAAAGATTTTTATAGATACTAGGTGACCGCATTGTTTTGGCACTACCAAGTCGTGCCTGCCATTGTAGACTTGCAACATCGAGTGAATGCCGAGTACCCATACCTTGCTGATTAAAAAACACAACTCCGAGAACAGAGGTAAGTACTGCTAAACTTCGAATATGATGTGCTCGCGTGTGTCGCATGGTAAGGTATGTGTGTAATGTGTATTTGTACTAGCATTATACAATAATTTGACAAATATATCAATACTTATACTAATATACTTTATCATATGAAAAAAGAACTAGTACGACTCTTAAAACCGTTTATAGCATTCAAATCTACTGCTGAATCAGAGATTCAGAAACAAGAATGTTTAGACTGGATAGCAGTGACATTTTGTGGGAAAGATATTTCTCATCTCAAGAGGGGAGTCTTTGAAAAATCACCATGGATATACCTCAAAAATCCGAATGCAAAATTGCTCATTTTTGCACACGTCGATGTTGTCCCAGGCGATGAAAACCAATTCGAATTAAGAGTGGAAGGAGACAGGGCAATCGGTCGTGGCACGTCAGATATGAAAGGGAATATTCTTCCATTTTTAATGGCATATAGTGATGCATGCAAAGAAGAAAAACAGCCAGCTGTAAGCATTCTTATCACAACAGATGAAGAGGTTGGCGGACTCACGATTCCTTATTTACTGGATGAAGGAATGTTTCATGAGTCTGCAGCATTTACACCAGACTCAAATGATCTTGGAATTGTCATAGAGCACAAAGGTGTCGCATGGGTAGACATGACAGTATCAGGCATTGGTGGGCATGGTGCATATCCATGGGATACAAAGAACCCAAATCTTACCCTTGCAGAAGCAATCAGAATTCTTTCAGAAAAATTCCCATCAGGGACTCATAGCGACTGGCAAATTACTGTTACCCCAACATCAGTACACAGTAGCGGTGCTCAAAACCAAGTGCCAAGTACCGCAAGCGCGGTGCTCGATATTCGATTCCCAGCATCAGTGTGTAAGAATCCAGACGAGGCTATTACACTCGTACAAAATGAGCTACCAGAAAGCTGCATAGTAAAACCGCGTCTTACAGCGAGCCCACTTCAGACGTCTGAAACAGATCCAACAGTAATGCTATTTAAATCTGTTGCTGAAAAAGTAATAGGAGAAAGTATTGCATTTAAGAGAGAGCACGGTGGAACAGACGCGAGGTATTTTTCAGAAAGAGGAATTCCTGCATTTCTCTATGGACCAAAAGGAGCCGGCCTTCATGGCAAAGACGAATGGGTAAGTCTTAGCTCACTCGAAAAGCACTACGAGATGTACAAGACATTATTTAAAAAGATGTAATCTGTTTTTCACGTAGCATCGCAAACAAAACTGGAATGACTATCAATGTCAGAAGAACTGACGTTGTGAGCCCTGTCATCACGACAAGGGCCAACGGCCTTGTAACTTCTGCCCCTGTTCCTGTGCTTGTAATCATCGGGATAAGCCCGATAACAGACGTGAACGCCGTCATAAGAATAGGACGAAGACGAAGGAGGGAACCTGTCACTACTGCTTCGTGAATACCATCTATAGTAACTGGCCTATCCAAAAACCTCTCTTCGAAGGCATGTTGTAAGTACACTACTATGACAACTCCTGTTTCGACTGCATTCCCGAAAAGTGCTATAAACCCAACCCACACAGCGACAGAGAAATTATAATGTGCAATGTAAAGCGCGAGAACTCCACCAACAAGGCTCAGTGGAATAGTAAGCATGACAATACTGACAAGGCTTAGATCCTTATATGTTAGGTATAGGAGCAAGAAAATAATAAAGAGTACAAGAGGGATAACAATAGTAAGCCTCTTTTTTGCTCTCAGCTGATTCTCGTACTGCCCAGCCCACTTGTATGTATAGCCAGTGGGGAGAGTAAGATTTGCCTCAAGAACCTTGTTAGCCTGTTTAACGAAAGTTGCCATATCAACACCGCGTACATTTGTCTGCACTGTAGAGCGCATAATTCCGTTTTCGCTATGGATAACAGCAGGACCATCAACAAGTTTTATAGTGGCTATTGTACCCATAAGAACCTGAGTGCCATTAATTCCTGTGATGGGAAGAGAAGAAATATCATCAATATCTTGTCGGTAAGACTGTTGCAGGCGTACTTCTACACCGTATTGTTCTCTTCCTTCAATTGTTTTTGTAACCATGGCGCCACCAATACCTGCAGCTATTGTTTGAAGAGCATCCATCTTTGCTATGCCATGGACAGCAAGTAATTCGTCATGAAGATCAATATCAAGGTACCGAAGGCCAGTAGTTCTTATTGCGACAGTGTCTGCAGCCCCTGAGACCTGAGAAAGGTATCCTTCTACTTCTATGGCGATTTTTTCGAGTAGCACTGGATCATCCCCAAATATTTTGACACCAAGTTGCGTACGAATACCGGTTGCAAGCATATCAATACGACCAATAATTGGTTGTGTAAAACTGTTCCAGAGGTTCTCATAAGAAATTGCCTTATTCATTTCCCAAATAAGTTTCTCTTTTGTCATCCCTTTTCGCCATTCAGACTTTGGCTTGAGTGTAATAAAGGTTTCAAACATAGCAAGAGGTGCGGGGTCTGTTGCAGTATCTGCACGACCAGCTTTACCAACAACCATTGCTACTTCTGGAATACCTGAAATGATTTTGTTTGATGCCAAGAGGAGTTCTTGTGCCCTTTCCTCTGAAACATCTGGGAGAGTAATTGGCATGTACCAGAGCGTACCTTCATCTAGCGGAGGCATGAATTCAGACCCAATTTGTGTCATTGCCAAAGCTCCGAGCACTGCGAGTCCAGCAGCTATGCCAAGTGTCGCTTTTCGACGAGCTAATGCCAAGAGAAGAAGTGGCTTATACTTTGACTGAAGATACGCAACAACAGGGATAGAATCATCCGAATGAAGTTTTCCTCGTAAAAAGAAGACAGCAAGTGTTGGGACGAGCAAAAGCGAAGCGATAAGAGCTCCGAGCATTGCAAACAAATTAGTATAGGCAAGTGGTGCAAATAACTTTCCTTCTTGTCCAGTCAGCGTAAAAATAGGTGTAAAAGACAAAATAATAATAAGTATGGCAAAAACTATTGGCCCACCAACTTCTAGTGTCGCCTCTCGAATACGCAGTACACGATCCGGTAGTGTATGTGCTGGGTGCTCCAAAAGTTTTCTATAGGCATTTTCACTAATGACTATTGCAGCATCTACCATGGTTCCAATAGCAATAGCGATTCCACCAAGACTCATAATATTGCTTGGGATGCCAAACATTCTCATAAAAATAAACGTCATAAGAACACCCATAATGAGTGCAATAGCAGTTATCACCGTAGAACCGACATGCCATAAGAAGAGCCCGAGGATGACAGTCGTAATAATAAGCTCCTGAGTAAGAACACCTTTGAGGGTACGTATTGCAGAGAGGATAAGATCTGTTCTGTCGTAAAAAGGTTTGATAGTCACACCATCAGGAAGTGATTTCTCAACCTCAACAATACGCTCCTTGACTGCGTCTATGACAGCAAGGGGATTTTCCCCATAACGCATGACAATAACGCCACCAACTTTTTCCTTTTCTTCATTTGCAAGAATAGACCGACGAAATTTCCCAGATAATCGAACATCTGCAACATCTGAGACGGTAAGAGGAACTCCGTCACTACGCATTCCAATGACCGTACTTGCAATGTCAGCTGTAGATTCAAAAAAGCCAATTCCTTGAATAGCAATTTCTCGGCTACCAGTATCGATAACTTTTCCAGAAACATTGTTATTTGCCATACGTACTATGTCCATAACATGCTTAATTGAAACATTAAATTGTTGAAGTTTCTGGGGATCAAGTGTGATCTGATACGTTTTGACATGACCACCAACAGATGCAACCTCTGCAACCCCCTGTACACTTTGTAAGCCATATCGTACCGTGAAATCTTGAATAGACCTGAGTTCTGTGAGTGTATGAGTATCGCTTTCAAGTGTGTATAAATAAATATGGCCCACACCTGTAGCATCCGGTCCTAATATTGGAATAACTCCTGTTGGAAGTTGTGATTGAACAAGATTTAATCGTTCTGATACTCTGTCTCGTGCAAAGTAAATTCCAACAGTATCTTCAAAGATAATGGTAATCATTGAAACACCAATCATAGAACTTGCTCTGATATCCTTTACCCCTGCAAGCCCTTGCATCGAAACGGTAATTGGATAGGTGATTTGGTCTTCTATATTCCTCGGCGTCTGCCCAGACCACTGTGTCATAATAATAACCTGGTTTTCAGAAAGGTCTGGAATCGCATCGACAGGAGCTTGCAACACTGAAATAACACCTACTATGGCAATGACTCCAAAGAGAAGCATTGTCACAAGTCTATTGTCTAGCGCTTTGATGATGATGTAATTAATCATTCAAAAAGGGAAGGGGAGTCGGTAATAACAAGAGACCCTGTAGAAATACTCCCTGAAACTTCTGCGAATTCCCCATCTTCTGACTGAACTGTAACAAATAACTTTTCAGGTACTAAAGATGTAGGATCAAGTACCCATACGAAATCTGTATCACCATCTCTCTTAACAGTCGAAGAGGGGACTTGGAATAATGGTTTCATCGTATCAAGAAGACGAATACGAACACTAGACTGATGAGGTAATACTAAATCATCCGGAATTTTCGCCTGAACAGATACTGTATGTGTCTTCATATCTATTTGAGGACTCATTCTTGTAACAATTGCGCTATACATCGTAGAGTCATCAGATTGAAGAAGGAAATCTATAGAATCACCAATACGTAGATGAGAAGCCAGATTTTCAGGGAGACCAAAGTGGACTTCCGTCTTTGCTTTTTTGGCAAGTGCTGTTGGCACTCCTGTTAATTCGTATGCTGGCATTGATGGCATAACTATCTGTCCAACATTGATAAATCGTTTTGAAACAATACCTGCAAATGGTGATCGTATTTGCTGATGACCACTATTTGCGTATTCAAGTTGTAACAGAGAATTCGCTATCTGAACTTGGCTTTTCTGTCTTTCGATCATCTGATCCTGATTAGCCTCTGTTAGTCCAAGAGCATTATAAGAGCTACGTATGGCTTCTTCGAGCATAAGAACTTTGTTGCTCTTAGAGTCTGTAAGATCCCCGGTTTTGTAGGCCTTATATAGCTCTGGTTCTGAAGATGTAAGTGTTGCGAAGGCATTACGAGCATCCTCAAGCCTTTCCTTAGCCTTATAAAGCATATCTTGTGCTGAAATTACTTTATTCAAACGATCTGTAAGATGAGCATGGGTAAGATGGTCATACCCATTGCCATTAGATTCTGAAGGGGTAGCTTGAAGCAACGTTGTCGTTGTAGAAAGAAGATCAAGAGCAGATCTAATAAGTGGCTGAATTAAGACAGGCTTCTTATATACTGGAGCATTGGTATATTCTGATTGCAAATCAGAAAGTGTATTTAGCCTATCAACAACAGTATATCGAGATGCATTACTCGCATCCTGAATACCAAGATTTCGTAGTATATCTTCGTTTCGTGTTGTTCCCCCTGCTCTACTATTGCTTCCAAGAAGTATCCATTCTACGAGCTGGTACACATTTTGAGTGGTGCTCAGTGCCTGCTCCTGCATTTGGGAAATGTGAGATTCTGCTTCAGCAAACTTCTGCAAAAGAGAAGCTTGTTCATTATAAGCGATCTGAAGGTCGAGCTCTTTTTCAGAGATCTTCTGGCGGGTTCCAATGATCATTTCCTCTGCAACATTTTCTGCGGATACAAGATCTGAAACAGCCATTGCTTTTCGTGCTTGTTTCTCAGATATCATCGCAGCACTTTGGCCTTCTACACCTTTTGGAAGAAGAACTGCAACTACTTGGTTTTTTGTAACAACATCGCCGATATCAACATAGACGTCCTCGACTATGCCATCACGTCGTGGGTAGATATTGGCGGTCTCATTAGAGAAAATAGTTCCAAGAAGGATCACTGATGATGCATTGCTCATTTTTTGAGGGTTCACTGTAGAATATGAAAAATCATCAGATGGAGTGGTACCTGCATCAGGGGCAGCAATATTCTTCAAAGAACCCTTCTGCACAAA
The DNA here is from genome assembly GCA_002772815.1 of Candidatus Peregrinibacteria bacterium CG10_big_fil_rev_8_21_14_0_10_42_8. Lineage (GTDB taxonomy): Bacteria > Patescibacteriota > Gracilibacteria > Peribacterales > Peribacteraceae > UBA2170. The sequence continues at coordinate 11,044 of PFDQ01000051.1, forward strand.
CAATAGAAGTGCAATAGTGCACAAGAGAAAAAGTCCCAGAGACGCAGTAATTTTTTTGCGTCTCTGGATAAGGGCTATATATTCGGCTATTAACTGTTGAGGGATATATTTCATGGGAGGTAGTAGAAAATACTATTTTTCGATCATCATCATGTGCTCTTCAATGCCCATGTTCATACGGGCTGCTGCACGCTTTTCTTCACGGAAGCGTTCTACAGTAACACCGTATTTTTCTGCTTGCTGCTCTTCAGTCATTGGAGCACTTGATGCGCATGCACTAAGAAATAAAACCGAGAGAACGAGGATAGAAGTACAAAACTTTTTCATAAAAAGTAGGGTAAATAAGAAATAAAGATATCTAGGAAATTCTAGATACATCTAAAATAGATGATGATTTTAGGTACGGAAAACTATATGTTTAACAATATCCGACGCACGTATGGGCGGCCCATTATTTATCGTTGTAGCAATCTCTACTGAAAGAGGCCTAAAGACAGTTGTAGAATCAACAGAAACTGGCAAAACAGCAGTAACAGTATTCATTGGAGAAGAGGATTCCTTCAAAGCAAAATGATCAACAGAATCTTCACAATCTGAGCAACCTGCACCTGGACTGGAATCTTCCATGTTACCCATGTTCATATCCATAGTATGTATCATCGCCATACTGCTATCTAAAGGCATCATCATAGATAATTGCATAGGACACATCCCAAGTAGGATGTAGAAGGTGAAGCCAGCTAGTATAGAAATTGGTAGTTTCATTGTATAGGATAATAGTCCTAAAGAAGACGTGCTACAAGCTAATTTTCTTTAGGCGAAGTGAGTTTAGCACTACAGAAAGGGAAGAGAAGGACATTGCAGCTGATGCGATAACAGGAGATAATAATAAACCCGTGAAAGGGTAAAGTGCACCTGCTGCGATGGGGATACCAAGTGTATTATAGGCAAATGCCCAAAAGAGATTTTGTTTAATAGTACGCATGGTCAATCGAGAGAGCTTCAATGCTTGAAGAATTTTACTGATGTCTCCGTTCAGGAGAGTCATCCCCGCAGATTCCATAGCAATATCAGTTCCTGATCCCATAGCTATACCAACATCGGCTTGCACGAGAGCAGGTGCATCGTTGATACCGTCTCCCGCCATAGCGACTATCTTTCCCTCTAATTGAAGATCTTTGATTTTCTCTGCCTTCTCCTCAGGAAGAACACGGGCAAATACACGCTCGATCCCAACCTGAGCAGCGATAGCGTTGGCAGTACCTTCATTATCTCCAGTAATCATGACAGGCTCAATACCGAGGCTCTTTAGCTGTGCAACTGTTTCGATTGCACTTTCTTTCAATGTGTCTGCAATGGCAATAATTGCACTGGACACACCATCATAGGCAACAAATACAACTGATTTACCTTGCTGCTCAAGGCTAATAGCTCTCTGTAATACATCCTGAGAAATAACAACACTTTTTTCTGCCAAAAAGCGCTCCGTACCAATGAGTATGGTCTTGCTTTCTACATATGCCTCTACACCCTTGCCACGATAGGCTATAAAGTTATTTGCATTATTTTCTGAAACGTTCTTTTCTCGTAAATCATGCACAATTGCTTTAGCCAATGGATGCTCTGAAAGTTTCTCTACTGCCAGAATTGAGGGTAATAAGTCCTCTTTAGAAACACCTTCTACAAAAATAAAATCTGTAACACGAGGTTTTCCTTCTGTCAGTGTTCCTGTCTTATCAAACACGACTGCAGTAACCTTGTGAGCATTTTCCAGTGCAGAAGCATCTTTGATCAAAATACCATGCTCTGCACCTTTACCAGTACCAACCATTACTGCTGTTGGAGTAGCAATGCCTAATGCACAAGGACATGCGATAATAAGTACTGAAACTGCTGCTACAAGCGCTGCAGTAAATGCAGTTATACCTCCACCAAATATAATCCATGCAACAAATGCAACAAGTGCAATGACAATGACAACAGGAACAAAGATGGTTGAAACCTGGTCTGCGATTCTTTGAATTGGTGCCTTACTTGCCTGAGCCTTTTTTACCACTTCAACAATATGTGAAAGTACGGTATCTGCACCGACCTTCGTTGCTCTCATCTGAAAACTTCCTGTTTCGTTCATAGTAGCTCCTATAACACTATCTCCTTCGTGTTTTGAGACTGGCATGCTCTCACCAGTCACCATAGATTCATTGACAGAAGAAGAACCTTCTACTATGTCACCGTCTACGGGAATCTTTTCTCCAGGACGAACAAGGAGAATGTCTCCTACTTGTACATCTGAAACGGGAATATCTACTTCTTTGCCATTACGAATGATACGAGCAGTCTTGGCTTGTAGTCCAAGTAACTTGCGGATTGCTTCCGATGTTCCCTTTCTTGCGCGGTCTTCAAGATATTTTCCAAGAAGAATGAGTGTGAGAATGATTGCGGCAGTATCGTAATACACATCAGCTTCTATGCCACTGACTGATAGAACATCAGGTGCAAATGTCGCTACTAGTGAGTAGAGCATGGCTGCTCCTGTTCCAAGAGCAATCAATGTGTCCATATCCACTGTTTTTCGTAATGCCTTTGACCAAGCCCCTTTATAAATACGACCTCCAGAATAAAACAGCACTGGAATCGTCAAAAGAAGCTGTAGAATGAATGATACTTGATGTTCGATTGTAAAGAATCCAAATTTATTCCAATGCACAAGGAGGAGGATAACTGTAGAAAGAACAGCGCCCACAATGACTTTACGTTTAAGAAGAGCAAGAGAGCGTCTTTCATTACTTTCTTGGTCCTCTGGTTGTGCTTCATCAGAAATGAGAGAGGGGTCATATCCAGCATCCTTAATTCCTTTCAAAATTGCATCGAGTTCTATTGCATCCCCATTTTTAAATATGATAGTTGCTTCTTGATTAGCAAAGCTTGTTTCGACACTTTCAACTGAATCAAAGGACTGGATAACTCGTTGTACAATACCAGCACAGTGGTCGGATCCCATTCCGCCTACATGAAGCTTGAAAGTTTTATTGACCATGGCTACCTTACCCCTGTCATCAATAAGCATTGGCTCATAACCTGCAGCGCGGATCCCTTTGAAAATATCGTTCATTTCTGATGTATCTTCACTTTTGAAGACAACAGAAGCTTCCTCATTTGCAAAACTTGTCTCTGCACTATCGACATTCAGATGGCCCATTATAATCTTGCGCACTGTGAGTGCACAGTGATCGGAGCACATGCCCTGTACTTTCAGTGTAACTTTTTTCATTATATAATAGGAGAATGTAAGAATAAGGAGTTACTGGGTAGGAGAACCGTATTCCCGCTACCCACTAAGTGTCAACAATCGCTCTAATTCTTGGAATCTAGTTTATGAAACTTTGCCACAGCCTGTTCTAACGGCTTTTGGCCAAATAGCGCAAACATGCCAGGTCTAATCAAAACTTCTACAAATAGAGAAGTAAGGAGTCCTCCAAAAGTGGTCACTGCAAGAGGGTACAAAATCTCTTTTCCTGGCTGGTCTGGGTTCCAGAGTAGCGGAAGGAGAGCAAGCATTGATGTCAAAGACGTCATAAGCATCGGAGAAAGTCTATTAAGGGCTCCAGAAACTATAAGCTCTTCACCAAATGGTTCACCTTCTTCGGTCGCCTTAAAAATCCAGTGTTCTATCAGAAGAATACCGTTTCTGGCAGCAAGACCCAAGATAGAGATGAGACCAACAAGTCCTGCGAGATTAATGACATTTCCAGTAAACAATACAAAAAGCATAGCTCCTGCATACGTTACGGGAACATTAATCAGTACTTGAGTAACCAGTGAGAATGATCGGAATTTATAGTACAAAGAAGCAATAATTCCAAGAAGTGCAAGGAATGTATAGAGTAGAAGCTTTCTACTAGATTCCTTTTGGCTTTTGTACGTCCCTTCATAACTAAGGAAGTATCCTGCAGGCAAATCAAGTTCGGCCTCTACCTTTTTCTGCAAAGATTCAATAATAGTAACGCTATCCCCATCAAGAATTCCTGAGGATATGACTATGCGACGCTGTCCGTTGTCATGACTAATACTATTACGACCATTCGTTACTTTTATGTCTGCGACACTGGAAAGGGGAACAGTAGACCCATTTGGAGTTGCAATAAGTAGGCTGCCAATCTTTTCTGGATTGTTAATTGAATTCTGATCTAGTCGTAACACAAGATCAAAAGCGCGTGATCCTTCGAGGATTGTACCAATCTCTTCTCCGGCCAGCGTTATTTCCAAAATATCCGTTAGATCTCCAAAGGTAAACCCATACTGTGCCGCAAGGTCTCTATTTGGCGTAATCGTTACCTGTGGGACCTTTACCTCTTGTGCAACGACAGGGTTCAACGTCCCAGGAATATCTTCAAGAATGTCACGCACCTGACCAGCATAGAGCTGAAGAGCATCAAGATCTGGTCCAAAGAGCTTGATAACAATTGGCGCACGAACTCCAGAAAGGATATGTTCAATACGATGGGAAATCGGTTGCCCAATGCCTACATTTGCACCTTCGAGAGGCAACGTTGCAAATGCCTTTTTAACATCTTCAATAATATCATCCTTCGACCGTTTATTAAGGTCTACATCAACTTCTAGCTCTGAAGAGTTTACTCCTGCCGCATGTTCATCTTCTTCTGCTCTTCCTGTACGACGAGCGACAGACTCTATTCCCTCAATAGCAAGAAGCTTTTTTTCAATCTGCACGCCCAAAGCATTACTTTTTTCCATGGACTCTCCAGGTGCAAGGGCAACACCAATAGTCAGTGTTCCTTCATTGAAAGGCGGCAAAAATTCTTTACCAGCTTGAGCAACAAGCAATAGAGTTAAAAATATAGAGGATCCAGCAATAATTAAACCCGTTTTGGGAGTGCGGATGCTATAACGAATAAGAGGTTCTGCTTTTGCTTTTACAAATGTAAGAAACTTTGTTTCAAAACCATCTTCAATCATAGAAGAACCAGGCAATAGGTAATACGACAGGATAGTGGTCACCGTCATAGCAACAACTGTCGATGCGACAAGCGCAATAATGTATGCCAGGCCCAATGGGGCAAGAAGTCTTCCTTCAATACCCCCAAGGGCAAACAGTGGCATGAAGACAAGGACAACTAAAACAGTTGAGAAGATCACAGATCCTCGTACTTCACTACTGGCTCTGATGATAACTTCAAAAGGGGATAACTTGACTGCTCGATTTTTATTCTCTTTCAGCCATCGAATGGCATTTTCTACGCCAACAACTGCATCATCCGTAAGCTCACCAATGGCAACTGCTAGACCTCCTAATGTCATAACATTGATAGCAATGCCAAATATTCGAAGAATAATGATCGCAACAATAAACGAAAGAGGAAGTGCAGTAAGTGTAATTCCTATGGCTCGTGCATTTCCGAGAAATAAAATGAGTACAATGACAACAAGTATAGCCGCATCTCTGGTAGCCCCTATTACATTGTCTATACCATTTCGAATAAATTTCTCTTGCTTAAAAAGATCCGGGTGAAGTTGCACATTATCACCAAGGGAAACTTTCAAATCTTCAAGGGCTTTATCAATCTGCTTTGTGAGGTCTAAGGTATTTACCCCTGGTTGTTTTGTAATACTCATTATCACTCCTGGAAAGCCATTAATACTCGCATCACCGCGTGGTGACACTTGTGCAGCTTTTTGGACTGTAGCGATATCCCTGAGGTATATAAGTGCTCCATTTCTCTTCGCAATAACAGTACTACCAAGAACATCTACATCTGTTGTTCTGCCAATAATGCGAATAGGATATTCGGTCGTATCGGTAGAGAGAAAACCTCCACTTTTGTTTTCAGCAATAGAGGACAAAGTTTCTTCAAGTTCTGCAATAGTTATGTTGATGTTGCTGAGCTTTACAGAATCAACCTGGATCTGATATTGCTCCATGTCACCTCCGATGACTGTTGCAGATGCAACACCTGGCACAGTGAGAATTTTTGGTCGGACAGTCCAGTCTGCAAGTGACCGAAGGTCACCAGGTGATACGCCTCCATTTGGACTAGAAAGACCGACTAGTTGTATTTCTCCCATAATAGAAGATATAGGCCCAAGGGTAGTCGAAACACCTTCAGGGACAGCAACCGAGTTTAGTTTTTCAGATACTATTTGCCTGGCTAGGTATATATCTTGCTTCCAGTCAAACTCTACAAAAATAAGCGCAAGACCTGGGGAGGAAATAGAGCGGACTCTCTCAACCCCGCTCGCTCCGTTCATCACAGATTCAATAGGGAACGATACAAGTGTTTCTACTTCTTCAGCGGCGAGTCCTTCTGCTTCAGCAAAAACAGTAACCGTTGGTCGGTTTAAGTCTGGTAAAATATCTACAGGAGAATTTATAGTTACGTATGAACCGTATACAAAAATAAGTGCAGAAAAAACCAGAACAGGAACTCTATTTTTCAGTACTAACCGTACTATGGTATCAAATATGTTCATGATTCAGTGGTGGTATCAATTTCAAGATTTTCTTTTAGCTCAACTGGAGATTTAATAATGATCCATTCATCGCCAGAAAGGCCTTCTTCAATGTATGCACTACCTTTGTGTATATACTGAACCTTCACAGGACGTAGTTCAGCTTCAACTGATGCATTGACTATCCATAGCTGATTAGACTTCGGACTAAGCTCTATTGCACTCTCTGGGACAGAAAGAAGTCCTTCAGCATGAGTAGTAGGAATATATGCTCGGACTGTCATCTCAGATAGTGCATGACCATCTTCGTCGTCTTTATCTAGCTCTGCTTCGACTAGAATTGTCCTAGTGTCTGGATCAATCGCCTGTGCAATACGCTTTATTACTGCAAAATGCACATGAGAAGGTGCTGAGGTTGGTGCGAAAGTAATAACTGTATCTTTACTAATAAATGGAAGATCTGTTTCGGTAATATGAAATCTAACAAACATATTATTATTATCTACCAAGGTAAACAGAGGCTTGTCGAGGTTCACACTATCTCCAATATTTATGTGACGTTTTGTAATGACACCACTAAAAGGAGCATAAACAGTGCGAGAAGCACCCATTTGATTTCTAATTCTTTCAACTTCAGCCTCTAAAAGAGAGATATCAAGCTGAGAACCTCTTCCAGCATTTGTAATTTCTAAGATATTTTGTGTTCCTTCTGCAAGAATACTTTGCTTTTCAGCCTCAAGAACATTCAACGTACTTGCACTTGTAATAAGCTCTGTTGAGATATCTGCTAGATGATCAACCACTTCCGAAATTTCACCACGTTGATTAGCATTTTCATCGCTATAATCAGCTACCTTTCCAGCATTAGCAGTAATACTGCGTACAGCTGATGCTGTATCCATAGCTTGGTTCACGAGTACTAAAGGCTTACCGTCAAAACTATTCGATTTGAGATCTCTAAATAAATCGAGTAACTTTTGTTCTACAATTTTTGCTTCATCATCTCGTGGATAGAAAATATTCTTTCGGCGATAAAAATCATAAGGGCCATAATCATTGTATCTACTAATAGCATCTGTTTGTGTGTACATAAGAATAGTTGCTGCATCGATAAGATCGTACGCAGCGTTTTTGACAGACGATTCTGCCTGAGTTGTCGATACTTTTATAGCTTCGATTTCAGCATCAATCTTTTGAAGGCGAGCTGTATTATTCTTTTTACCAACTTCAAGGGATGCCTCAGCAATAGTTTTCTGTGTCTCTGAAGAAGCAGTTAATCGTTCTTTGGCAATTTCCAATTCTCTTTGTTTAAATGTTAGTTCTGCTGAAAGCTGTGACTGGTCCTTATCTGGTTGAAGTGAAGCAATAACCTGACCTTTCTTCACAGTATCACCAAGGTTGACAGAAAGTGACTGAACAACACCTTCTCTTCTTGGATAAATGTCAGCATGTTTGTCTGCTAGAACTTGTCCTGCAGCCTCAATGCTTCCACCAGCATCTGATACAGATTGAGGCTGAACGACAGTAACAACTGGAAACAAAGAATTTTTACCACCAGCTATCACTTCTCCGTGTGTATGCGATCCTGCATCTGGGGCATGAGCATGTCCTCCTGCTTCTTTCTCTGGCCCGTTCATAACAATGTATGAAACAGTGCCAACTGCTCCTATGACAATGACTGATACAAGTGCCTGCAACGCTTTTCCTTTAAAGAGTATATTCATGATAGTAATAGGTAAAAATTAATGACCATGAGGGTCAGTGTTTGTATCGTCATGTGGTACATCAGCTTCGACTCTGCTCGGTGGCCTAGGAGAATCTGCCATTGGCTCATCATCATGACCATGCGGCATAACATCAGATTCCCCCATATGATGATCATCATTCATCATGTCATCCATAGGCATATCAACAGTGGTAGATCCACATCCTGATAGCAGTAATCCTGTAAGTATAAGTGTTGTAGAAAAAATGTTTTTCATAATAAAAGTATAAAAAAATAAATAAAATATCACGTATATATCATACGTGTCGGTAAAATCCTAAACTCTAAGAGTTAATGTTGATGTATGTATTTTTGCCATCTCAAATAGCGGAATCTTATCCCTTTGAGAAGAAAGGATCACATTAGAATAATGTTGAGTTTCAGTTTCAAAATATGAATATATGACATGCGAAATTATTACTTTGAGATTCGTCGTACTTAATGAAGAGATAAGTTGTGGATCTGTTCCATGACAGTCAGATTCATCTGAATGCGCTGCTGCAATTGTATCTGCTGTAATATCTAGTTCGTGTTCTATGGCATGATGTTCCGTATCATTCATAGATGAAAATGACCCAAAAACTGTATGACCACCAATACTGAACAGAGTAGCAATGAGTGCTACTGTTATAAGTCCTGAAATTTGACTATACATTCTATTCATATTTTCAATGTATTATAGCAGACAACTAGATGGTGGCCCAGACCAGATTTGAACTGGTGACACCCCGCTCTTCAGGCGGGTGCTCTACCAACTGAGCTACCGGGCCACGGCTTATTCAGCCGGAAAACTATAACAACTTCGTACACCGAAGAGAAGCTATTTTTGCTTTATATATGCTCTGATACATCAATTTTTCCTATAAATACCTTTGTATCCTCATCTTTGCGGGCTTTTTTAAGGGCTTTCTTCAAGCCAATCTTTTCGACAATATCCTGAAATCTAAGTACTGCTCCTATGGAATTAAACTCTGTCATGACAACGAGCTGTTCTAATCTCTTACCAGTAACGCGAATAGTCCCATCTTCATCTGTAGCGATTTTGTATGAACCCATGCGCTCATCTGTTACTTGGGGTCTCAGAACTGGAGTTTCCTCATCATCTGCTGTTTCTTTTGGAGCATCTGCCTCCTTCTCAGTAATGACAATCTTCATGAGTTCTCGTAGAACATTATCAATATTTTCATGTGTTGCAGCGGACATTGATATAAAAACATTAATGCCTGCAGCATGAAGCTCGGATACTACATCATCTAGGCTATCTGCAATGAGGTCAGACTTACTCAGAACAACAACCTCTTTCTTTTTCATGAGTTCTGGTGCAAAAGTTTCGAGCTCATGACGAATAGCGTTGTAATCTTTAATGAGCAATGATGCATCTATCTTTCCATCAACCATTGCGCGAGAGAGATCTAGCAAGTGAAGCAGTACTCTACAGCGTTCGACATGCTTTAAGAAACGAATACCAAGTCCTTTTCCTTCTGAAGCTCCTTCAATAAGGCCTGGAACATCACAAACGACATATGATCTGTCATCAACCTGAACAACACCAAGGTTTGGCACAAGAGTAGTAAATGGATAGTCCCCAATTTTTGGCTTTGATTCTGAAATAGTAGAAATCAATGTGGATTTACCAACACTCGGATACCCAATGATTCCAACATCAGCAACAAGCTTAAGTTCAAGCGTTAAAGACTTCGTCGCGCCTGGCTCTCCTTTTTCAGCGAAATCTGGTCGTTGACGAGTAGCACCTTTGAAGTGTGTGTTACCAAAACCACCACGACCCCCAGTCACAATCAGTGCTTCGTCGCCCTGTTTTGTAAGGTCAGCAAGAATTTTGTTCCCCTCACGAATTTGCGTACCAGGTGGGACAATGAGAAGAAGATCATTACCTGCTTTTCCATGTTGGTTCTTCTTTGCGCCTGCACTTCCATGCTCAGCTTTAAAATTCTTTGTCGATCTGTAATCACTCAAAGTATCGGTATTACCATCTGCTTGAAAATAGATATTTCCACCCCTTCCTCCGTCACCACCATCTGGCCCACCAAGAGGTATGAACTTTTCTCGACGCCAAGAGACGCAACCATTTCCTCCGGTTCCTCCGGTTACGGTGATTATAGCTTCATCTTGAAACATAGATTATGTGAGAAATCATGGAGAATTGTAGCTTAAACTAAGAATAAGTAGCGAAATTTCTTGATAAAAGCTTGACCCTACTATAGCTGGCACTCTATAATCCCGAGTGCTAATTCTTGTATTTTTTTCAATCTTTTACTATGAGCAAGATTATTGGAATTGACCTAGGAACAACAAACTCCTGTATGGCGGTTATCGAGGGCGGAGAGCCTGTTGTGATCCCAAATGCAGAGGGAAACCGTACAACACCATCTGTTGTTGGGTACAAAGACGGCGAAGTCCTTGCTGGAGTCGCTGCTAAAAGACAAGCAGTGACAAACCCTGAAAATACTATTTTCTCTGCAAAGCGCTTTATTGGACGCCGATTTAAAGAGGTAGAAAATGAAGCGAAGCAAATGCCGTACAAGGTATCGAGTGGTAAAGAGGGAAGAGCAAATATTTCTGTTAATGGAAAAGAGATGCTACCACAGGAAATCTCTGCAAAAGTACTCCAAAAACTCAAGGCTGATGCAGAAGCATATCTTGGTACAACCGTATCAAAAGCAGTGATTACAGTACCTGCGTACTTCGATGACTCTCAACGTCAGGCTACAAAGGAAGCAGGGAAAATCGCAGGTCTTGAAGTAGAACGGATCATCAACGAGCCAACTGCAGCAGCCCTTGCCTACGGACTTGATAAAGGACACGAGCAAAAGATTGTGGTGTACGACCTTGGAGGTGGTACATTCGACGTTTCTATTTTAGAACTTGCAGATGGTGTCTTTGAAGTACTCTCAACAAACGGTGATACACAGCTTGGAGGAGACGACTTCGACTCTGAAATTATTCTCTGGCTTCTTGCAGAATTTAAAAAAGACCAAGGTGTAGACCTCAGTAACGATAAAATTGCACTTCAAAGACTTAAAGAAGCAGCTGAAAAAGCAAAAATCGAGCTAAGCTCACAAAACGAAACAGAGATCAACTTGCCGTTCATTACTGCAGATGCAACTGGTCCTAAGCACCTTACATTGAAAATGAGCCGTTCTAAGCTTGAGTCTCTTGTTGGCGATCTTATCGCTCGCACAAAGAAGCCATGTGAGGACGCATTGAAAGATGCAGGACTATCAAAATCTGATATCTCAGAAGTTGTCCTCGTCGGAGGAATGACGCGTATGCCAGCTGTTACCGCTCTTGTTAAAAACCTCTTTGGCAAGGACCCACACAAAGGTGTTAACCCAGATGAAGTTGTTGCAATAGGAGCTGCTATCCAAGCTGGTGTGATGGGTGGAGATATTGATAAAGATATCGTCCTTGTGGACGTATCACCTCTGAGTCTTGGAATCGAAACAATGGGTGGAGTAGACACAAAGCTCATCGAACGAAATACAAAGATTCCTACATCGAAGAGTCAAATATTCTCAACAGCTGCGGATAACCAGCCATCAGTTGAAATCCATGTGATTCAAGGAGAAAGACAAATGGCTGCGGATAACAAGTCCCTTGGACGTTTCATCCTCGATGGAATCGCTCCAGCGCCTCGTGGTGTACCACAGATCGAGGTAACATTCGACATCGATACCAATGGTATCCTCAATGTAAAGGCATCAGACAAAGGAACAGGCAAAGTACAGCACATTACTATTCAAGGATCAACAGGTCTTACTGATGAAGAAATCGACAAGATGCAAAAAGATGCTGAGATGCATGCAGATGAAGACGCTAAGAAGAAAGAACTCGTTGATGCACGCAACAATGCAGATGGCCTTGTCTTCAACCTTGAAAAGCAAATGAGGGAACATGACGCAAAGATTGGTGACGACTTGAAGAAGTCTATCAATACAAAGATCTCTGATATGAAAGAACTTCTAGCAAAAGAAAACGCTACAGCAATAGAGATTAAGACGGCATCAGAAGCACTTGGTCTTGAGGCACAAGAAATCGGAAAGATTATCTACGAAGCTGCACAGAAAGAAGAAGAACAGACAAACTCTGCAGCTGATGATGCAGGTGAAGATGTTGTCGATGCAGAAGTCGTCGATGACAAAGAAAAAGAAGCAGCAGAAAAGAAAGAAGACTAATCAAAAATAACATAGAGCCCTGCGAAAGCGGGGCTCTTTTTAAAGTGTTGATCCTATAAACTGAGCAAGTTCGACAAGACGAGAGCTGTACCCCCACTCGTTGTCATACCAAGAGAGGACTTTAAGCATGGTCTCGCCATCTTGTTTGTGAACCTTTGTGTTCTCTGCATCGACGATAGAGCTACGACTGTCACCAACATAATCTTTGAGGACTAGTGGCCTGTCTTCATAGCCAAGAATTCCTTTCATGACACCTTCAGATGCTGCCTTCAGTGCTTTATTGACTGTGTCTGCGTCAACGTCTTTTTCTAATGTACAGACAAGGTCTGTAAGGCTTCCCGTTGGTGTTGGCACACGAATAGAGATTCCATCGAGCTTTCCTGCAAGCTCTGGCAGTACAAGGGATACGGCTTTTGCAGCTCCTGTAGTTGTTGGGATGATGTTTTCTGCAGCAGCTCGTGCTCGACGAAGATCCTTATGGGGAAGATCAAGCAAGCGCTGGTCATTAGTATAGCTATGAATAGTTGTCATAAAACCATGCTTTATACCAAAGTTATCTTGCAATACCTTTACGAGTGGGGCGATGCAGTTTGTCGTACACGACGCATTCGAAACAACATGATGGATTTCTGGGTTGTATGTCTCTTCATTTACACCAATGACAAATGTTGCATCAGGCTCATCCTTACAAGGAGCAGATATAATAACTTTTTTAGCACCAGCCTTAAGATGAGAGGCAGCAGCCTCTCTTGTTCTAAACATTCCAGTACATTCTAGTACGACATCTACCTCAAGCTCTTTATGTGGTAACGTAGCTGGATCCTTACATGCAGTTATACGGATATTTCCATGCTTTGTTGAAAGCATTCCATCCTTATAACATGCATCCCCACAATCATGGTGACCATAGGTACTATCCCACTCAAATAAATGTGCGAGTGTTTCTGCATCAGTTAAATCATTAATAAGAACAACATTAATTGGAAGGTTCTTTTCTTGAATAATTCTGAGTGCTTGTCGACCAATGCGTCCGAATCCGTTAATTGCGAGGTTCATAGATGAGGGGGAGAAGTTGTGCGTACTGTACCAGTCTATTTCAGCTTGTTAAATGCATTCTGCAAAAGAAGTGTATCTTCTTCCATAAGAGGGGACTCACAGACCAATGCACCCTCAATTCCACGTTTTTTAAGAACATGTAAGAAATCTTCCCATTTGGCATCACTTTCAAGGAGCGGCAAATGCTTTCTTTCGCCTTTCTCGGAGTATTCAATACCAGAGTAATGCAGATGCATAGATTTAAGTGATTCAGGTCCTAGGTAACTCTCGTATATATCAAACATCTCATTCCATTCCTTCTCCGTGTTCCACTTACCATTAGACCGAGCATGCATGTGCGCAGCATCTACGGTTGGATAAATGCCAAACTCTTTACTGAGCTTCAAGACTTCTTCGAGTGTTCCAAACTGTGTAATCTTACCCATTGTTTCAAAGCCAAGATTAATCGTAAGGCCTTTTTTTTGTGCACGTTTCATAATATCATCTGTTGCTCTATACACATTGTCATACACTTCAGCAGGGTCCATCTTCATGTAAAATGCAGGGTGAACACAGACACTTTTTGCACCTGCAAGCTGTCCCATTTCCATCGCATTAAGTATGCGGATTTTTGATGCTTCGAGTTTTTCTTCTTCAGGAGAATTAAGATTAATGAAGTACGGAGCATGAACTGTTAATGTCATACCGAGATCAGTAGCAGTTTTTTGTATAGCAAGAATACGCTCTTCATTCATTGGGACACGTTGTACCCACTCCATTTCCATTGCAGTAATACCAAGGGAATGAGCATGACGAAGTCCAAGGACCGTTCCGCCACTTCCAGGAGTAGATCTCGGGACACCGGCGACAGCAAAGTGTAACATGGTACTATTCTACCATGCCTCTTTCGCAAGACATCATTAACCGAACAGTTACCAGTTCGTACGGAACAGGAGGGTACTCTGTGTGTGAAACACTACTTGATGCAGGGTTCGATGCATGGTGGGTAGGAGGATGCGTACGCGATATGCTTCTTGGAATCATTCCAGAAGACATAGACATTGCAACAAACGCAGAGCCAAAAGACATTATAAAACTTTTTCCAAAAAATGATGACACGGCATCCGCACTCGGCGCTGTAGTAGTGTCCGAAGGAGGACATACGTATGAAGTAACAACATACAGAGAAGATCACGAACTGACAGATGGTCGTTTTCCAGAATCTGTAACATTTACAGATATGCAACAAGACGCAGAGCGACGTGATATCACCATCAATGCTCTGTACTGGAACCCTATAAGTTCTGAACTGCGAGACCCATTCAACGGAGAACAAGACCTCAATGAAAAGCTCATTCGCATCATTGGAGATCCAGAAACTCGCATAGCCCAAGATGCACTTCGCTTACTTCGTATTGTACGTTTTAAAGCCCAGATAGATGGACAGTATCACCCAGATACGTTTAAAGCACTCCACAAAATGGCGCCGACCATCTCTATTCTTTCTGGAGAAAGACGTACGAGAGAGCTTCAAAAGATTCTTCTTGGTCCTCATCCAGAAATCGCATTTGAAGACTTATGGGAAACAGACATCATCGAGCACCTCATCCCAGAACTTCATGCTTGCAAAGGCGTTGCTCAGCCATCAAGCGCACACGAAGAAGGGGATGTCTGGAGCCATACTATGCAGGTAATCAGCTCATTTACAGAAGATCACGGTGCAGATACCCGTTGGGCTGCACTGCTTCATGACATCGGAAAACCAGCAACGTTTAGTATTGATAAAGAACGCATTCGTTTTAACGAGCATGCATCTAAAGGAGCTATGATTGCTGAAAAACTCCTCGATCGTCTACAGTTCCCACGAAAAAGGCAAGAGAAGATATGTTGGATTATCGATCATCACATGATGATGGGTACATTTGAAGGACTTGAAACAAGTAGAAAGGCACACTGGTATTACCATCCTTGGTTCATAGAACTCCTTCAGGTCTTCTGGCTCGATATATCTGGAACTACTCCATCAAATTTTGATTTATACGATTCGATAATCAAAGATTACAATGCTTTCCTTGATACCAATCCTCGTCCTAAGAAGCCACTCCTTTCAGGAGATGAGATTATGGAAGCACTTGAACTAACACCAGGGGAGGAAGTTGGCCGCATTCTGAAAGAACTCGAAACTGCTCAAACAGAAAAGACAGTAACAACCAAGAAAGAAGCACTGGAGTTTATAAAGAGGTAGGTGGTGAAGTGTACCCCATTTGGTAGACACAGTAGAACCCCCTAACCCTCGACCTGGGACAACAGATAATCTCTGTATGCAAC
>PFDQ01000036.1 GCA_002772815.1 Candidatus Peregrinibacteria bacterium CG10_big_fil_rev_8_21_14_0_10_42_8
TTATAACTTCTTACGCCCACATTCTTCTTGTGATAATCTACCCCCACTAAAGTACTACCTAACTGTCGGGCAGACTGGGGCTTAGTACAGGTGTCAGAACCTGCGGGTGGGTCAACAGTGATCACTTCCGTGACCTCCTTGAGGCGACGTATCCCGACGCAGACAGCCAGCAGCGGGGCGAACTTGCACGCCAGCTCAGTGACCTCATTTTTGACACAATGGGTGAGCCAAAGGCCAAGCTCACACAGAGCGAAGTCAATTCCGCCCGTGAACGCCGCGAAGCAGCGTTGTCCGTTCTGGCCGGCCAGTTAGCAGATGACGAAGTCGATGCCCTTGAATCTGAAGCCCGAACCCGTATTCCTGCCGGTCAGTTCCCCGAGAACTTCGACGATTTCCGTGCAGAATGGCTGGCTGAGTGGGTTGCTAGAGGCTGGTTGCAGATGCCGCCTAGAAAGGCAGCGTCGAACCCCTGACAGATTGCGGCAGCATTGTGGAGTCCGAAATTGAATCCTCAGAGCCCACTCGGAGCCGCAATCAGACGCCGGCGTGCGCTCACTCGGCGGGACAGTGCCTCTCCATTGATCGAAGAGCAGCCGTTCTGGACGGTGCTGCAGCTGACGGTGCTGCAGATCGTCGCAGCTCAGCCTTCATTTGAGTGCTGCCGGATTGAATTTCTGACGCCGACTCATATCCGCCGTGATGGTCGGCTGCTGACGCATGTATCGGTCCACCTGTAATTGCACTCTTTCTGCGCAAGCAGAAGAACTTAGCGTTCTTGTGGAAACCACATATGCCTCTTCTGAGGTTGATATTGTACCAACCGTACTTTCTACAGACAGGGCTGGGCGGGAGTATATTAAGCGTTTAAACGAGGCGAATAGTAGTAGTCAGGCTCCTGAAGTTATAGAAGAAACAGTGACGAGTGCGCCCGTGCCTACGGTGCAGTCTCCTATTCTGCAAAAGAACAAGAAGAGCTCGACGAGCTTACGCTAGAGCAACTAGAAGAATACGCAGATGAAGCGACAGTAAACCTGGAAGAGCAGTTGGCACAGTTGGAGGCAGGTTTCACAGTTATGAATACGTCGATTATGGGTAATCCTCTTTCTCCAAGACAACGCGCTGCAATACTTAGGCGTAGTATTCGTACAGTTGCACAACTCAAAATATTTACGATAGTTTTATCAGAAACAGATGAGAACTTATTAATTATTTGCTCAAAACCACAGTCGAAGATGGTGATGTGGAGGTTAAGCAGCCATGGTGGCATTTCCTTGCTCGTGATGATGTGAAAATGTACAAAGATGAGCTTCAGGAGCAGCTTGATTTTCTTTAGGATATAGATGAAGAAGATCCAGATTTTGAGAAGAAGCTTAAAAAGCAGCAACAAACACTGCAGACCATGAGTACTGTTTCTCGTTTACTTCATGACACTGCAATGAATGATGTTGCCAAATGAGAGCCGGTTCTTTCTTGGCTATACAATTTGCGTTAATGTCCCTGTTTTTATTGCGGATGCTAAGTCGTTTACCATGAGTTTTCTCGCTGCATCCAAATCAGAATTTTCTGGTATGTAATCTGGGTGTGCGGAGTCCTGAATGACAGTCCATGCAGTATGAAGTATCGGATGCTTCTTAAGTGCTTCCTGAAGTATGTCCCTGTGTTCATTTCGTATTCTCTCAACAAATTCTGGTAAATGTGCGTATTGTGTTACGCGAGATGCATTTGGCTCTCTGTTTGGGTGGAGGCGGTCTGTGAGTCCCATAAGTAGTAGTGGTAAAAAATAGATAACACTAATTTCTACCGTTTTGGGTTTTTTAAATCAATCCGTATTTATTCGGACGTTTTTACTGTTTGTTCTCATAACGAGCTGCGTCTACTCTGGAGCATCATATTTGTATAGTTTGTATAACAAATGAAGACAGCTGTTTGATTATGTAACATGTTGCATAATTTCTAAAACATGTTAAGCTGGTCCTTTCGGACACCTTCTTCAGCTGCTTCTTTCTTTGCATTTTTAGTTCCTCCTTTATGTGATCCTTCCCCAAGGTGTGCGAATCTCCATGCCATTTCAAAAATTTGCTTTTGTGTTTCAGCAACTTCTTTACTCTCGATAATGACCCCGAAGAGATCTGATGGATTTTCAGAAAACGAAACAATAGCAACTTTGTTGTCGTAAATATTGATCTCGTTATGGATAGGAAACTCTTTAGCGTTAACGAGGCGAATCTCCCTGAGGGATTTACTGTCTTTTCCGTGAACCCTTCTTCCGATAGCATCATCTGGTGCAATTCCCTTCAGGAAAATGCCGTTTTTTATTCGTTTATTAACATAGTCATTGTCATATTCCTTCCAGAATGTCCGTACTATTTGTGAGTTTGCAAAGTTGAGCAGTGATCCATCTGCCGTGAGGGTATCCTCGTAGACTTTTAGTATCCCCTCTTCTCCTTCAAAGTACCGTACGTGTGGTGCACGATGATGCTTTCCCATCATAGACCGCAGGTCTGGCATAGCACGTTCGAGTGCTTCGACGTTCTTTCGTGCCTCGATACTTAGTTGGTCTGGTGCAACTGGTGCGTATGTCATTGCTCTTCCGCCTTCTGCAGACGTAAAGATACTTTTCTTTACAAGCTCTTCGAGGTAGTTATATGCAGTAACACGATTGATTTTAGTATCTGCTGCGTATGCACTTGCTGGTGCAGAACCAAGTTTTAATCCTGCAAGATAGAGCGCAGCTTCGTGTGGCTCTAGTCCCACGGATTGAATAACATGAAGAAGTGCTTTCGTTGTCATGCATTGAATATACCTGAGTGTTGTAAAATATTACAACAGCGAAAACATTAAACTTTTATTCAAATAACTGTATGTACTCTTCAAATTCTCTCTCTTTAAGGTCCGAAACAGGAATGAACTCCATTGCAGCGCTGTTCATGCAGTACCGTAGCCCTGTGGTGTCCTCAGGACCATCAGTAAAGACATGTCCAATATGGTTATCTCCATCCTTACTACGAATTTCAGTTCTTGTAACGAAGAGCTTTTTATCTGCTTTCTCAATAATGTTTTCAGGGTCGAGTGGCCTATCGAATGTTGGCCAGCCTGTGCCAGATTTGTATTTATTCGTTGATGAAAAGAGTGGCTCCTTCGAAACAATGTCAACGTAGATCCCCTCTTCTTTGTTGTCCCAGTACGCATTATCGAATGGTTTTTCTGTTCCCTCTTTTTGAGTTACATCGTATTGCAGAGGTGTAAGAATTTTTTTGAGCTCTTCATCTGATGGCTTAATGTATCCAGATTCTTTTTGAGGTTCACTATGAACTTCCTCAATTTTTTTGCTCCAAACAGACTCAAGGAATGTGTCTCTTCCAGATCCTTCTCGGTAATACTTGTATCGAATAGGGTTTTTCTTATAGTAATCTTGATGGTATTCCTCCGCAGGGTAGAACGTTTCTATTGGAAGAATTGGCGTAACGATTGGCTTATCGAAGCGACCAGACTCCCCTATTTCTTTTTTTGAAAGTTCGGCAAGATTCTTCTCTTCTTCTGTCTGATACCAAATACCAGATGTGTACTGAGATCCTCTATCCACAAATGATCCTCCGTTATCAGTTGGGTCTATTACTTCCCATAGATGATCGACGAGTTCTTTATAGGTGATAATACTTGGATCATATACAACAAGAATAGCTTCTATGTGCCCCGTACTTCCTGACGACACCTCCTTGTAGCTTGGCTTATCGGTCTTGCCGCCTGTGTATCCAGAAATAACAGCGACGACTCCATCGAGTTTTTCAAAGTCGGATTCTGTACACCAGAAACACCCTCCTGCAAAAATTGCTTCGGAAGTTTCTCCTTTGTATTCATTTATGATATCCATTTTCTTCGATACATCTTGAGAATCTGGTGGGATAAGTGAGCAAGAAGCCATAAGAAGAGAACAGAGAAGTAAGAGTGTTGTTTTCATAAGCATGTAGTATGCACTATATTCAGGAAACGCTCAACGTTTGAGGGATTTTGGCTGTATGAAGTAAAAAAGGTAGAATATTTCTGCAATCAATCCTCAGGAGGATAGGATCCTCGCAGTTCTTTTTCATGGCGATTCCTCGGTAATATAGAAAGGAGGTTCACATGTTTCAATGGATAATTCTCCAGATGTTGCTCAGTACGCAGTACTCCAAAATAACCAGACCTGTACTGCCCAGCTGCAATATTGCCTGCATGCCCAACGAAACTTGTGTACCTGATGCTTATCGACGAGACCTCTGTCTCGTGTGGCGTCAGGCACTGTTCTGACTCTGCGTTACCCGTTTTTCTGGCCTTAGTGAAAAGAAAGGAGGTTATACAATGTTTTACGAACTTCTCGTCTTCATGATTAAATTGAAGCGCGCATACCATGCGTACCTGGCTCTGCAAAGGGCGTTATATGAAGCGAAAATCGTACACCATTGTGTGATCGGCACATCCCATGTGCATGGTGAGTTTTTACTCACCTACCAGGGATACTGCCGATCCCTTGGAAAGAGGTAACACCTCTTTCTGTAATCCCCCTACCTCGCCTGCAGCTCTTACATTTGTAAGGGTTGCAGGCATTTTTTATAGTAAGAAATCTATTTTCGCAGCGAGAATAAAATCATTCTCTGTAAGCCCTCCTGCGGAGTGCGTTGTAAGGCTGATCGTTACTTTGTTGTATCCGTGTATAAAAATATTTGGATGATGCCTCTCTTGCTCTGCAAGTCCTGCGACTTTGTTCACGAAGAGGACTGCATCTTGAAAATCATTAAAATGAAATGTACGAGCGATGGTAGAGACGCTCTCATCGGCAAACCATTCTGGTGTTTCTGAAATATACGTAGCAACTTGTTCTGGTGTAAGGGCATCAACCCCTTCACATGATTGGCATTTTTTTGATAGTAAATCGGACATGAGTTGATTATATCTCTTGTCCCTTTTTTTTGATAAAAAAGGGACGAAAAAATCAAGTCAGTTGCTAACTCACTCAAAGCAATAATTATTTATTGTTGTTGTGCGTACAGATGATTATTCTTTTCGCTCAAACAAACGCAACTGACAGACGATATGGACGAAGATCACACCGTTGCACTTCTTTTTAGTGACGAAGAGCTAAGTTGCCGCAGCAATCTTAGTCGAGGAACGCACAGCGTTACATTCTCATTATTTCTTCGTTCATATCAGTGGCTAAGATTTTTGGTTACTTTTCATCGGAAAAGTGACAAATAGGTGTTACTGCAATATTTCAAACTCAATACTTGGAGATTGGTTGTACTCACAGTATGGCCCCCAGAGTCCCCTATCATATTTCTGCGCATCATATTCTTTGTCGATGTACCGTTGACTGCGAGCATAGGTATTGTTTCTATCGGCGAAGGCAAAACCTCTGTCTATCATCCATGCGTTCACATCAGTAGTTTGCTTGTAGACATATCGTAAAATTCTCCCTTGTCCATCCTCCCGAACGTTATCGTCTTTTTGAAGGTGCACTACTTCTCCAAGGAGTAGGCCTGCGAGGGTTTCTTTCGATTTCTCTGCAAAGCATTGTTGCTTTTTGGACCCTGTCTGGAGTATTGGTGCTTCTGCACCAAGCAGACGTACTGTTTCTGTGTCGCCATTTGGCATTTGGACGTGAATAACACTTCCATCAATAATCCGGGTTACGATTCCGGAAGTCTGTGCTTGGCGCCTTCGTGCAGATACTTTTGGTTGAACGATTTGCCTGCTAAGACGAATAGTTGTCCCCTGCTCTGTGCTTTGTAGTCTCTGCAGACGACGCTTCTCTACTCTGTCTGTTAAGGGTGAAGCAAGGGTAGTGCTCGGGGTTATTATGAGAATAAGAGCTAGTGCGATTTGAATTCTTTTCATATGTAACATGTTATAGCTCTATGTGACTTTTGAAAGATCAAAAGTAACCAAAAATCTTCGCCACTGATATGAACGAAGAAATAGTCAGAGTGAACTGCTGTGCGTTCCTCGACTAAGATTGCTGCGGCAACTTAGCTCTTCGTCACTAAGCAGGCATGAAGCGGTGTGATCTTCGTCCATACTACAGTGGCTGATTAATATTTAGATCTTGGATCAAAAATACCTATTTTTTCTTTTTAGATTTTATATTAGCTTTTTCTAGATCTAATCCATATAAAACATATTTAGTTGTTGGCTTTATCACTAGATTAATAAATGCAGAAACAAAAGCTAAAGAAAGAAGGTATATCGTTATATCAGAAAATGGCCTATTTATAAGCTCTGATTTAACACTAATTTCTGCGAAAAATTTGTGACTACAGAACTCTTCAGTGCTGTCTTCTCCACAAATATCTCTGTAAAGACCGGGGATATTATTCGTAATATTTGATATTTGCTTGATCATCATTCCATTAAAACTGCATTCATGGCTTAGAAAGATTCCTTGATGCTCATCTCCGAGTGTTACTATAATTGCTAGTGGGCCTGTATTTTGAATATATTTTTTTTCATCATTTGAATTATAGTAATAAG
>PFDQ01000004.1:0-6184 GCA_002772815.1 Candidatus Peregrinibacteria bacterium CG10_big_fil_rev_8_21_14_0_10_42_8
TCTTGGTGAGCTATTACCTCACCAACTAACTGATAGGCCGCAGGCCCCTCCCAGACCGCAAAAGCTTTACTCTTACGAGACTATCCGGTATTAGCACACCTTTCGGTATGTTATCCCTGAGTCTGGGGTAGGTTCCAACGTGTTACTCAGCCGTTCGCCGCTCCTCTCGAAGAGTCGCTCGACTTGCATGTGTTAGGCGCACCGCTAGCGTTCACTCTGAGCCAGGATCAAACTCTTAAAAAAATTTTAGAGAATGAAATTCTTAACCGAGGTTAAGAGAGTTCAAAGAATAAACTAGTTTGTGATGTTCATATTTTACTATAAACGGTTTTTGGTCATTGTTATTATTGTGCGATGCTGTGAAGGAGCTCTCGCCCACATACGAACAGAGGCGAAAGCCTAAATGTGGTATGTGGAGGTTAGTATCTGACCCCCCTTTACGAGCAATGCTTGTCAGTTGGGAGTGAGCTGGGGAATTTTACCTCTTAAGACGTTCTGGTCAAGGATTTTAATAATAAAACTGTACTATTTTTTGTTTTTTGCACATTTCCATGTGCTCCACGGTATAAGTATCAAGAATTTTACGAAATTTCCGGGTCCTTTCAGTCCCGGTGAAAGCTTACTTACACCGATTCTAGGGCCGTATCCTATAGGTTCATAGAGGATGTTTGTGCCTTGTCTTCCTGCACACACCATGAGGACGATGTGTAGAGAAAATCGTTTTGGATACAGGTGTGCATAACGTTTTATCAGTGCAGTACGACATATTCGTAAACCGGAATTGATGTCGTCTATTTTTTGCGTGGAACACATTTCTGCAAATTTACGAAGGAGATTGCGCGCAACGGAATGAAAAAAAGGTCCTTTCATCAGATCTGTACGAAAACCGACGATCATGTCCGCATTTTCTTGCTGTACTCTTGCAAAAAGACGAGGGAGGTCTTCGGGGCGATAGGTATTGTCGGCATCGATGATGGCTATCCAGTCACCTTGTGCATGATGTACTCCCGTCATGATTGCTGCTCCGTTTCCTTTATTTTGTGTATGTCGAACAATGTGCAAAGAAGTGAGGTGTATGTTTTGCAGTATTTTTGGTGTTGTATCTGTGCTTCCGTCATCAACCACAATGATTTCATATTCGCCTGTAAGCATGCCATCTGACCTTCTTATAATGTCTTCGACTGCGCCTGCCTCGTTATAGACGGGGATGATTAGGGAGAGCATAGAGTGTTTAGGGTATACGTAATATGATTTTAGTTCTAGGTCATGTAAAAAATAATAATAAGAAGTGTTTAAAAATGCGATATACTCACTATATGAAACAATTTCATTGGGTACTTCTCTGCATTTGTGTGGCTGCGCTTATACCGCGAATATTTTCAGTTCAGTGGAATATTATTGATCATGGCGATATTAAAGGAGATGTTACTGCAGCATATTCTCTTATAACGCATCATCAACTTCGCACATCCGATGAGCTTGATCTCTCTTTGACGCCAGATTTTATTCCTCCTGGTATAGGGCGCAGTCTTCTTGTTTCTCACCCACCGGTGTGGGCACTTCTTGGCGCGGCGGCACTTATCGTATTTCAACGAGAGCCAACGTTTGACAACGCATTTTTTGCCCTGAAGATTCTGTCTGTTCTTTGCGGTCTTTTGGTAGTTGTGCTGACTGCGGTTGTTGGTAGGAGACTTTTTGATACCAGAACCTCTTTGGTGATTGCTTTTTGGATAGCTAGTTCGTATCTGATGATTGATTATTCGGGTAATGGGGCTTTGTATAGCTTGCAGACTGTTACATATTTTGTATGGATAATCGTTGCCTATAAAGACATGAAGTCTAAACCTTGCGCATTAGGTGTTGCATCGGGATTAGGTTATCTGGTGAACCATCAGTCAATGGTATTGGCTGCCGCTTCTGTGATAGTGCTCCTCGTTACCGATCGATCTTGGAAACAAAAGATCACAGACCTAGTCACTGTTACTCTCGTGACTTTTGCGGTGGCATCACCATGGCTTATTCGAAATTATCGTATATTTGGAGATTTATTTTTTAGTCATGCTGTAAATGCTACATATATTTATGTGAAAGCTGCCGTTCCACGAGAGATAATTGATGGAAGAGAGCATTTTATCCTCGGTTTTTTTGGTCATATAGAGATTTTGCGCAGCATGCTTATGGTGTGGTTGCCAAATAACCTGTACTACATTGCTCGGAAGTTGTTTATCCTCGCGCCCGTGTTGTTTCTCTTTTTTTCCTTTGCATGTGTGGACTATGTGTTCTCTCCGCAAAGAAGAAAAATTATGCTGCCAATTATCGCACTCTTGGTATTGCATATATTTCTCTCTGCTTCGTGGCCTGTGACAAAGTTTCGTTACTTTGTTCCGATGTTACCACTGGTATTTTTTGTGTCGGTGGATCAGATTCGAAGTCTCTCATTTTCTCCAAGGGTTCGTGATGTACTTTTCGGACTCATTACTGCATGCATATTGATACTTTCGTATATGACCTATCTTTCAGTTCCTACACACACATACTATTATGATGGTGCCATTACCAACGATCCATTCCATGGACGTGAAGAATACAATTATCTGATTCGACGAGGAATTCTTACTAAATAAATGCTTTCCAATATTTTCATTCACAGGCTAAAACGCGTCCTTCAGATGTGTTTAGTATTTGTTCTCCTCTTTGTGTTCATCGAAGGAGTACTGATGCGTATCACGCTGTAGACTAGACTTAGACTGCGACCCAAGTTCTTTTCTTTGTATCTTTGGGGTGTCCACCAAAAGATCCAGGAGTCTGCGCAGAGCGATAGAGTTTCTCTGGTGGGTGCATAATAAAGTGAGACGCCGCAATGTCGTTACGAATAAAGAATGCGTTAACCCCTCTACTGTCTGTAGCGACAAGTGTGTATCCTTTTGCTTTGCCCAGCTTTACCAGTGCACTGAGGCTCGCTCCGTAGTAATCGGTTTTATCCCAGACGAAGTCTTCTTTATAGGGGATTGTTACCGCTGGTTCGTAGGGTAGGCATGCATTGTATTCTACAATGACGACGCGAGGGTGATAGTGCTTTATTTCATTCCATACCCAGTAGTCATTACCATCAATATCAATACTAAGAAGATCTGGTTCTTTTGGTACAGCGTTCTTATGGAAAAGTGCTTCTATTTTTTTAGATGTAATAAATTCTTTTTGTAGGTTGATTGTATGATTTTCATGATCACCATCCATGAGTACCCCCTTCCATCCTTGTGTGAGTAATGCACGAGTATTACATTCTTTTCCGTCTTCTGCGCCAAATTCTACATAGTATGTATTCGTCGTGCCGATGATAGTAAATATGGCGTTAATGATCCCATCTTCTCTGTTTTGAGAGTATATCTTTCGTTCGTAGTAGTTGAGGTTTTGTATGGGCATTGCGCGGAAGCGCAGCATATGTACTGTTATGTGCCAGCGTAAAAAACCAGTCAGCCATTGAGCTGTTCTTTGGTAACGACGCTTGATGCGGTAGAAAATCATATGTAAAGAGTATCAGAATTATCGAACTGTGGTGTAAAAATCTGATATTCTAGTAATCATGAAAGTTTGTGTTATTACATCGGTTTTGGATGCCTATAAAGGGGGCAATCACTTACCGTTAATGGCAGCATGTTTTGATACTGAATTTACGATTGTTTGTAATCGTAGCAAGGTTTCTTCAAAAGATCTTCCAGTAAATGTGACGGTTGTTATTGTGCCGGGAAGAATGGGGCCATACTATTATGGTGTATTAGATTTCTTCTTTGCGCGCGTTGTTATGCGTACGTACCCACCAGATAGCTTGTTCTGGAAGCAGTTTTCGGTTATTCATATTAATCAAATGATGGGGCCTGCGTTAAGATGTTTGCGACATACGGGAGTGCCTTTTCTTTTTTTTATTCACCATCCAGTTACTGCGGATCGAATGATTGCCATGAAGGAAACAAATGGTGTCGCTCGTATACTTTGGTATTTTAAATATTTCCTACTTGTTCAGTGGCAGAAGCGAATGTGTGAGGTTGCAGATCGTATTGTCACTGTATCACGTACGATGCATGATCGCATTGCGAAAGATTACTCGTGTGAACAATCAAAGATTTTTGTCGTTCCAAACGGTGTTAATGGACATCTTTTCAAGCAAGCTGTAGATGCTGACTGTGATACAGATGTTATTGCTATTGGGTCGTTCGTTCATCCACGTAAGGGATTTCGATATTTAGCTGATGTATATATGGCCTTAGCAGCGAATGGTATTCGTATTGCAGATGTTGGCCGCAGGACCAATGAGCAGGTGGATATTCTTAAAGGGATACCAGGTGTTATGGTATATGGCACTGTTGAGGAAGAGGTGTTGATACGATTGGTACAGCGTTCACGTGTGTTGGTATCTACCTCTCTTTTTGAAGGCTTCGGCCTGTCTCTTATAGAAGCTCTTTCTTGCGGACGTCCTGCATTTGCATTTGCGGTTGGGGCTGTGCCAGAAATTCTTGGTACTATTGATCCATCTCTTATTATTCCAGAGAGAGATGTTCATCAAATGGTTAGAGCTATAGAGCGCTATATAGCACTTTCTTCTGCGGAAAGAGACGCAAATAGTATGCGGTATCAAAAGGAAATACTTCTGCAATATAGTCTAGAGGCTTCTGCAAATGCTTTGCAATTGGTTTATGAAGAATTGAGTTCTTAGACTGCCAATTCAAGCCAAAATTTCTTGCTCAATTGGTAAAACTCCGTTAGCGTCTGTCTACTCTTTTGTACTCAAATGCCCCAAAGAAAATTCTCAATAATTGGCAAAGTATTATACTTGTTACGACAGATAGGCATTCAGCCTGTATATTTATTGATACCTATTACACTGTCATTAGTGTCTGCCATATTTGAAGGATTCAGTTTGGGATTGCTTATCCCAATTTTGGATGGATTTTTTAAGAAGAGCTTCGCATTTATTCATGAAACTCCAGTGCTTAGTACTATCGTTGACTACCTTCCGGGATATGTAGTATCGGACGATAGAATGCTTTTTGCCGTTCTTCTTGGTAGTTTTGTATGCATGTATATTTTGAAAAATATTGTGCGTTACACAGCTGGATTGAGTGATATCTACTTTTCTCAACGTGCAATTCATCATTTGAGAAAGGCATTGTTTGGCAGGTATCTTTCGTTTGGAAAATTGTATTTCGATACATCAAATGTTGGACATCACAGCACATTACTTCTTGAATTTACGCGCAATGCATTTACATTGTTGGTAGAGATTGGGCGCTTCATAAATGCACTGTTCTCCCTGATGGTCTATTTCATTATCATGCTTCTTATTTCCTGGAAGCTGACAGTTATTGCTATTCCTTTGTTTCTTATATTGCATATTGCAGTTCGATTTATTATGGTCAAAACAAAAACATTGTCACATTCTATTGCTTTGCGTGGAAGTGAACTGGGAAAGAAATCTGTAGAAATTCTTTCTACTATTCCTTTGGTGAAATCGTATTCTACTGAACGTCAAGAACAGGATCGATACACTGCGATTAGTAATGAAAAGGCACGATATGATTTTCAGGTACGAGCACTTGGCTCTATGATTCTTCCTTTACAGGAAATTATTACGATTATATTTGCAGTTGGTATTTTGGTTGGATCTTTGTGGTGGTTTGGACGCGATGAAATTGCTTCTGCATCTGCACTTATTGTGTACTTTTATATGGTATCTAATGCGTCGAGTAAGTTTGGTGGTATCACCAGTTTTCGTAGTACGCTAGCTGCTGCTAGCGGTCCTTTGGAGGCAGTGATGGATATATTCGAGGCAGAGGGGAAGTATTATGTCCTTGGAGGAAGTACAGAGTTTACAGGACTGACAGAAAAGATTTCATTTAAGAATCTCACATTCTCTTACGATCATGATCGTGATGTTTTACGGGGAATAAGTTTCGATATTTCAAAAGGAAAAATGACTGCAATTGTTGGTGCAACAGGTTCGGGGAAAAGCACACTCATTAGTTTACTAATGCGTTATTACGATTGTCCGCCAGGTTCTATTTATATAGATACTATGGATATTCGTGACCTTTCTCTTTGTTCATACATGTCTCACGTTGCACTTGTCAGTCAAGAAACTCTACTTTTGCATGACACACTCCGTAATAACATAACGTATGGATTAGAC
>PFDQ01000004.1:6514-7592 GCA_002772815.1 Candidatus Peregrinibacteria bacterium CG10_big_fil_rev_8_21_14_0_10_42_8
TTTTTCTTCATAGAAATAAAAACTATCCATGAGTTTCATAACTGAGCCACGTACTACGAGCACAAAAGCGATGATAAAAAGCCCAAAACAAGAAAGCGAGCTTAATACCGCTAGCCAGTGAGGAAATTTAGCGTGTTTTTTTAATAGTTCAACAAGAGGGTAGATAAAATACGATAAAAAAAGTGCCAAGATAAACGGTATCATAATCGTTCGCGTGTAAGAAAGGGCTACGGCGAGAAGGATCGTAGCAATTACAAATAAACAGGCGGCGATGAGTGTGAGATCAATGGAGTTAGGTTGAGGAGGAACTTGTTCATTATTCATGGTTTTATTCTTGAATTCTTCCCTAGGATTGTCAATTCTATTACTATATGCAGAATTCTAGCGTAGTTTCCTCGGAAAAGAGTTTAGAGACTTTATTAGAGCTTTTTTTAAAATACTTGGCTGAGCAGAAAAACGCGTCACCCCATACGATTCGTAATTATGGCCAGGATTTAAGAGCTTTTCTACAATACATGGAGTCACTTCACGGTACAGCAAAGTTAGCGCCGGAAAGCATTGGTCCAGTACAAATTCGCTCTTTTGTAGCAAGTCTTTATAATAGAAACGCCCGAAGCAGCATTTCTCGCAAGCTTTCATCGGTGCGCAGTTTTTTTCGTTGGATGACTAAAAATGATTATTTGTCTATCGACATGGCCTCTCGTGTGCCTTTACCTAAGGCGGAAAAAAAACTCCCAGCTTTTCTTACTATCTCTGAAGTGGAGGATTTATTGCTCATCCCTTCGAGAGAAACGAAGGATGGCTTACGCGACTATGCAATTTTAGAGCTGCTTTATTCTACGGGTATGCGCGTAGGTGAATTAGTGAGCTTAAATTGCACGAACCTAGAGTTTTCTCCTATTCCTGAAGAGGGGGGGACGATTCGAGTTTTAGGTAAGAGGCGCAAAGAGCGAGTGGTGGTATTTGGGGTTTTAGCAAGGAAAGCAGTGGAAAATTATTTACAGATCCGTTCTCAAGGGCTTTCTACTGATGAAAATGCCCTTTTTCTCAATCACCGTGGCGGACGCCTCACCGTAAG
>PFDQ01000049.1:0-2129 GCA_002772815.1 Candidatus Peregrinibacteria bacterium CG10_big_fil_rev_8_21_14_0_10_42_8
AATTCTTCATTTTTGACTTCTTTCTCCAGATTCATGTCCACAACAGTAAGGTCAGCATCATACCCCTCTGCTATCCTGCCTTTGTTTTTTAGCCTGAATATCTTTGCAGGATTCTCACAGCAAAGTGTTATAATCTGCTCCATCTTCAGCTTGCCTTTATTCACGGCATCCAACAGCAGAGGAAGCATTGTCTCGCATCCAGTAACGCCTGAAGGTGCTTTTTCTCCCTCTTTTTCCTCTTTTGTGTGAGGCGCATGGTCTGTGCCTATTGTATCCACAACCCCTTTCTCAATTCCTTTCCACAATGCTTCAGCATCCTCTTTTGTTTTCAGGCAGGGCTTCATGTCGCCGTAGCTTCCAAGCTTTTTTGCATCTTCATCTGTTAGAAACAAGTGATGGGGTGTAACCTCTATATACAGGCTTTTCTTGTTCTTGCGCAGGAATTCCAACTCGCTTTTAGCAGATACATGGCAGAAATAAACCTTGTTTTTGGTCCTTGAGTGGAAATCTACTGCTTCCTCTATCTGCTTTCCTTCTGCATGAACTGAAAGCAGCTTGGCTTTTGCATAAATCTTTTCCAGCACCTCTGGGTCTTTTATCATTAGTTTTCCTGTTGAGACATTCATGAACAGCTTCACAGATGCAACCCCATTAACTCTGTCAAGCATATCTGCATTCTCTGTTGATGCTGCAAAATGAAACCCATAATTCACAATTGATTTTGAAGCTGCTGCCCTTCTTTTCTTTAGCATCTCCATTGAGTCAGTTACAGGCTGTGTGTTTGGCATGTCCAGCACGGTTGTTATTCCTCCAGCTGCTGCAGCCATGCTTCCTGTTAAGAAATCCTCTTTGTGTGACTGCTCAAAATCCCTAAAGTGAACATGAGGGTCTATTATCCCTGGCAGAACGTATTTGCCTTCAATATCAACTGCTTTTTCCACTGTTAGGACTTCATCAGTTATTTCCTTTATTTTGCCATCTGTAATAAGAATATTCTGGAGCTCCTTCTTTCCCACCAGTTTGCAGTTCTTTAAAAGCATGCTCGCAATCTTAACCACTCTCTTTTGCTAATTCTAAAAATTTACTCTCCTGCCTGACTTCTCTCTCTTATACTTCCCGAACTCTTCTGACTTAAGCATTTTTTCTCCGCTAAAAACAGGGCCTTCCATGCATACCCTGTCTCCGGTTCCATCAATGCAGCATTGCCCGCAAAGGCCATATCCGCATTTCATATAGCGCTCCATGCTTATCTCTGATGGAATGCCAAACTCCCTGCATAGCTCTGCAACCTTCTTAAGCATAACTTCTGGCCCGCATGAATAGACCTTGCTGATATTATTCTTCTCAAGCATCTCTTTAAGCAAATCAGTTGAGTATCCTTTCATTCCATAGCTCCCATCATCAGTTGTTACAAAAGTGTTTACTCCGGAGTTTTTCATCCTTTTCTCAAACATCAGGTATTTCTTGTTTTTTGCGCCAATAATAAAATTTACATTCTTCCCTGCTTTCTTTGCTGTATCAGCTAAAAATCCCATTGGTCCGCATCCGCATCCCCCTCCAACCAATACAAGATTTTCTCCTTCAATATTAAAGCTATTGCCGTATGGCCCCCTTATTCCTACCTTGTCCCCTTCTTTTAGACTGAATAGTTTCTTAGTGAACTCTCCAACCTTCATTACTGTAATGCCAAACTTCTTCCCATCCTGGAAGCTTATGCTGATTGGCTTCTCATCTACGCGTGGAATCCACAGCATGATGAATTGCCCGGGTTTTGCCTCAAGGTTATGCTCAAAGATAAATGTTTTTGTAGATTCTGCTTCATCTGCGATTTTCTTTATTTCCAGCACTAATGGTTTTTCAAGTTTAGTCATGTGCTATCCCCATCATGTCATTTATCCTTGCATAACCTTCTTTTTCCATGAATTCCTCAATTTCCCTTGCTACCTTTTTGAAAACATCTATTCCCCTGTAATACACAGCAGTTCCTATTCCCACAGCAGATGCGCCAGCCATTATTATCTCTATTGCATCCTCCCCTGTGGTTATTCCTCCTGTCCCAATTATCGGAACCTTAACTGCCTCGCGAATATCATAAACGCACTTTACTGCAATGGGCTTTATTGCTGGCC
>PFDQ01000049.1:2308-6166 GCA_002772815.1 Candidatus Peregrinibacteria bacterium CG10_big_fil_rev_8_21_14_0_10_42_8
ACATCTGGACCAGCCTGAAGAACGTGCCTCTCATCGTCGTATGAGATATCTGCGGTGTCCCGCAAACCCACATCCAGCATGGGACGAAATGCGATTGGGTACGGATAATACTGCAAGTCGTCTACCGAGACGTATCTTGAGTTGAACATATTTAATTTTGCTAACCCCGTAATAGGCCATCCTCCTGAGGGAGATTGACGCGCGTTTTCGTTTTCGTTTGCTTTGAGCCTACCATCAACCCACTTATGAAGGGGTGTGAATAATCAGCTGTAAAACAAGTATTAAAAAATGCAACCGCCTCCTTCAAGGAAGGGATGCGTGAACGGCATATGGTAGAAACCACACGGTTAGCCCTTTTTGTATCTCTAAGAGGGTCTGAGTGGCTCTGGTGTGGAGTATGGAGTGCTAACAATCCCCTAATGAAAATTCAGGTATAGCCCAACCTGCTTTGTATCCACCAATGAGTATCTGCCAGGCTTCGTCTTCTGTTAAGCCGAAGTCTGCTCTGACCTCTGCTTTGTACTTCTCACCGAGCTCATGTTCATGGTCAATCATTTTCATGACATCGTCTGGATTGTAGTTGCGACTACTTGCGTTTGCATTTGGGAACGCTTTTATTGAAGTACACTCGGCTACATCAAGAACTTCCTGATGTTCATAATAAAATTGTTGTTGCTCTTGGAGAGAAAGAGAACCTTGGTACGCTTCACTTTCATTCGTGACTACGGTTGATGTCTCAGGAGAATCAGATGATGAGAACAAAGAAACTATCACTACAATGAAAATGACTGAAAATAGTATTGCAAAAATTCCAATGAATAATTTTTTCAAACCAGACCAAAGCTCCGTAAAAACATTTTGATTTTTGTCCATCGTCAGTTTACTTATCTTAGTAAACTGGTGTCGGATACAACAAAGCCCGACACCAGGAGAGCCGAAGCTCCTGTAGGAGTTTCCCCCTACAACGATAGACACGCCCTGATGCCGGGTTTTCTTGTGTCTATCGTTTTTCGACCATACCTTACGGATAATCCATAAGGGTTAGGCCATTTATATTCAGTTGTAACTACATAGTAATACCTGAAGCGTTGAAAGTAAATTCATACGCTAAGTAAAGAAAGTAATACTACTAAGTCATATCCGTGAAGTAGTCAGTATCAATTCTTTTTATGTGGTATGTCGCGATTACTGACACACCAACGCTGTACTCAATCATTAGTCCAGCTAGGGTCCAACCATCAATCAGAATCACTTTACAATCTAGATGCTTTGTATACTCAGTGGCTTCCTGCGTAAACTGCGAAGTAGTGATAAAAATACCTTTTCTAGCAAACTTTCCATTTAATGCACCGACGAAGCTTTGTACGTCTGGCCTACCAACAGAATTACTATCCCAACGTTTTGCCTGTATATAGATTAAACCGAGACCTAGTTTATCTTCCTTAATCACACCATCTATTCCTCCATCACCAGACCTGCCGACTGCTTCTACCGCGTCTTTTCGTGAACCACCATAACCCATTGCTAGTAGTAAATCCAAAACTGATTGCTCGAAAAATGCAGGGGAGCTATTCTTTAAATTTACTAGCAATTCTTCTCTAAGGTCTTTCTGTATGCTCTGGTACCCTGCCTCTAGTGTTTCCTCCGGGGTTTCGTCTGAAGATGTCTCCTCCTTCTCAGTAGTGTTTTGGTTGTCTCCATTACTAAAGTCTTTGAAGGATTCAAACTGCATAAGGAAACCTCGATCAATTATTTCAGGGTTTTTATTAAGAACCTCCAAACCAAGCTGTGTAATTTTTATTGGCTGTCTTGTCGGGGCATCAATTAATCCAGCTTTCTTCAAGTAGGTTTTTGACCACCCGACACGATTAGTAAAAATCGTCATTCTTCCGCTAGGCGTTGTTTCCGCAAGTTCACCTTCTGTCAGATTGAAGTGTTGAGCTAACTTTTGTTCGACCTCTGGCAAAGTATAAGTTCCCCCATCACTAACAGCTTTCAGAAAAGGTAATATAACAAATTTAAACTGTGGGATAGCCATGTTATTTCATTTGGAAGTAAAAGTAAGTTTCTTCAGGGAACTTAATGTTAGGTACCCATAACGGCTTACCATTCCATCCCTTGTCTTTGTCTCCAGTAAGACGATACAAGGTTAAAACCAAGCGGTTTTTATGATCCGACCCTAATTGTCTATCGGTAGGAGAAAGTAATGTTCCCGTTTCCTTACTAATATTGCGACCAATCCTGATAATGAGCTTGCATGGTAATTTAGTTCTGGTTTTTAGTGTGTGTACACACTCTGGAAATGAATGCTTATTCCATAAATCATGTTTCTCTACCTTAATCAGCCTCAATATTTTCTCAGCTTCACCAAGAGTAATGTCACGCTCGACATCTTTGTTGCCTAAAATATCATCAAGTTTGTCTGTGTTGATTTCTGTCGGAAATGTTGGGAAGTAGTTTACGTTTCCTGCAATCACTAACAAATCGTCTTTTTTCACTACACTAGGTCTGGTTGGGCGTGTACCTGCTGGACTAAGGATACTAACTGCACTCGGCCCCTTGCGTTGCAAGGTATCAAAGAGGGCATTATTAGCATCATTCAGCTCTCTAAAGAGTTTTATAAGCGGTCTAGGACTGAAGATACGACATAGACCAGGGTCTCTATCATAGCCAAATATACGGGCATGTTGCCAATAGGTGTCTGCCTGTGGTTTTTTAGAGCTGCGACAGTAGTAAACGACATGCAGGCCAGGAAAGGTAACACCTCTGCCTAATGTGTTTCCTCCAATGACAATATTTAGACCCTTCTCATAAGATGTCCCGTCTGGTGCCTTTGAGTTGAGAACTACGATGTTTGCAGGTGGCATATCACTTGCAAGATAAGACATGATTTCATCAAAAGGTTTGATGCCTGGTTTGGTTTTTGATAGTCGTTCCCATGCATCTCTTAAATCAAATTCTAATGTCTTTGAGCCAGAAATTAAATCAGTTTTAACGCCCTCAAGAAATTGCTCAATCTTGCTACTCACCACATCATGTTCACTAATCCGAAGTCCAGGATGGATTAGCATAGTGCAGACCTCACTACTCTTAGTTAGAAAACGCTCCGATGCGGCAATGAGAAAATGTAAAGCTGCCTTGCGCAAGCCGTCAGGAACATGTCCAGCGTTAATTAATTCATCTCTTTCACCATCTTCGGTTTCTACTAGACAATGTGACTCCTCACCATAAAAGAAGTCGCCACCCAAGTACCCACTACCTGGCGGGAGGTAAAAAGAAAACTGTGGCTTCCAGCCAGACTGCGCTACTTGAAGTACCAGTGACTGCGGTGTGGCAGTTACGTGCAAGTACATGCTAGATGGTGCCTGTATATTAATCTTCTCAAGGAGACGGTTTATCGTACTCTGGTCTTGTTTATTTACTTTTGTATTCAAGCTAGACGCGTCCGCCTCATCATCAAGTAAGAAAAGTGGTTCATCACGGTAAGTTGGATTTGAGCTGATGTTGTTTGCCCAGGTCTTAAGTACGCTAGAGTTTTTCTTCAAGACGAGGAGAGTGGGCATCTGTAAGCCGCGTGTTAAAAATGCCTGCTCATCCATTTCACCTAATACATTAAATCCGGCCATAAAACCTCCGAGTGCCAGTTTTGCACGCTCAAGTGTTTGCTTGTGAAGAATTACGTTGTCAGTTGTGACCATAATAAAGAACTTGAAACCATGGTCAGCGGCAGCTGAAGCAATAGCGAGCATTTGACCTGTCTTTCCGCTTTGTACGTGGCCAAAAAGTAAACCCGACGCATGACTATTGAAATCGAAAGTCTCAATATGTTCTTTGGTAAAACGTTCAGCACTTTCTTTT
>PFDQ01000001.1 GCA_002772815.1 Candidatus Peregrinibacteria bacterium CG10_big_fil_rev_8_21_14_0_10_42_8
AATACTGAGTGTAGAATAGAGTGCTCATTGTAGTTGAGCTTTGCTAGTAATGCCATGCATACTACCACTATGACTATTGATGTTCTAACATCTCGTGAAGATCTTGAACAATATGATGCATGGATACAATCACTTCCAGATGCGAACCTTTGGCAGTCATTACAGCGAAAGAAGTACCTTGAAGTACGTGGTAAAGATGTACGAATCTATGCACAAAAAGATGGTGAACACATTCGTGCCTCCGCACTTGTTATGATCGATAAGACAAAAAATAATTTCTCTACATGGGATATTCCACGCGGACCACTTGGTGATGATTGTACAGATCTTCTGAAAAAGATTATTAATGATGCCAAGCAAGAAAAATGCATCGCTCTCTTTTTACACGGTGATCAAAAAAATATACCGAGCCAGAAATCTCCACGACATATTCATTGTGAAGCAACTCGGATTATTGATCTGACAAAAACTGAGGATGAGATCTTGAAACAGATGAAACCAAAAGGACGGTACAACATTAAGGTTGCCAACAAGCATGATATTATCGTGAAGGAATCTCATGATATTGATGCATTCTACGAACTTGTCACCGAGACTGGTTCGCGAGATGGCTTTACACACCTTCCAAAAAAGCATTACCAATTATTTTTAGATTATATCCCAGGAAGTTTCCTACTTCTTGCATATGACAAGGAAACCAAACCTATAGCAGGCGTCCTGAGCGTTATTTGGAAGAAGAATGGAATCTACTATTATGGAGCTTCGAACCACGCTGAGAGGGCAAAAATGGCACCATATTTGCTTCAATGGGAATCTATCATACGTTGTAAGGCTCTTGGATGTACGAGCTATGACCTTCTTGGTATTGCCCCAGAAGGAGCAGGGCCGAGCCACCCTTGGACAGGCATTACAAGCTTTAAAGAAAAATTTGGAGGAGAGATTCTGAACTATCCCGCAGAACAGATGATTATCCTGAAGCCTGTGGTGTACTGGCTGCTACAGATGAAGAGGAAAATCATAAGGTGATGAAGTGGTGAGGTGATGAGGAAGCAGAAGTATGCTTCTATGAACACTTTTGCACATCTGTTTCTTCTCCACTTCTGCCACCTCTTCACTTCTCGTCATATACTAAAAAACCCCTCCCGATTTCTCGGAGAGGGGTTTTTAGTCCTAGTTTTTAGTTAGGAGAGATACCTGATCGGTCGATTAGCTATTGTAGCTTGTAGACTTCACAGATGTCTCTGGGTACTCAACCCAGTTGAACACAGCAGCAGTTGTTGAACCGATGTAACCAGAGTTCTGGTCAGAGTCGAACCACTGAATGTGTGAACGGTTTGAAGCAGCGCCTTGTGAACCGAACGGTGAACGTCCGATATCATCGAAGTTGCTGAGTGAAACCTGAAGAACAGATACTCCTCCATTACCAGCTTGGTTGTTTGGATTAGTAACATCTGCTTCGAGTACGAATGTAGAATCAGTACCTTCATCGATCTGCGTATCCATTACATCAGCAGCAAGGCCAATACACTGAACAAGCATTGTTCCAGAAGCTACGCTTGAAGCGATAGATGTACCTGTAAGGTCCATATCGTCACACGTTACCTTCTTTGTCTGGTCAGCCTTGTTGTATAGCTTGAATGATCCATCAGCGATAGATACGTTCGTTGCGTTTACGTTGAAGACGATTCCAGAAAGAACAACATCGTTATCACCGTTCTTGCTGTTACTGTGAGCAGCAGAAGCGATTTTAAATTGACCAATCGCAGAGATACCTGTTGGAACAGCTGTTCCGTTAGCATCTGGGTTAGCATTCGTGATAGATGTGATCTTAGAAAGAACAGATACGTTCTTGCTTCCAACGATGTATGCATTCTTGTTAGAGTTAGACGTTGCAGTCTCTGCTCCAACGAAGATTTCGCCTTCTGCAACACCATCTTCATCGCTCATTGTGAGGTCATTAGATGATTCTGCACCACGAGCCTGTACAACAAGATTGTCGTATACAGATGATCCTGATCCAATGAAGAGAGAGATAATCTGATTTGTTACACCTCCCTGTTGGTCAGTCTTAAGACGTGGACGAACGATAACATCGATATCAGCACCATCTGGTACAACCAACTGTTCGTTTTCCATGTTGACACAGAATGTAGTAACAGTTCCTGAACCAATTTGGTTACCAGCGACAGATGGGTTGTGGTCAAGCTTAGCGTCTGATCCACATCCTCCCTTTGTAGCTTCTGCGAACTTTGTTGATTCACCGTCACGGTAAAGCTCTAGACGGTCGATAGATGTCGCTGTTGATCCTGAAGATGTGAACTGAATGTCCGTAACATCGATAGGCTCGTTTTCAGCGTGAAGCTCTAGACGTAGGATAGCTTCTCCAAGTGTTCCACCAAGTAGTTGGCGGCTGCGTAGTGGTGAGCTGTCCTTTGTTACGAATAGGTCTCCCTGTCCGATCAAGCTAAATAGCTGAGAGAATACAGTTGTTACAACAACATCACATGATGCAGCTGCAGCACCGTTAGAGTCGAGACATGTTCCGTCTGTCTTAATGTTAGACAAGTTTGAACCATCGTCGAGCTCTTCTGCTTCGATGTATGTCACTGTTGAACCAGTGTCAAATCGAATTTGAAGATCATTGTTTGTTAGGCTTGATGAAATGTCTGAGTGAACCTCGAAGACAACTGTCTCCTCAGCTGGAACGACATATCCTCCACCTGCAAGGTCTGTGAATGAAACCTGTGATGACTGTGTCGCAACACCGTCTTCAAGGATTGTATCAACAGAACCGTCACCGTCAGTATCCACCCATAGAGCGTAGTTCTGACCGTTGTTTAGTGATCCTGATCCTGATTCGAAGATTGCCTTAGTGAAGAGAATATCTTCTGCTTCACCAGCACGTGCTTCAAATCGGAAGAGGTTAACATCCTTAGCGTTTTCAACCGCAGTATCACCAGTACCGATTTCCTTTACAGCAATTGTAAGGGTAGCAGTAGCGATCTGGTGGAAGTTACCAGCGATGTTACCTCGTGGGCGAACGTCACCTACTTTGTCTCCTGTAGAAAGACCTTCAACTTGCATTTGGTATGCAGTGGAAGCTGTTGCTACAAGTCCGTTAAAGTCACAACCTGTTATGTTAGCAGTTAGTGCTGAACTTGAAAGGATGTGAGTAGACTCTCCACAAATGTGGATACGGAATTTGTCACCGTTTGAAGGGTGCTCAGTTGAACCGTTGTCGATGAAGTCGACACGGAACTCCCATGTTTCGTCACCACGAACGATGAAGTCATCGAAG
Source organism: Candidatus Peregrinibacteria bacterium CG10_big_fil_rev_8_21_14_0_10_42_8 (assembly GCA_002772815.1). GTDB lineage: Bacteria > Patescibacteriota > Gracilibacteria > Peribacterales > Peribacteraceae > UBA2170. Next base: position 3,299 of record PFDQ01000001.1, read on the forward strand.
CGGTAAACCTGGTATGTACCAACGCCTGCTGTACTTCCAGCATCTGTTGATCCTGAAAGACGAACACCGTCGATAGTACGACCAGTAGCTTTGTTTCGGATTTCTACATCTTCAAGAACTTCCTGAATTGTATCTGAAGCTGTCGTGAACTGATTAGGTAGGGTAGCTCCTGTTGAAGTTGTACCCTGAATAGCAATAAAGAGATCTTTAACGTCGATATCTTCACCACCTGTTTGGAATGTGATGTTTGCAAGAACTGCATCGTTGTCATCACGTGTGTATTCTTCCTGTGCAGGACCGTTGATACCGATAGTGAATTCACCAGCATCAATGTTTACTTGATCTGCATTGTCTGTTGAAGGCAATGAAATCTGTGATCCGTACAACTGTCCGTTTACACCGTAACCGTAAAGAGAACCAACCGCAAAGAGGTCAGATGTCTCTTCGAAGTGCATGATGATTGCATCACCAGCACCGCCAACAATGTCAGCAATTACTTCGAGAGTGATCTTGTCACCTTCGAGAACAGTGAATGGTGGATCGAACACAACAGTTACGAAGTCACCAACAGTCTGTGAAACAGTGTTTGTGAGGATTGTACCGTCTGTTCGTCGAACAGCAATGTTTACGAAGTCACCATCAGAAGATGAAGAGTTCTGCTCCATAGTCATAGAGTAGAATGTCTGGTCCTCTGTTGAGTTAACAGACACTTCAAACTTACCGATAACGATACCAACATCTCCTACTTCTACTTCATCAGGAGAGATAGTTCGGTATGTAACGCTAACCGTTCCACTTGTTACCGCTGCGATACGGAATGTATCACCACGAAGTGGGAAGTTTCCAGATACTGACTGAGCATTTCCGAATACATCAGAAGGAAGCTCCACAACAATGTTGTGTTCAGCAGCTGTCGTTGATGTTGTATTGAAGTCTCCAACAATATCAACACTCACTGTCTCACATGGATCAAGGATCAATGGAGATGAGAAACGGAGGTCAGAAGTCTGATCCTCTGAATCGATTGTGCGCTTACGTGTAACACGTGCGCCATTTACAGCAGCGTAGACACCATCAATGTCTGATTCGCTACCGAATCCTTCGTGAAGGATTGTAAGGTTTTCAACAGCAACGCTGTCTTCACATGAAGCTGTGAAGTCAACAGAAAGCATAACAACACCTACTGCTCCTTTAGGAACAGTGTCGCCAACTGGGTTTGAAGCAGCGAGAGAAACTTCTAGGTTACCGTCACCCTGTACGAATGATGTGTAACCAGAGAATGAAACGCTGTCTGAAAAGACATCGCCGTTTCCAGTCATAAGATCTGAAGCTGTAAGAGTGTATGAAACATTTGCTTCCTGTGAAGAACCAAGAGTGAGCTCTACAGTGCTTGTACCAAGAAGGTTTGCAGATGTAACAGCTGGGTCGTTACCACCAGATACAGTATAGTTACTTGCATCTTCAGCAGTTGCCTGGTCCAAAGTTGCTGAGAACTCTACTTCAACAGTTGTTGAAGACGTTGCAACAGCATCTGTGATAACAGGTGTTCCGCTCATGTTGTCATTTCCACAGTCAACTCCGTAAGAGAGACCCTGGTCAACACGGTAAAGCATAACAACCATCTCAGCACGGTTCATGTTATCGCCTGGGCGAACACGTCCTGTTGAGTCATCACCCTGAAGTACACAGTGATCAGCCGCAGTCTGAATGACATTGGTGTACCACTGTCCGCTTGGGTTATCAACGAACTGTGAAGCGTCGCCAGTCGAAGCAAGTCCGAATGCACGAGTGATAAGTGCTGCAGCCTCTGCGCGATTAATGTTTGCGCTAGGACGTGCGTAGCAAGGGTGGCTACCGTAGCAGTCACCGTCACCTCGAACCCAGCCTTCTTTGCCGGACTCTTCGAAGTAACCATAGTACCACGCGCCAGTAGAAACGTCATCGAAGCTTGCAACAGCTGGTGGAGTGGAAAGAATTCCACCGTTCAGCTCTACAACCAACTTAACGAATTCAGCACGGTTAGCTGGTTCGCCACCGCGGAAACGCGCTTGTGTAGCATCGAGGTATCCTGCGTCAACGAAAGCGTTAACAGCATCCCCGTACCACACGCCTGCTGGAACATCATTGTAAGCAGCTAGAACTGTACCTACTTGTGTAAGTGACAATGCAGCTACCGATGCGCCAGCGAGGACTTTCTTCAATTTAAGAGAGAAGTCCATAAAAACGATTTGGTAAAAAATAATGAAAAACAAAAAAATAAGTGGTATTCATACTCTGCAACTTTCATCAGCTCTAGTGAGAGGTGGTCACCATGTCGGCAGCCTTCTCCTTATATATAAAGAGGTTACACGAGATAATCAGAAAGCGTGGATGCAAAAATTAAATACAGAAACACGACGCATGGAGCACAATACTTATATGTCTATATAAGGAAGGTACTGCGTGTGGAAAACTTGTCTTTGATGTAAAGGCAAGGTGCCGGTAGGTAAAGGAGCGTGTACACGGATCAATCTCTATGGATACATAGAGGCGGATCAGCAGTATTTAAGCGTTCCTTTAGCAATAAAGCAAGGTATAGCGCACTGATCCGTGCATGTATACAAACGCCCCTTTCCCATCTTTGTTACACCCCACCTCTCGTGTTTTTATCGCTATCGGAGTGCAAATTATGGCTCCATTTGCGATTTTTGATTCACTATTTGGCACTTCAGAGGGTCATTTTTAACCGTATTTTAGCCAAAAATAGGGGTTGTCAAAATCTGATTTTATTGTCTTTTTTCGTCTTTTAGGCTAAGTAAAGCCAACACAAGGTACAGTTCCCGTTACATTTTGATGATTTTCTGCCCTTCAGGGGTGTCTTTTACCTCATATCCTCGTGCCAGAATCTCGTCTCTGATGCTGTCTGATGCCTCAAAATCCTTATTTTGACGCGCTTCTACCCTTTTCTGTGCGAGGTCCAATACCGCCTGTGGAACGTCTTCTTTTTCTTCTGGGTCGAAGCAGCCAAAGGTCTCACGAATGATCTGAACAAATCCCTTGAAATCACCACGATTTCCTTCGTTCCGAGATGACGACATGCAATCGAATATAACAGCGAGTGCAGCTGGGGTATTGAGGTCACTATTCATTGCATCAGAGAATTTCTCCTTCCAATCCTCTACCTCTTCTGTGCCTTCTGTGCCCTCTACACCTTCCACTTCCCTCATCCATTCCATGATCTTTCGCCTCGCTTTATGCGCATCTTCCAATCCCTTCTGTGTGAACGTTAAGTTCGTCCTGTAATGCACCGAAAGCAGGTAATACCGAAGGTCGAGAGGGCTAAAACCCATGTTTTCTATATCTGGTAATGTTAACACGTTGCCAAGACTCTTTGACATTTTGGTGTCTCCCATATCGATGAATCTCTTATGCACCCAGTAGTGTACATTTGGCTTACCAGAGCCAGAACATTGCGATTGAGCAATCTCACATTCGTGGTGTGGGAAGATAAGATCCTCTCCTCCAGTGTGTATATCGAACTCAGAACCTAAAAACTTCTCGCTCATGCAGCTACACTCGATGTGCCATCCTGGAAAACCCTCTCCCCACGGGCTATCCCATCTGAGGATGTGATTGGCATTTACACCAACACATTTTTTCCATAAAGCGAAGTCTGCAGGGTTCTTCTTTTTTTCATCAATGTTGATGCGCGCGCCTGCCGATAAATTGTCCAACGTGTTGCCTGACAACTTCCCATAATCAGAAAAAGAAGTGACATCAAAGTACACTCCGTCGTCTGTTTCGTACGCGTGATTTTTTTTGAGAAGTGTTTCTGTCATCGCAATCATTTCTGGAATAGTTTCTGATGCGAGTGGCCGATGTTCTGGCTCGCGAAAATTCAGTAACTTTTCGTCAGCGATATATTCATCTGAATATTTTTTCACGATCGCCATAACACTTTCCGTATTAACCTCTACACCTTCTGCACCTTCTGCACCCTCTTCTTTTGCCTGCTTCTCAATTTTATCGTCTCCATCTGCGTCTGCATTTGTGTCCCCTGTTAAATGCCCTACATCCGTTATATTCTTCACGTGGGTTACTGAGTATCCTGAAACCTCCAACCAACGCCTTAGAAGGTCTGCTAGAAGGAAAGAGCTGTAATTACCAATATGAGGCCTTCCGTAGACTGTTGGGCCACATGTATACATGCCGACCTCTCCCTCCTTTATAGGGACGAACTTTTCTTCTTTTTTTGTCAGTGAGTTATAGAGGGTAAGTGACATAGGTAAAGTGTAAGGTGGAACACTGAAAGTGGAAAGAAAAAATGCCGGCACGTGTTTCCTGAATAGGATTGTACGTACCGGCGGGAAGGGGCTCTCACTCATCATCGGATGAAGCTGCAGCTGCAGGCTTTTCCCGATTGATTTCTTCGTAGACTTCCTGTCGATAAACGAAAACCTGACGTGGTGCATCGATACCGAGGCGAATCTTGCGGCCTCTTATTGCGACGATGGTGATGACTATGTTGTCACCGATCACAATCTCTTCACCTTTTTTTCTCGAAAGAACAAGCATGAGTTAAGCCTCCTAAACAACATCCACAACCCACTTTTGACTACCGTGTCCAAAGTTCGGTGGAATGGGACTATTATAAGTCTAAATTTCTGTTTGTCAATATTTAGTCTTGTCCGATACAGAATGAGCATGAACACAGGCACGCTTTCCGACACAGAATGAGCATGAAATGACTCATGGGAACATACTTCCCCC
>PFDQ01000020.1 GCA_002772815.1 Candidatus Peregrinibacteria bacterium CG10_big_fil_rev_8_21_14_0_10_42_8
TCTCGATAAGATTTCAACGTTCTGTTCTGTCGAGCGTGCTGCAGTTATCCCTGCACAAACTCTTAGTAGTATTTACGATGTTCCTGTCGCGTTACAGAAATATAAGATCGCACAGATTATTGGGAAGCAGCTAAAACTTGGAGACTTACAACCAGACATGACTGCATGGAAAGAGGGCATGGAACGTCATGCGAACGCAGATAAATCAGTCTCTATTGCTATTGTTGGGAAATACACAAATCTTGAAGATGCGTACCTGAGTGTCATCGAGGCTATTAAGACTGCCGCGGTTCACGAGGGGTACAAGGCAGAGATCGTCTGGATAGATAGTGAGCTTCTCGAACAAAAGGATAAGGAGACATGGAAGCTTCTGAAGTCTTGTAAGGGAATGGTTATTCCAGGAGGGTTTGGAACACGAGGTATTGAAGGAAAGATTGCAGCAGCTAGGTATGCACGCACAAAGAAGGTTCCGTACTTGGGGCTTTGTTTAGGGTCTCAAATTCTTGCAATTGAGTTTGCACGTACAATGCTTAAAGATGAGGAGATTACCAGTGAAGAGTTTGATGAAGATGAAAAGCTTCCTAGGAGCAAGTACTTGGTGCACTTCATGAAAGACCAGCACAAAAGTCGCGCAAAAGGTGGAACACTACGACTTGGAACATACCGATGTAAGCTAAAGAAGGGGACAAAAGCGCATGCTGTATACGGTCAGGACGAGATTGAAGAACGCCACCGTCATCGTTATGAGTTTAATAATGACTTCCGGAAGAAACTGGAAGACAAGGGGCTCATCTTCTCTGGTGAATGGCCAGAAAGTAAACTCATGGAGATTGTTGAAATAGAGAAGCATCCGTTCATGGTTGGGTCACAATTCCATCCAGAGTTCAAAAGCCGTCCTCACAAACCACATCCTCTCTTCGCAGGGTTTATGAAAGTAGTAACAGGGAAGAAGATCTAGCCTGCTTAGGTTCCAAAAATCTGCTTACGTTTATATTTTGCAACCATTTGTAGCATTTTCATTCCTCCTGCTTTAAGGATTTGTTTTCCTGTTGCAAGTGATTCCATCATTCCTGGTGTACTGATACGCATACCTGATCCTTTTCGCTTCCTAAGTGTTTGCAGCATTTCAATTGGTGTTAGTGTTTCTTTAGAGCGCACTTTTGTGTGTGTCGATGTGTACTGGTCGTAAGCACGTATATGACTATCTCCACCGGCAATTGTTGGAAGTTTGAACTTTTGTGCAAACCTCTTTGCAAGTCTGTTTATCCCCCTGCCGATACGGCCATTGTATTCTACGAAAACTTTGTTTCGAGCGACTTCCTCTTGCTCATTTTTTGGGAGCATGAGCATGCCTTCTGATGTGCCAATATGTGGAAGAATAACCTCATGCCCCATTTCTTTTGCAAGTCCAACAAGGTCTATAGCACTAATATCAACTTCTCCATAGATTGGGTTACGTGGGTCGAGTCGATGTTCAAGTTCATCATCAAACAAGGAAAGTATGTTTGTACGATTCCCACATACGAGTATATCGACACCAGTGTTTGTTTTTACTTCGATTCCTGCACCAATCATCTCTGATACAAACCCTCTGTGACCATCGACAGTATTATGATCGGTTACAAAAATGTGTGTGCTGTTTTCACGTGCAATAGTATCGATCTCTTCCATGCTACTTTCGCCATCACTATGGATAGAGTGTGCATGTGGATTGAGTCGGTAGGCATGCATATTACGAAGCGTTTTTGCGGAAGGCGAGAATCGCACTGAGTACAGCAATACCGACCATTGGACCATACATCCAATATGTCAAAAACTCTGCATCGTATCCTCCGTATGGCTCTGCAAATTCTGCAGGAAGAGAAGAGAGGTACAACGTTATTAAAAATAGTGGTCCTACCCACTTCATTATACTATCTAGCCAGCGTCCTATATGAATACTGCTCGATAGATTAATGCGCTCTCGAAGGATAGAGACAGGTATTTTCCATCCAAAGATAATGATCTGCGGGATAACAGCCCAGAAGAATACATGTGCCCACAGAGCATGGTCTATCGCATCTAAACGATAGAGTCCGTTACCACCAGCGAATGCTAGTGACCACAAGAAGAAGAGCCCGCAGCAGAGAGCTGTGAGTAGCTGGTACTTAATTTTCTGTAACGACTGAAACTGTGTGTTGATTGTTGCGACGACTACTTCAAGAGCGGCAAAGATAGTATCGACTGCAAGAGTAAAGATCGTAATAAAGAAGAGAATAGAGAAAATACTTTGTCCAAATGGTAACGTTGCAAGTGCATCCGGAAAGGCAACGAATGCAAGTGTTGGCCCAGAGGCAACGACATCTGTAATTGCTTTACCTTGTGCAAGAGCGGTATGGCCAAGTGTTCCAAAGATCGCAAAAGCTGCAAGGAAGCTTACCGCTGCATTTCCAAGGGCTATGAACAGTGTTGATTTCACAATGTCGTTATGCTCAGTGTTAAACCGTGCGTAAAAGATGGTAATAATTAGCCCTATATTTGCAGAGAGGAATGCTTGTGATGCTGCATTCTTCCATACACTTATTGTCAGTACCTGAGACCAATCTGGAATGAGAAGATACAAAAAGCCGTCTGTGCTTCCTGGTAGAAATAGTGAGTTTATGAAAAGAATAGTGAGTAAGACGAATGGTAATGAAACTGTCCACTTAATGACTCGACTGATTGATTTGATGCCTTGGAAAATAGAGAAGAAAACTGCGAGATACGATACCACTAGTCCCCACACGACTGGTGTAGAAAACCCACCAAACGTCGATGGCTCGTCTGTTAGGTCAAGAATTTTTTCATAGAAGAAGGATTCCGCTCCATTGCTCCATGATACATCGATGCTATGAAATAGATAATCGAGTCCCCATGCAGCAACTGGTGTGTAGTATCCAAGGAGTACGATAATAACGAGGATCATCATCCATCCAGCGAACCGTCCTACCCATCCTGCTTTATTGCTGAGCAGAGTGATAAATTCCTGCCTCTCGGTTTGTCCAATTGCGACTTCTACCATCATTAATGGAATAACGAGTAAGAAGAGACATACAATGTATGCGAGGATGAAGACAGCTCCACCGTTTTCATAGACCATATACGGAAAACGCCAGAGATTTCCAAGTCCTGCCGCAGCACCGACGGATGCTAGTACAAAGAACCATTTTGATTGCCAGAGAGCGTGTTTAGTAGTCATAAACTTGAGCATAACAGTTGCGAACAAAGCGAGTAAAGTGCAAAATGCAGACACCTGAGCACGCAATGAATCTTACACAAACAATTCTCGGCATCACCTTCGAAAACCCGACGGTGCTTGCTTCTGGAATTTTAGGTATCACATCATCAACATGGAAAGATGTTGCGAAGAACGGAGCAGGGGCAATTACGACGAAGTCGTTGTGGATTAAAGAACATAAAGGTCATCCGAATCCAACGATTATCGAAACAGAACACTGGATGCTTAATGCAGTAGGGGTACCCGATGCAGGGCCAACAAAAGCACGAGAGGAGATTGGAGACTTCATGCAAAAGCAGCCAGTACCCCTTATTGCAAATATTATTGCAGAGTCTATTGAGGATTACGGAGACATCGCTGCAGAGATTGCACTACTTGGTCCAAATGCATTTGAAGTCAATATTAGCTGTCCGAATATTGAAGATGAGTTCGGTCGTCCGTTTGCTTGTAGTGCACCAGATGCAGCGGCAGTCACAAAAGCAGTGAAGGCTGTGTGCGGAAATATTCCGATTTTCATCAAGCTGTCACCGAATGTCGACAACATCGGAGAGATCGCAAAAGCATGCCAAGCAGAAGGCGCAGATGGTTTTACATGTATCAATACTGTTGGACCTGGCATGGCGATCGACCTCCGGAGTCGCATGCCGATCCTGGCAAACAAAGTTGGGGGAATGAGCGGTCCTGCGATCAAGCCAATTGCGGTAAAGTGCATTGCGGATGTCTACGCTGCAACAGAAGGGAAGTGTCCAATTATTGGAACTGGTGGTGTCTACACAGGAGAAGATGCACTAGAGCTTATACTCGCAGGTGCTAGTCTTATTGGGATTGGGTCTGCAGTATCGAGGAGAGGGCCTGAGGTATTTTCTAAGGTGTGTGAAGAAATGCAGTACTGGGGTACAAACGAAGGAATCGATAACATCTCCGACATGGTTGGAGGAATGCATAAAGAGCTATCTAAACGAAAGTAATGTCTTCTATTTCACTTCAAAGTCGGCTTCCGCGAACGTATCGCATAAAAGAAATTGTCCAAGAGACAGAGATGGTTCGTACCTACACATTCGATGGCTCGCTTGGTGCGAGGCCTGGGCAGTTTCTTATGTGTTGGTTACCAGGTGTCGATGAAAAACCGTTCTCTGTTGCATTTGATGATGGATCGGAAACAAAGATTACGTTCTTTGCAGTCGGCCCAATGAGTGAAGCACTTGCGAACTGTAACGTAGGAGATCTTGTCGGACTAAGAGGTCCGTTTGGAACAAGTTACGAGTGGGATGCAGGAGATCATATCGTACTTGTTGCAGGAGGATACGGAGCAGCTCCTATGTACTTTGTTGCATCAGAAGCAGTAAAGCACGGTTGTACGCTCGAAGCGATTGTTGGAGCTCGTGGTAAAGAGCATCTGCTCTACCTTGAGGAATTGGAATCCCTCAAACATGTGTCACTTCATGTGTCGACTGACGATGGTTCTGTCGGACACAAAGGGTATAACACGGAAGTGCTCGACCAGTTGCTCGAGGCCGCTGCAGACTCAGACGCAAAAGACCCACCAATAGATAAGGTGTTTGCATGCGGACCAGAGATGATGCTTCAGTCTGTACTCACTGTATCTGAAAAGCACAGTGTGCCATGTCAGCTGAGCTTAGAACGTTACATGAAATGCGGATTTGGTATTTGCGGAAACTGCGCAGTGGATAGTAGTGGTGCACGCATGTGTGTTGATGGTCCAGTTGTGAAAGCAGAGGACTGTAAAAAGATCTCTGAGTTTGGAAAATACCACAGAGACGACCTCGGGAAGAAGCACGAGTTTTAGAACCGAATTGTTCGCTCTATCCAGATGACCTCCATTGGTTTTCGCGTCTTTCGTACTTTTGGTTCAGGTGCCACTTTTTTCTTTGTAGGATCTGCAATTCGTACTTTGACTGATCTATCCTCTGCATTGCGTAGAACTATCCATGCGTGCATTCCAAAGCCAAGGAGCATCATAAGCATTCCAAATGCGAGTATTCCCGCAGAAGAGCTTTCTGAAGCCGATACAGCGGCTGCACGAAGTGGGGCAGCCTGCTTGAGCATTGGAGGCTCTGGTGTTACTTCCTGAACTGTTAAAGAACCCTGTCCACTGAGTTGGCCGAGAAGCTGTGCTTCCATCTGTACTTGTGAGCCTATAGCCATTGTAATGGCTCCCATAGCGATGAGAACGCTACTGACGAGGCGTGGATGAGGGTGATATTTGTGTGTGAACATAAGTATATTATACCATATTTGTATATATTCATCAAATATCAATAACGAAAATTCAACAGTGAAATGCATAAAATACATCTCTGAAAGGCTAATTCTCTAAGGTACGGTAGGAGGGATCGAGTTCTACATCTTTC
>PFDQ01000058.1 GCA_002772815.1 Candidatus Peregrinibacteria bacterium CG10_big_fil_rev_8_21_14_0_10_42_8
CTTAAATTCATACGTATAGCTTATTGTACGTTGACTGACATGCCACACACAGGGATTCTCCTGCAGCTGCGTGATCTGCTCATCTGAGTATATGGTTCGCATAGTTTTCTTTTGTAAGGAGATAAAGAGTACAAAAGAAAGTGTGAATGGTGCTCTTCAGACTCCTTTTCGGTGAGACAAGACTCAAATTCAAACCAGTGGTCAGACCTTTACCAATACTCCAGATGAGAAGTTTCTTCTCATGATTCTATGCAGCCAAGCAAAGTTGGAGAATGATAACCGAAGCAAGAATGTAAAGCGTGGACTGCGAACAAAGTGTGAGATGGGAGTGCGTCCTGGTCGACCTCCGATTGGCTACAAAATGGTACGATCCGAACGATTCGGAGAACCAAGCACCATTGAGGTCGATGAAGAGCGAGCGCCGTACATCAAGAAGCTGTTTACTTACATAGTCGAGAAGGGAATGTCGGGCAGAGAAGCCAAAGAGAAACTTCAAAAGGAAGGGTTCAGAAACATTAGTGGTGGCATGGTGGGATACAGTCGTATCTTTAACATTCTTCAAGAACCCTTCTACTACGGAGAATTTGTGTACGGTGGCATTCGGTATCAAGGAAATCATAAGCCGGTCATCACCAAAGAACTTTTTCAGAAAACGCAGAGTAAGCTACGACGTACGCTAAAAGGAAAATGGGGACGAAAGCAGTTCTACTTCAACCAAATACTCAAGTGTGCGGAATGCTGCTCTGGCGTGAGTGGTACGGAGCACACGAACCGCCATGGCAAGACCTACGTGTACTACAAGTGCAACATACAAGTGCAACAAATACGGAGGAACAAGAAAGTGCAAATGTAAGTACATCAGGGAAGAAGATCTGTTTGAGCAATCGGCTGCCATTATCGCCAAGACCAAAAAGAAACATTTACGACTCAATCGGAGAATTCAGGAAGATCTGGCAAAGATAAATCGATTTCGACCGGAGGAAGATCCGATAAGAATCGAAGAGTATTTGACCGGGATTTTTCGGGAAGGATCTCCGATTGAGAAAAGTAATGTGCTGAGGAGTTTCAAGGAGAGGTTGGTATTGAAGGAGGGACGGATTGAGCTGAAAGGGTAATTTGGTAAGCCCCACAACAGGTGTCTTTATTTAGTAAAATGTGTTAAAATAGATATATGTCAAGAGATAAAAACCAGCGAGTTGAGCTAGAAAGGCGTATATCCAATCTTTCCGAAGAACACATAGCACAGGAGGACATTCGAGCATTGCTCCACAACGAAGAAGGGCCGGATCTACTTAATCGTATTGTGGATATTACGGAAGAGTACAAGAGAATTTACCGAGAACAACTTGAAGGTACTGTAGAAGAGCATCCAGGAGCAAATGAAGAAGACATAGCAGCACAGGAGCTTAACCTCCCATCTGCTGATGACCTACTGGACATTGCTATCCGCATAGAAAACTTTCGACAGCAAATGGTACAACGCTTGCATATTCCGACAGATGAATTGTTGGATGTACAGGAAACTGAAGTACCAGAAGTCAGAGATAACCTCACAGTTGTTGATGATGTGCATACTCCACCAGATGAATGGCAAAGACCTGATGGAGATGGAGGTGGTACAGAGTGGAACACAGAATTCTCTGAACGCCTTACTGCTTTGCGATATATTCTTTACAGGTTAAATATTGATCCAAATTCTCCACAGCAAGTAGTGATGCAAATTGGAAGAGTGCGTGATGAAATGATGCGAAGGGTTAGTTATGTGAGCGTTTTCATTCGACCTCTCAACCGTCTTGTAGAGCTATGCAATCAAATCGGCAACAGAACTTTTGTATGGCAGAGTGATACGGCAGATGACATTGGCAGATATGCCGATATGGGAAAAGACGAAAAGAAAGCACTGCAAGATGAACAAGGTGGTATTGGCTGGCAGGTAGTGATGTCAGAAGGATGGATGGAGAGACTTGAAAGCACTCTACGAGGTGATGATGATACAGGAGCTACTGCACCTGATGCCAGTACTTCTCCGACTACACCTCGCATTTTGCGAGATATGCGTGAACGGGATGAGGCAGTTGCTATAGCACGGGACATTTTGGAACGTGAAGGAGTGGTACGCATTGAAGAGCGAACAACTGAAGGAGGTGATGGAGAAATGGAAAGAGTGTTTTTGTGGTGTAAAGATTTTAATCCCAGTAGAAAGTACTGCGGGCATGAATTGCCATTTCGTACTTATTTAGGAAGAGCATTAGAAATGAATGGTACTACCTACAGTGGTTTTCATAGCATGATGCAATCAATTAGGGCTCTATATGCAGGCATGTATGACAGAGAAGAAGGGGCAAACCAACGTATGAATTTTGATATTGCAGATGAAAATGATAAACAAATATTAGCAAGAGAACTATTAGAAGCAGAAGGAGTTGTAAGCATAGAGGAACGAGGAGAGGATGAAGAAACGAAGAGAGTATTGGTATGGCATAAAGAAATCAGTCCTAGTAAAAAGACTGGCTTACAGTACCAATTGCATACTTGTTTAGGAAAAGCATTAGGGACAGATGGGAAAAGGTTATATACAGGATTTAATCAGATCATAGATCCTGTTCGTCAATTGTATGCAGGAAAATTCGATAGTGAAGAGGGGGCAAATCCACATATTGCATTTCAGATAGCAACTGAAGAACGGAAAAAGGAAATGGTACGAGAATTACTGAAAGCAGAAGATGTAGTTTGCATTGAAGAGAGAGGAGAACACGAGGAAAAAGAAAGAGTCTTGGTTTGGAGGAAGCCCATCAATCCAAATAAAAAATACGGTCAATATCAGTCCACATTCAAGATTTATCTTGGCAATGTAGCGGGAGTCAGTGGGCAAAAATCATATACATCTTTTGGTTCCATCATTGAGCATATCCGCACGCTATACCAAGATTTGTATGATCGTGAAGAAGCAGAGAATATAGACATGGAATTTGAGATAGCTGATGAAACACGTAAGAAGGAAATGGTACGAGAACTACTTAAAGCAGAAGGAGTTGTAAGTTTAGAAGAACGTGGAGAGTATGAAGAAAAGAAAAGAGTATTGATTTGGAAGAAAGAAATTTGCCCACAAAAGAAACATGGAATATATTCCACGAGATTGCAAAGTCTTTTAAGAAGAGCATTGAGGATTGGAGGACATGACGCCATGCCTTTTGCATCAATCATTGACCCCATCCGCACGCTATACCAAGATTTGTATGATCGTGAAGAAGCAGAGAATATAGATATGGAGTTTGAATTAGCTGATGCAGATAAGAAAAAGAGCATGGTGAGAAAATTGTTAGAAAAGGAGGGTTTTGTTAGCGTAGAAGAAGGCGAAGAGAACGAAAGAGTCTTGGTTTGGAAGAAAGGTGTGCATCCAAATAAAAAATATGGAACATTTCAATCACCCTTAAATGTTTGTATAGCTAGAGCGGTAAACGCACCAAGAGGTAGAGATATTAGTTCAATGAAACTTGCCATTGATCCAATTCGCACATTGTATCAAGGTCTATATGATCGTGAGGAAGCAGAAAATATAGATATGGAGTTTGAATTAGTTGATGCAGATCAGAAAGGTAGTATGGTGCGGGAATTATTAGAAGCGGAAGATATCATCAGTATTGAAGAACGAGAAGAAAATGGAAAAGTCTTGGTTTGGAAGAAGGTAGTTAGCACAGCAAAAAGCTATGGCAGATATAGTTTTCGCTTGTGTATCTTATTTGGGAAAATGACAAACCAGAATGGTCAAAAGGCGTACTCCACCTTTGCTTCAATTCAAGATCCAGTTCGCTCAATTTATCAAGGAATGTACGATAGTGAAGATGCATCTGCACTAGAAAATGTCGCTACTTAATAGGCTTATCACTTACAGTGAAGCCTGCAAGATCAATATGCATGTCTATTGGTGCAACAGTAAATGTGTCATATGTACCAATCGTTGCATAGAAACTTAAACTGTCCCACACATCTTTCGCTCTTGAACGAAAACTGACTCCTCCGTTGCTGTTATTAAAGACCACTTCCCCATCGTATTTTACAGTAATCTGTCCATTAAACCTGCGTACAGGAACTGTGTTAAGACGTGCGGAAATATCTATGACATGCCACTTATTGTCGGCAGAAAAACTGGCTTCTGTGATACGTGATCCACCTACATCTTCTTGGAAGCTTCCACTCACACGTAATTCACCTTTTTCAGTCCAGTACACTCCTGCATTAAACATTGAACCATATGCACCATATTCGCTGGTGAGCGTAGCTCCACCAAGTCCGGGGAGCGTTCCCGGGACAGAGAAATCAAAATTCTCTGGGAATCGGACATAGTATCGTAGATGCAACTCCTCTGCAGGTTTAATTGCTCCCAATGCCCTTGCCACCACTCCTGCCCGCTCTTTTCCATAAAAGTGAGCTATAAAGAAACTGCCCGCTCCTTTAGAAAAATGCACACGAAGAAATTCAGAGAATCTGCCACCTGTTTCTTCCAATCTTTCCACACGTTCCAAGTCAAGTTCTGCAAGTAGATTGATTCCTTCCTCTGGGTCTTTATGCACTGGATCTTCATCAATGTAAAAATTCCATTCATCTTGCCAGTTGTTGGTTATTGGAAACGTATAAGGATAGTCAGCAGATCGTGTGTTGATAGATTTGTTTTCTCCACTATTTTCAGGTAAGCCCGCAAGTCCCTCGTACGTCATAGAAGCTTTAGCATTCTGTCTTGCGTGAAGACGAAAGATCATCTCTGCCATTTCGCCACGGGTTATTTTTGCATCTAAAGAATTGATAGTAGTTGGAATGGCATTTTTCCCAGCCAATGACCGTACATAACCTTCATACCAAATATCAGATTCGATATTCAGCTCTGCATCAAAAGCTACAGCTATGATTTTGGCAGCT
Organism: Candidatus Peregrinibacteria bacterium CG10_big_fil_rev_8_21_14_0_10_42_8; assembly: GCA_002772815.1. Taxonomy (GTDB): domain Bacteria; phylum Patescibacteriota; class Gracilibacteria; order Peribacterales; family Peribacteraceae; genus UBA2170. The sequence continues at coordinate 4,915 of PFDQ01000058.1, forward strand.
TCTACAAATGAAACTTCTTGATCTGGTTTAAATGTTCCATCGGGATACCCTCCAATCACACCAAGATTCTTTGCGGTGCAAATATACTTTGCAAACCACTGTTCAATAACATCAGGAAAACACCTAAAACCAGTAATATCATTATTTGTTGCCTCAATAACAATCTTTGTAAATTCTGCACGGTTGATATTGCGATCAGCTTGAAATGTTCCATCGGGATACCCACCAACGATTCCTTGGGATTGCACATATACGATAGCTTCTGCATTCATATGTGTATCAGAAACATCAGAAAATGATGTGAACGCAATAAGTGGGAATGCAGCCATAATTGAAGTGGATGCCAATGTGATTGTACTTCTGTGCATATTTATTGCTATCGTAGCACTTCAATCTCATTGAGTAAATCGCACGATGGATAATCAGGTTACTGTATCAATAGGATGAACCTTTGAACATTAAGAACAGAGTACGAAGTTTTCACATATGACAACAGGTACAAACTTCTTCTAAGTGCCCTTAGTGCTCTGCTCACTTATGGAAGCAGGATTGGTACCCTTACAACCAAAAGAGGGCTTATAATAAAGTCTTTCAAGCAATAGATCCGAAGTTCATTCTCTATAGTGAAGCATTTCAGGGTGCCATTAGTGCAATGTCTGGCGGTGTTTTTTGGACGAAGTTCGAACAATGTACGAGCAAAATCCGCAGGATTTTGATGACTGACGCACGCGCCGAGCGCGTGGTGGCTTGAACCCAAATCGTACGCTCCGATTGCGTGGTGAAGCGAATGTAGCGCGCCTCGCTCTCCCTTTGGTCGCAAACCAAAACCAAAAATTTCCTTACCAATCCATTTTCGGCGG
>PFDQ01000046.1 GCA_002772815.1 Candidatus Peregrinibacteria bacterium CG10_big_fil_rev_8_21_14_0_10_42_8
TAACACAATCTCAAAAGATGGGTGTTCCTCTCATGGAGAGGCGTATTGCGGAGGCGCATATGGCGAGATTCCCAGACAGTAACCAGTACTGTTTCGACTTCATTCAAGCCACCTCAGAGGAACGTGAGGGCGGTTGCGCCCCTTTCGTCTGTCGTGGCATTGGTCGGACGGGCGTGCTCCTGCGCGATGTCCCCTTTCCCAGTGGCTATCGGGGGTGGCGTGGTGCGCTATGGGTCTAAATTTTAGGCTTTAGTCTTTATCCTTTTTGTTTGTCCTTTAGACCGCCGTCAGGCGGTCTTCCGCTACAAATTTTTTTAGCTATCATTCGCTCAAGCGGTGAATAGCACCCTTGGGTCGTTCCAAGGCTACCGTACCATGATCTTTCTTCTACAGGCTTTGCATGAAAAAAGAAGTTTGAAAGAGCATGTATACTCATAAACCCATAGTTTGAGTGAGGTTGGCTGTTACATGCGGTGCGGTTGCGACTGCGCTGCTGAAAAATATTGCCTCATCATCTTTTCGGTAACGCCACTTACGTCTGTCGTAACAATGGTAAGGCGGACGTGAACTTGAACAATGCCCACAATCACAATGACAATCAGGGGTGGCGTGGTGCGCTAGGGGTTTATTGAGTTTGCACGGATTTTAACCAGCCCCTATTTGCCGTCCCACTTCTTCCAACGTTGCTTGTGCTTGGAATATTTTTGTTTCATTGACGAGTTTGAGTTCCAGATAGAGTCGGAGTTTCAACATGCATGTTTCCTGATGGGCACATAATTTGATGAGATAACTTGCCTTGAGTGGCTTCGGGGCATTCTTTGCCAATATCGATCATGAGATTCTGATGAATATCCTCCGAAGACGGATCACAGATGAAGATATGCTTTGGTTGCTCGGGTAGATAATCGGCAGTTTTCACGTGAATGGCATGTATGGCGTTGGACTTCCTCTTGGCAATCTGACGAGTCAACTCTTCGTGAACGTATACATGAATGAGTTCGATCAGTTTGCGAAGCGCAAGCTCAAAGCACGGTATTATATCCGGTATGCCGATGATTTTGTTCTCTTGCACCACAATCGAGCGCATCTGGAACAGCTCTTGGTTTCTTGAGAGGGAACTGAAACTTGAATTTCACCCAAAGAAAATAGCGATCAAGACCGTCACCTGTAGGAATGTTATCTCATGACAATGCGTACAAATTACGAGCAAGGTTTGTTATACCTGAGAATGGCAGTGCTTTCCTTTCTCTTACCCAAACGTTAACGCGTCAGGAGCGAAGATCATCAGTATGCCAAGTGCGTACATAAGAAGACCTCCGAAGATTAATGTGAAGCGACGGTACTTTGTTGTCATTCCTGTTGCATGAAGAGTGTAGATAGCGATACCAAAGATCACCATATCGTCGATCATGTACATTAGAATAAATAGTCCAATGTACCCGTATCGTGCGAGACTTGAAAGGTCATTAAAAGCAAGGATTTGTGTAAAGACAGCCGGAAGTCCTGCAGTGCACACAAGCTCGATCATGTTCACAGAGATAGCAAGAATGGATACACCAAGGATAAGCGCTGGCCATTGCGTGATCTGCATGATTGCCTTCATCTTGGCAATGGTTTTCTGACGTGCAGAGAGATTAGAAACATTGCATTGATTTGGGTCTTTCCCAAATGCTTCATACAAATAAAAGCCACCACCACCAATGGCGACGATTCCTATCACTTTTTGTACCCAGAAGTTGTAGCCAATAAGCAGAAAAACATTCAACCATGCTGCAATAAATAGGTAGTAGATTGCCCCGCTTACAAAAAGGAATGTCCCACCAATTATCCAGATTTTCTTCATATCATGTGTGTTAATAAGAAGAGTGAGCAGAGTGATAAGCACCCACATTGCACACGGGTTAAATCCATCAAGGAAACCAAGTAGGATACTGAGGGTCGGAAGGCTCATGAGTGTTAAGTCTGTCTTTCCGATGAACCAGAGGTTTAGTGTGTATTTGTCGAGGTTTGCATCGCAATTTTCATCACAGGACTCTCCTGTGGATGCTACTTCTACAGTCGCTGAACTTTTTACAAAGTCTGTAAATGATTGGCATCCTTTTGCGGATGACTGACATTTTTCCAGTCGAGCAACAACGGCTTCTCCATGTTCATCTGTGTCGTATCCTTGGCTTACTGTTCCATTGATAATAAATGTTGGCACTCCTTGATTTAGTGCTGGCGCACGTTTTTGCAGGTCGCTAAACATTTTTTGTGCATCAATTTCTGTTACCTCATGGTATTCCACAGCTAATTCATGCTTCTCTGCATATGCTTCAAATGCTGCACAGTGAGGACATCCATCACGGACAAACACGACAATATCTGCCCCTGGTGTCGAGTGATATCGCTCTTCCATTGATGGCATTTCGGCAATCCGTTCTGGAAAAAGAACACCAAGTGCTACAACTGGAATAAAGGCTACAGTCATGAATATTAGTATTCTTTTCATTATAGGGGAGAAGGAGAGATATCCGTATACTATAGCAAAAATAGCTTGCATACAAAAATTGATCGGAGTAGCGTTTATTACCATGGGTATGGCGATGTATGCAGATGGCTCTAATGTACAGATATTCGACTATAATAGTCGGCAGGTACGACTTATGGCACAAAATACAGAGCAGCTACTAGAGACAGGCCCAGAGAGAGCAATGTTAAGTGGTCAAGATTGGAAAAATTTGAGTACTGTTGCGTATACGGGTATGGATGATACAGATGCATTTAAAAGTATTAGTACAAATGAAATTGTAAGTTATCTTATGATGGATTGGATGAAAAGGTATGCATCTATTTTTGGTGTTCTCGCACGAGTAGAAGGCCAGCCAGTCGAGCAGGTAGAGACAGAAGTTAGAGCGTTCCAGCATCAAATAAATGAAAAAGTAGGATACCTTCGATATTTGTGGGGTGTGCATACAGATCAAATTCTTGCTTTGCAGACAGCACTAGAACAGGTTCGTTGGAATGGACCGGTGGTTAAGGAGTTTCGTGGGGTTGAGTCTTTGCAGGGTTATCCTGAACATTATCTCTGTACTGATGCTCTTTTTCCTCATGTGGTAGATTCTGATGAAGGTTCTTGTGATTTACTGTTTGATACACATCATATTTCAATCACAACATTGCGAGTGTCTATTCACGAGGAATTAGCCTTAGCAATCAAAAAAGAACTTGCCGGTTACAGATAAAAAGGGTAAAGTCTCTAAAATATCATGACTGCTCAAGACTCCTCTTTGCCGGCTTCGAAGAATCCGAAAGACTTCGTTATGGCAACGATTGGGAGCCATAGTGCGCTTCAGATTTTGAAAGGTGCGAAAGATGAAGGTTTTACAACCCTGGCAATTTGCAAAAAGGGGACTGAGCGTGTGTACGATAAGAGAGGGTATAACGTTGCAGATGAGATTATTTCTGTTGATAGTTTTTCCGATTGGAATGAGGAGCTCGAACAAGAGCTTATCAAGCGAAATGCAATCATCATTCCTCATGGTTCATTTATTGCGTATATGGGGCACGATAGAGTGCAGGCAATGAAGGCAATGTATTACGGTACAAAAGAGATTTTGGAATGGGAGAGCGACCGTAGTATGGAACGTCAGTGGATGGAGAAGTCTGGATTGCAGTTACCACGTGTATTTAAAGATCCAGCAGAAATCAACAAGCCAGTCATCGTGAAGTTTCATGGAGCAGGCGGAGGATTTGGATACTTTGTTGCAAAGTCGCCAGAACAATTCTGGGAAGTGAAGAACAAGAAGCATCCTGAAAATAATGATTATGCTATTCAGGAGTACATTGTTGGAGTGCCTGTGTATGCTCACTTCTTTCAGTCTCCAATTACAGGAGAAATAGAGATTATGAGTTTTGATAAACGGTACGAAAGTAACGCAGATAGTATTGGTCGTATTAAGGCAGAGGATCAACTCGCTGCGAATATTCATACAAGTTATACCATTGTTGGAAATATCCCAATTGTTGTTCGGGAATCACTCCTTCCGACATTCCTCGAAATGGGAGAGAATGTTGTGAAGGTAAGTAAAGAGATTACCGCTAATGGCAAAGGTTTGTTTGGGCCATTTTGCTTGGAGTGTATTGTGACACGAAAACTTGAAATTTACTGTTTTGAAATTAGTGCCCGTATTGTTGCAGGAACAAATCCTTTTGTTGATGGTTCACCGTATACAGCGTTACGATACGATGTACCAATGAGCACTGGACGACGCGTCGCACTCGATATTAAGCAGGCAATTGCAGCAGGCAGGCTCGCAGATATTCTCGGTTAATAATGGATATAACTTCCATTCTCAATGGCTACGATACATCAAACCTTACTGTTGGTGTTCTTGGTGGTCATAGTGCACTCGATGTGAGCCATGGTGCAAAACAGTTTGGGTTTCATACTGTCTGTATTGCACGAGAAGGAAGGGAAAAAACATTTGAAAAGTATTACAAAACCAACGGTGAGCGCGGGTGTATCGATAGTGTCATTGTAAAGAAAGGTTTTGACGGTGTACTTGATGAGGATGTCCAAGAGAAGCTCAGAAAAATGAATACAATTTTTGTACATAACAGATATTTTTGGGTCTACTTTGATGATTTTTCTCAGGTAGAAAATAATTTCAACGTACCAATTTTTGGATCTCGAACATTACTGAAAATTGAAGAAAGAGATCAGCCATATAATCAGTATCATTTACTTCAGGATGCGGGTATTCGAACACCAAAGATTTTTGCGAAGCCAGAAGACATCGACAGACTGTGTTTAGTGAAGGCTGCGGAGGCAGATCGAAGTTATGAGCGCGCGTTTTTCCTTGTAAAGAGTAAGGACGATTGGGAGAAAAAAGGCTCTGCACTTGAAGCCGCAGGAAAGGTGGCGGCCAACTGGAGACAGGCAACTATCGAAGAGTTCATTGTTGGAGCGCCAGTAAACTTCAATTACTTCTATAGTCCGCTCACAGGAGAGCTAGAGCTCATGGGAACAGATACACGTCGTCAAACCAACCTTGATGGCTTCCTTCGTATGACGTGTGACCAGCAAGAGCAGGCGCTTAAAGAGGTGCCAATGAAGATGATCGAAACAGGGCATATCGCTTGCACTGTAAAAGAGTCGATTCTCGAAAAAGCATTTGATATGGGTGAGAAGTTTGTGGCTCAATGTAAGAAACTTCCAAAAGATCTCGACCCATCAGGCAAGGGAATGATTGGTCCATTTGCACTTCAAGGTGCGGTGGTAGCAGAAGAAGGGAGAGAGGATATTGTTATCTTTGATGTCTCATTCCGTATCCCTGGTAGTCCTGGAGTTCGAGCAACGCCTTATTCTGGCTATCTTCATGGAGAACCTATGAGTGTTGGTGAACGTATTGGGCTTGAAATCAAATCTGCGGTAGAACAGGGAAGACTTGAAGAAATAGTAACGTAAAAAACTACCTCTTTTCGCCTTTGCAAATAGGTTTTTTGCTTATACTGTCCTTCGTCTAACAGTATGTGGGGCTGTAGCTCAGCTGGGTCGAGTTCGCTTTGCCGAACGAGCCATATAAAAAGTGCACATTGTGCTCTAACCAGTCTAGCCATTTG
>PFDQ01000035.1:0-4222 GCA_002772815.1 Candidatus Peregrinibacteria bacterium CG10_big_fil_rev_8_21_14_0_10_42_8
TATATATTTCTGTGCATTTTCTGGTAATGCATCAAAATCTGTTAGTCCTGCAGTAGATGTTTGCCACCCTTTCATTTCGATCATTTTTCCTCCTGTCATTACAGGAATCACCTCTTCTTCGTCGAGGACGTCGAGCTTTGTAATGTTCCAATGTGTATGCCCGTTGAGTGCTGCACCAAATTTCAAATCATCAATGTTAAGCCATCCAGTTCTACGAGGTCGCCCAGTCGTTGAACCATATTCCCCTCCTCTATCACGCAGTCTGTCTGCTGCTTCACCTGTTGCCTCTGTTGCAAAATCTCCAGACCCAACACGTGTGCAATACGCTTTTGCGATTCCGATACACGATGTGACGCAGTTCGGAGGAAGTCCTAATCCTTGTAATGCTCCTGCGAGCGTTGTTGATGAACTCGTCACAAATGGATATGAGCCATGGTCGATATCAAGCAATGTTGCCTGAGCTCCTTCGATTAAGATGGATTTTCCTGATTCACGATACCCATGGAGAAGTTTCACTGTATCTGTGATTCGGTTTCCGATTAGAGATTTTGCAGCTTCGAGGTGTGCAATTTCATTTTTCACGTCAATATCGACGCCGAACGTTTTTTTTGTACTAGCTACACGTTCGTTCATCATGCTTGAAAGGTCTCCGTTAAGTTGCTCCATTCGTACGCCAGTGCGTGCTGCTTTATCGGTATACGCAGGACCAATTCCCCTCTTTGTTGTTCCGATCTTCTCTCCTTTTTGTTTTTCTCGCTCTTCTTCCAGTTTTCCATCGATCTCTTTATGGTAGTCAAACACTATGTGTGCCTCAGATGAAATGTGAAGCCTGCTAACAACATCGATACCGTGGTCAGCGAGTGTGCTAATCTCTTCAAGTAGTGTTGGCAAGTGAATCACAAGACCAGACCCAAGAACAATCTGCTTATCCGAATGTAAACAACCAGAAGGCATTAGGTGAAACACATGCTTTGTCCCATTAACGACAATTGTGTGTCCAGCATTTGCACCACCACAAGCACGAGCAATAACGTCGTATTCCTCTGCGAGGATATCAACCATCTTCCCTTTTCCTTCGTCACCCCATTGTGCACCGATCACAGATGATACGGAGCCAAGGAGTGGAAGAAATTTCTGCACGTCGATATGTTACGTTGATCTTTGTATTTTTTCAAAGAGACTGCGATGTTCTTTCTTACATTCCACAACAATTCCTTTGCACAGTGGATGAGCAATTGCTTGGTGTATCAATTCTCGGAGTAGGTCTCCCCCGTCTTTTCCACTAAACAGTGCTAGATGCGGTTCGTAGTTTACGACATCTTTCATCAGTTTTTCATCTTCTGGAATGTACGGAGGGTTTGAAACAACAATAAATGGGTCACGCATATTTTTCAGTGTCTCTAAGAGTGACCCTTCAGTGTTGTAAATTTTTACAACATATTTATCTGCATTGAGCTTTGCGATGTTTATCGCTTCAGGTGATATATCTGTGGCATAAACATCAAGATCAGGTCTTTGCATCTTTATAGTGATTGCTATGCACCCACTTCCTGTGCCGACATCTACAACTGATTGAACATCTGTCATATCCCCCATTGGTACTGCGATAGCAATAATACCCGTGTCACTATCTCGTACTTCTGCTTTCTCTGTGTGGAGGAAGTCTAATGCGAGATCGACAAGTATTTCTGTTGCTGGTCTTGGAATTAATACATTGCTATTCACAAGAAATTGTTTTCCATAAAATTCTTTCGTTCCTGTGATGTATGCAATTGGTTCTTTGTCCAATCGACGCTGATGGAACTCGCTCCACGTTAAGAGCTCTTCCATGCTTAGCTCGTTATCATTATGAGCAATGATATATTCGCGAGGCTTTTCTAGAATACTACTCAGAAGTATTTCTGCATCGAGTGGTTCAATTTCTGCCGATTCGAGTGCCTCTTTGATTGTCATGCAGGTATCATAGAGAAGTTATGGCGTTAATCGGAATAGATTGTCGGTTTGCTCACAAGGGTGTTGGACTTGGAACATACACCAGAGAGCTTGTCACCCAGCTTGTGCATTCGAGTACAGACGACTTTGTATTGTTTGTCCGATCATCAGATAAAGCGTGGCTTGATGCAATACCAAGCCATGTTGCCATAATTACTGCAGATTTTGGTCACTACACACTAACAGAACAGTTTGCCTTTCCTCGTTTATTTAAAAAGCTTCATCTTGATCTGTTCTTTTCACCGCATTTTAACGTTCCGTTTTTCTGTCCAGTTCCGTTTGTTGTAACAATTCACGACCTTATTCTTCATCGGTATCCAAATCAGACATCGTTCATCAAGCAATTGGCCTATCGAATGCTTATGAAAAGGGCTGTGATGAAATCGAAACATATTATTGCTGTGAGTTCGTATACAAAGTCTGAGCTTCTAGCTGTCTATGGGAGTGGTATTGCAGAGAAGATATCTATTGTAACAGAAGGTGTCAGTCCCCTCTTTACTTCAAAGGCAACAGTTGATGTGTGTGAAAAATATCATCTACCAACAACATTCTTTTTATACGTTGGTAATGCAAAAGAGCACAAAAATGTTCAAATGCTTGTTGATGCTCATCGCTCATTATCTTCACCGCCTGCTTTGGTACTTGTTTCTAGTGGTAATGAGGCCAGAACGTTGAAGCTCCATGATGGTGTTTTCTTACTTCAAGATATTTCTTTTGATGACCTCCCTTCTTTTTATGCAACAGCGATGTGCTTTGTCACCACCTCACTGTATGAGGGGTTCTGTCTTCCAATTCTTGAAGCAAGGGCATCTGGTTGCCCAGTCATTGCGGTTGACGCAACAGCAATACCCGAGGTTTCTGGCCCAACAACAATGCTTGTTTCACCAAATATCGCATCTATTGCAAATGCATTGAAGAATCCACCAACCAAAAGCACTCCTCCAGAGGATTGTTATACGTGGGAAAATGCCGCTATTCAGACAAGTGATATACTGTCATCTGTTCTTCATGGATAAAATAAGCGCCCTCATACCAAAGGTACTTGCTAAGAGAGGTCTAAAAGACCAGGCAGGAGCATCGTATGCTGTGTACTTAACCATCGATTGGCTTCATGCTCTTTCTGTCGATATTGCAGAGCACTGTATTGTGACGACCATTAAAGATGGTGTTCTTACTATTGAGTGCTTAAATTCTGTTGTTATGCAGGAATTGAACCAGAAATCAGATGAATTAAAGTCTCATTTAAATAGTATTGATGGGATCTCTATTTCTGCAATTTCAATCATCAGGTCAAGAAATAGGTAATTTCTATAGAATTGGCTTGCGCAGTGGCCAGAGCTTACCTACACTTTGTCGGAAATTATGCTTAGAATTCGACTACAACGCACCGGTAATAAAAATAACCCTACATATCGAATTGTGGTGGCAGATAAGCGTAACGCAGCTAAAGGTAAGTTTAACGAGATTCTTGGGCACTACCTTCCAACTCGTGATCCTTCAGAGTTCGTCTGTAATACAGAACGTGCTCAGTACTGGATGAGTATGGGTGCAGTGCCATCAGATACATTAGCTCGATTGCTTACGAAAAATGGTATGAAGGGGCTTGAAAAGCACACAGAACGATACTCAAAGAAGAAGAAAAAGAACCCTTCAGAAGAAGAAATCGCTGCTGAAGCAGCAAAAAATGCACCAAAAGAAGAAGCTCCTGCACCTGTTGAGACTCCAATAGAAGAGGCTCCTGTTGCTGAGGAAGCTCCAAAAGAAACAGTAGAGGCTCCTGCTGAAGAGGAAAAGAAAGAAGAGCCTGCCTCCGCTGAGGCTACGGCAGATAAAGATGACAAATAATAAAAATACATCTACACTGTCGCTACTTTATGTCTGATATCAACGAATCAACGGATTTACCTGGATACTCGTTTTTGGAGTATGTCCTCGAGGCACTTGTCGATGACAAGGACCAGTTGAAGATTGATCAAACTGAGGATGATCTCGGTGTTCTTCTCACCGTATCTGTTTCAGAGCCTGATATGGGCAAGCTCATTGGCAAGGGTGGACAGACTATTAAAGCATTACGCACTTTGCTTCGCATTATAGGTGGTAATGCAAATAAACGTGTTAACTTGAAAGTTATAGAGCCCAATTCTTAATTCCCCAACTATTTATGCTAAGAGAACTTCTTGAAAATGCAAGTATCCTTGAAATCATTGCAACATTTGTTGCACTTGGTTTG
>PFDQ01000035.1:4267-9590 GCA_002772815.1 Candidatus Peregrinibacteria bacterium CG10_big_fil_rev_8_21_14_0_10_42_8
GGATTATTTGTGTCGTTCCTTGCATTCTTTATCGTTGCATTCCTTGCAAAGCTTCTTGATATTCCTTTCGATCTCGATTTCTCACTCATTGTTGATCTTATGTCTGAGATTTTAAACTCACTCGGATAAGAGGTATGTTATGAATTTTAAAAAGAGCCTCAACACTGAGGCTCTTTTTTGATATATACATTATGATTTTTATACAAGTCTTCGTCGCTGTGCTAGCGTTTGTCCTGCACCGAGAAGTCCTGTAAGAGCAAGGAAGAGTGCATCGAATGCTGCCCCTGTTGGTGGTAGGTTTGAGATCACGTTAATGTGTGATGTAGAGATACGCTCTGTTAGTGAGATTGTTTCCATACCATCACCACTTACTGTTACAACGTTTGGAATTACTACACCGTGTGGAGCACGGTAGTCTATTTGAGCATTGTACACAGTTGACCAATCTTCTCCTGCACCAAGCTCTGGGATAACCCATGACACACTGTTTCCGTCTGTCGTGCCAGATGATGCATTGAGGATTCGAACATGGTCTGAATCCATACGGTCTTCAATAAGAACATTGTAGAGGGTTCTTCCTGTCGTATTTTGTAGTGACACAGTGTACATCACTGTATCTCCTGGTTGAACTTCATTTCTATCTGCGTGCTTAGAGATAAGCACACTCTTCTGCTGAGCAAGACCTGCTCCAGCAATAGTATTGCCTACATGTGTGTAGTCGACAGCTTCAAAATCTTTTACTGATACTGTATTTCGTAATCTTTCACCTAGTGGTGCATCGCTTCGTACTCGTCCTGTTACACGAAGTGTTCGATTTCCGTTTGGTGCAACTGTCAGACCTTCCCATCGAACGTTCTTTCCTGTCCAGTATCCACCTTCTGATGCATCAACGAATTCGAGGTGCTGTGGTAGTGCATTGTTGACATCAACTTCTGTTGCAAGTTGGTTTGAGATGTTATCAACAGCAATGTCGTATGTAACAAGTGCACCTGGAACAATTTGATCAAGTCCATCAGTTGTTGATACAAGAATAGATGTTGGCAGCACTCCTGTGTGGACAGATGTTGTATCTGTAGCTTTTGCAGCACCTACTGAAGCATGTGTGCGAATCATGTAGAACTCTTGAGCATTCGAGTCGATACGAACAGATACTTTATACTCACGAACACCTTGTGGTCCGATAACTTGATTGCTCCAAACAATTGCTTGTCTGTTACTTGTGTAGTCTCCAGATACGTATTCAACTTCTGTATCCGTAGGAATTTGCAATCGAACATCAACAGTACGTTCATCGTTTGTTGGGTTACGAACTGCAACAACATAGTTAAGTACTTCACCCGGTTGTGCATACTTCATTCCATCTGTAACAGATACTTTCATTTGTAGTAGTTCTCGTGTTCGTGATGCTTCATCAAGCTCCACACGAGTTGTGTCTGTAGACTTCTCACCTTCAGCAACTGCTTCTGCAACAAGGAGAAGATTTTCTTCAGCGTGTGGTGTTACGTTTACATTAACGTAGAGTGGTCGAAGTTTACCTGGGTAAACAGATACATTTTTCCAAACTATAATTTCTTCACTTCTGCTTCCTCCATCAGAGATAGAGAGCAAGTTTGTCTGGTGTGGCATTTGGAAGTACACATCAACAACCATTCCTTCTTCACGTTCTGTGCGAAGAGATACCGTGTATGTCATGTGTCCATTTGGTGCAACAGTTGTTAGTCCATCACTGAGTGAAACGAAAAGTCCTCGTCCAGTAGGGCCTTCACTGTCATCATGAAGCGAAAGACACTGAGGGTCTTGTGGGTAGTCTGTTAGACCATCGTGATCGTTATCGATTCCATCTGCACATTCTGTAAATACAGCAGATGCGGTATGTGTAGGCAGACCTGCTACTACACTATGAAGTATAGTTACAAAGAGGGCGCTTAGACTGAGAAGTCCAATCATTCGGGTCCGAGAGGTGCTCTGAGCAATACTCATAGTCATAATGGGTAACAAAAAGGAGATGACTATACTGAGTATATTAATATATGTCAAGTATATCACATGCTCTGCATGAGCCTAATTAGCGGAAATTGTTGAATTTTGGTTAAATGTTAGTATCATACGTGAGTTCGGGCGCATAGCTCAGTTGGTCTAGAGCATCTCGTTTACACCGAGAGGGTCGGGGGTTCGACTCCCTCTGCGCCCACCACTTACTTCCACAGTAGTTACCATGTTAGAAATCCTTCATTCCATCATCGCTGTACTCCTGATTGTCACTATCGTTATGCAATCACGAGCTTCTGGTTTGTCTGCTACATTTGGTGGATCTGGTACAACAAACGTTATTCAAAGACGAGGAGCAGAATTGCTTATTTATAAAGCATCCGTATGGTTGAGTGTTGCATTCTTTGCACTCTCAATTGTTCGCTGGTACGTGTATTAGTGCTACACTGTGCTGGTTGGTATGCAAGATTTTTTTCGCAATTCATCGGGTAAACGCATAGGACACCGTACATTGCTTTTGATATTTGGGTTTGTTTTTTTAGTGACGCTGTTTATCCTGCTTCGTAAGTTTTATAATGCAAATACTGTTATTGTCCCAACTAATGGTGGAACATATATCGAAGGGTCTGTTGGAAATATGCAGTCTCTTGTTCCGTGGTTTACTGTCACTAATGATGTAAATAGAGATATTGTTTCACTCGTATTCTCTGGGCTGTTAAAGTACGACCCCGTTGCAAAGAAGATCAAAGAAGATTTAGCAACGCTAAGAGTAAGTGCTGAGGGGAAGCTTTACACTGTAAAGCTTAAGGAGGGCATTGTTTGGCACGATGATACTCCGGAGAACCCACACCCTGTTACAGCTGACGATGTCGTTTTTACGTTCCAATCTATTCAAGATCCTGATTTCCCTAATCAGATTCTTCGTCAAAATTTCCTCGGAGTTTCTATAGAAAAGATAGATGACAGAACTGTCCAGTTCCGCTTAGATGAGCCATACAGTTTCTTCGCAAGTAACCTCACACTTGGTCTTATTCCTCAAAAAGCATTTGAAGGAGTTCCTATTTCGAAGTTCGATCAAGTGCTCGATTTTGCCTTCCATCCTATTGGAGCAGGCCCGTATGCATTTAAAAGCTTGGTTCCAACAGAGCTCTCTACAGAGATCACACTACAGCGTTTCGAGCGTCCTATTCCTCCTGAGCATCGTTTAAATCAGGTTATTTTTCGTATTTTCCCAGACTACTCCACTCTTCTTTCAGACATTCGTAACCTTGATGGTGTGAGAAATGTCCCTCAAGATGAAGTAGGTAATAACCTTATTCCTCGCCGTTTTATTGCAGTTCAATACTCACTTCCACAGTATGTTGCGTTGTTCTTTAATCTTGATAAGACAATTCTGCAAGATAAGAACCTACGTATAGGCCTTCAGAAGGCGACAAATAAGCAAATGATTGTTGATGCTATTCATGAAAAACTTGTGGTTGATACTCCCCTTCTCGAACTTGATGCAACTGATTGGCGATATGTGTACGACCCTAAAGCTGCTCAGGGAGCCTTCTTTGAATCTGATTGGAACCTTCCAGAGAAGGTTCGTCTTCAACGATTATTAGAAAAACATGAGGCTAATTCATTTGGGGCATTAAAAATTTCTCCTATTGTTCTCCTCGATACTGGGGCAATTCTTGCTGTTACAGGCTCTCTTCTTGATGCTGATGTCGGTAGTACATTAAACGGATTACCTATATCTGTGCATCCAGATAACCCAGATGAGTGGATCGCTGCACTACCGACACACGGTGGGACTGGATCTTTGAAACTTGGAGATAATCTTGTTCGGCTTCTTGATAAAAAGGGAAATCCCATAGATTCATTTTACGTATGGCGAACTGCTGATGACCGTGAATACAAACGTGCATCTATAGAACAGGACTTTCTTGAACGCTTTATAAGAACTCGCAATGGTGATCTCACTGGTGAAAATTCTATTACAGTTGCGGATCTGTATCTAGAGAAAGGAATGCTTCGTAGACGTCTAACAACAGACCCATTTGATATTCGCATTAATTCACATGGAGATCGTTTGTCATTAGTTCTCCTTACAAGTCCGTCTCCTCCTCAGTATCAGAAGGTGGCAAATCTTATTGCTGCAGAGTGGGGGAAGCTTGGTGTTCATGTTAGTGTCGTCATTCCAAAGACACGCCAAGAGTTTGAGGACAAGCTCGTATCAAGGGAATATGACATGCTTCTCTTTGGGCAGTCTCTTCTTGATAATTTGGATTCGTATCCATACTGGCATAGTGCTGGAATGCAGAAATTAACTGATAGTAAGTTTGACCTTCGCATTGATGCATACAACCTTTCACAATATTCCTCTATTGCAGCTGATGGCCTCCTAGAGATTATTCGTAAGACAGGAGACGACAAAGAACGACAAGATGCTCTTAATAAACTTCAAGATGTTTTGCGGGATGATGTTCCAGCGATATTCCTCTACAGCCCAGAATATGCGTTTGCATATCATGAAACTGTAAAGGGTATAGAGCTTCAGTCCCTGTCTCTTCATTCAGATAGATTCACAACTATTCATAATTGGTACCTCAAGGAAGAAAAAATCTTCAAACCAGGGAAAAGTTGGTGGTCATTTACCCCTTGGCTTTTCACGTCATTGTAGTTAAATAGCCTATTTGAAGCGAATATCTTGCAATTTGTTCTTTTTTGTTGTGTGAAGGGTACTTTACCCTTGACTGCAGCCCTAAGGTTAACTAAAATCTCTCGGCTTTTTAATTCACTTTTTATGGAAGTTCTACTACTACAAGACATCCCAGGTATCGGTAAAAAAGACGACCTTCTCCTCGTTGGTGACGGTTATGCACTTAATTGCTTATTGCCACGTCGCCAAGCAATGATTGCTACTCCTACGGTACGTCGTCGTTACGCAGAGATCATCCGTAAACGTGCGATTGAGCGTCAGACAGAGCTCGATTCTAAGGCTGCAGCAGCTTCTGCTGTTTCTGGAAAGAGCATCACACTATCAAAGAAAGCTACAAAGACTGGAAAGCTTTATGCAGCAATTACAGAAAAGCTTATTGCAGATACACTTCGCGAACAGCATTCAATCGAGATCGATGAAGCATCTATCTCTCTTCCAGAGCAAATAAAGGCTATCGGAGAGTTCATTGCAAATGTTGACGTTGCTGGTCAGAAAGAAAACCTTACAGTTGTTGTAAGCGAAGAGAAGTAAGCATTATTGTACTAAGCCCCAGTCTGCCCGACAGTTAGGTAGTACTTTAGTGGGGGTAGATTATCACAAGAAGAATGTGGGCGTAAGAAGTTATAA
>PFDQ01000002.1 GCA_002772815.1 Candidatus Peregrinibacteria bacterium CG10_big_fil_rev_8_21_14_0_10_42_8
ACATCTCCAGACTCAAACCGACTACTTCGCGTCTGCATAAGGGCATCTTCCTTAATAAGCCTTCGAGATGGTCGTGTATAGGTGATTCGTTTTTCGAGTACAGAAGGTGTGACAACTGGCTTGTATGCGTCATATCCTGTGTCACGAGTTTGAGCTCTTTGGTAGATGCTTTCCCGTGTTGTCGTTCGGTTTTGTTCAAGCATTCGGTATGCATTTTCTGCGCTATTTATTTCTTGAAACCGATCAAAACGCTCTTCGTATGTTTCTTTTGGAGGGATAACTCGGGAAATTCGTGCTCGGTTGTCAGTGGTAATACGCTCTTGTATTTCTTCTATCCGCGCTTGTGTACGTCCTCCCCTTCGTGAAAGATTTAACTCAGCATACTCTTTATCAGCAATACATTCATCGACGCGCAAGCTATATGTTCCCACTTCTGCAAGTGCTGGACTTATCCGTAGTGCAGTAATGCATTGTTTCTTATAAAGCTCATTGGTTTCAATTTCTTGTGCTTGTACTGTATGAGTACTAAAGATACTAAGAAGGCCGATGAATATACTGATGAATTGCATATCTGTTAGTATAGCACATATGAGAATTCTTCGCGTTATCTTTCCAATAATAGTTGCAGTACTATTTTTCTATCTATTTACATTTAAGGTAGGGAATGCAGATTTCTGGTGGCACATCAAAGCAGGGAAGCTGCTTCGTCACGGAGGATGGATAGTGACAGACCCATTTGCATATACGCGTGCAGGGGAAGCGTACCTTGCCAATCATGAATGGTTGGCACAAATTGTTTTTTCGTTACTGCATGACCTCACAGGGTATACCGGAATTATTATGTTGAGAATGGTTATAGTTTGTGTCATCTTTGGCCTTCCTCTTTTGCTTGATAGACGGAATCTGTGGATAAACACAGGGCTCTCTTTGCTGGCAGCCATTGCTGCTCGTCCAGCAATAATCGATAGGCCACACTTGTTTACTATTTTGATGTTTTCAATAGTGATGTATATCGTTTTAGCCTATATAGAAGATAAAAAAATTGATCAAAAAAAGTATACAGTAATGGTGTTACCACTTCTGATTGTACTCTGGAGTAACCTTCATGGAGCAGCAGGAGTTATCGGTATTGCAGTGTTTGGCACCCTCGGAATACAGCGGTTAGCCGATAGGGCAGAACGAAAAGAAATGCTGGTGCTCGTTCTTGTTGGCGTTCTCTCCTGCCTTGCTCTTCTCTTAACGCCAAGTGGGTTTGATAACATCAGGTACATGTGGGTACTGATGGGCGATAAAACAACAGACCTTATTGCCGAGTGGCAGTCAGTACCACTTGGTGAGTACCTGAAGCATGTTGGAATTTTCTGGGTTATTGTTCTCGCTGCATGCTTCAAGGGAAGACGTCATCTTCTCTGTAGCACACTTATCTTGCTGGGTATTGGATATCTATCAAAGAGTGCCGTTCGTCACGAAGTATTGTTTATCGTCGCTGCGCTTGCACTAACTATTCATCAATTAAAACACTCAGAGTTTCATATGCGAAAAATTTTTCTTATTGCTGCACTTTTCATATTAACGACTGCAACACTTCTTCAGGCGTATTCGTATAACATGCACAATAATCTTTTTGGTTTTGGAGAGTTTACTCCACTGAAAGGTGCATCAGAATTTATTCATTCAAGTGGTATCACAGGAAATATGTTTAATAATTACAATGCAGGTGGGGAGTTAATTTTTAGAGGGCATAAGGTGTTTTTGGATGGGCGAAATCTCGATTACGGTTACGATTATATTTCACGGGCTATTGAGGCAGGGCTCGATGTACAGAAGTGGAATGAACTTTCTACAGAATACGATTTTACGCATGCTATTATTTACTACAGTCTCGAAACAGGAAAAAATCCAATTCCCTATATAGATATATTGCAGAATGACCCTCATTGGGGCCTTCAGTACCTTGATGATTGGTCTGCAGTCTATGTCAAAAATGAAGAAGACCGTATGACGCAGATCACGCCAAAAATGCTGCATAACTCACAAATGCCAGAGGAAATAAGTCTCGGGAATTTGCAGATATTACAGAGTGAAGTGCAGAATATTATTGATGCTTGTCCAGAATGTGCAAAGGCTCCTGAGTATAAGCAGGAGATGGTTAGGGCTTTTAGTACATAATCCTTTTGTAACTTTTGAAAGATCAAAAGTAACCAAAAATCTTCGCCACTGATATGAACGAAGAAATATTGAGAGAACATAGCTGTGCGCTCCTGGGTAAACCTGCGTCACTAAGTAAGCGTGAAGCGGTGTGATCTTCGTCCATACTACAGTGGCTGGCCACGCCTCACATGTGAGGCGTGGCTGGACGTTCGTTTGTCAGTTGCGTTTGTTTGAGCGAAAAGAATAATCATGTGTACTCTTTTCTAGTGCCCGAATGCCCCCGGCACGCCGGGGGTTGAGGGTACGCACAGGTGGGACAAAGGATTATTTCTTTGAGTGAGTTAGCAACTGACTTGATTTTTCGTGCCTTTTTATCAAGAAAAAGGCACAAGAGAATAGAGTTACATATCGATACATAAATAAAACCGCCCAGGGACGAACCCTTAGACGACTTTATTTATGCCAGACAATTAATGAGCAAGCTCTTTAACTAACTGACTCTATTAGTATAGCAAAATTTACCTATTTTAGATAGAAGCAATTTTGTCATAATCCTCTACAAATGGCTTTAATTAAATTAAAAACTTGTACTAATTATTTATACAAAAAAGATTATTGGCAGAGGCATTGTTCAGGAGATTTTGGAAGTAAGACACTTTTTACGCAAAACCCCTATCCGTTTGCTCTGAAATTGCTACAATCTCCCTTGTGCATGCCCAGGTGGCGGAATTGGTAGACGCGCACGCTTGAGGGGCGTGTAGGAGCAATCCTGTGGAAGTTCGAGTCTTCTCCTGGGCACCATTCGACTCGGCTCTCTGGAGCCTCGCTCATGGTCCTCGCGCTTCGGCGCTCGGGCCACCTCTTCGCCGAGGCGAATGAGTCTGAGTGAACGTAGCAAAGCGGAGTGAGTCGAAGAGTCCATTACCAACTGCTCTCTGGAGCCTCGCTCATGGTCCTTCGCTTCGCTTCGGGCCATTCATTACCTACGAAGAGTCGAATGACAGTGAGTGAGCGCAGCGAATCGAACTGCCCACTTCCACTCACTCTGTTCTATGTGCATATAGAACGTCGAAGCAGTCTAACTGAAGAGTAAAAAACAGATTGATACATCAAAATTTTCTTGAAGGTATAGTCACAAGTCATGGGGAGACGTAATTTTGGTATATGTCTTGGCATGTCTATATCGCGCAAGCACGCACTGGCAGATACTACACAGGTATCAGTACTGATCCTCATCGTCGCATTAAAGATCATAATCGAGGCAAAGGAGCAAAGTTTGCTCATGATCAAGGATTAGATCACTTTGTATATATTTCATCACTGTTTGAAACAAAATCTGAAGCCCGTAAACGAGAAATACAGATCAAAGGTTGGAATCGAGAGAAAAAGGAGAAGTTGATTAGGGGAGAGTGGAAATGAGCGTAAAATAGACACCATATATAAGTTTCTGGTTTTATATGATGCACTTAGAGCAGTTTTTCATAGCTCTTCTGAAGAAGAGGAAGTGGAATTGGCAAGTATGGACTTTGTTGGGTTTCATACTTCTTGCTATTGCGCTATCAAACGGGGATAAAGTTATCAGCATACTCCAATTTGGAGGACAGGCAGCCCACACAATTATCAATGCCACACCACCCGATAGGCATCTGAATGATAAAATAATCGAAGAACTTAAAGAAAAATTGTCACTATGCACAGAAAGTTATGTTCAAGTTTCAAATGTATTAAGTGACTGGGAAGCTTACCAACTTGCAGATGATATCAAAATATTCTTGCAGGAATTGAATATAGAGGTGATTCGAGATCAGGATGGAGATCTCATCAAACCTGGAATCTCGTTTGAATGTAGAGAAGCTAGACTGGTTGTTCAGGTGGGCAAGAATACATGAATTGTATAATGACATGCTTGGTAACCTGTAAACCCCTCGTCACCAGAATCAAATCTGATATAATAACCTCATAAAAAATACGTATATCATCATCTCGGGGTTCCTTCTCGTACTGGCAATAGTATTGGGTTGGCGGTTTTTTCAAGATGCGGAAAAAGACAGAGAAGTTATGTTGTATTTTGGTGACAGGCAAACAATCATCGATAGTGATTGCAGTGCAACAAAACAGGTTACTCGCACTATCCCTCATACAACAAATATTGCTGATGCCACGCTGAGAGAATTGCTTAAGGGGACTACAAAAGAAGAGAATGACATGGGCTTGACGGACAATTTCTCTAATGCTTCTGGGTACCTCGGAAACGATGTTGAACCGTTACTATCGTATTACACTGGTCTTAGTATACAAGATGGTATAGCGACAATAGATTTTTCAAGTGGTGCGTTACAATATTTAAATAATGCAGCCTGTATACAGGCAACAGTTAAAAGTCCTATTAAAAAAACACTGCAGCAGTTCCCAGACATTGAAGACATGCGTTACTTCATAGACGGAAAAGAGTTCACAGAATGGGATGCATAAATATCAAATGTAGTCCCCTCGTTATCACTATATTTCAATCTATCGCATACATGCTGTAGCATGGGGTTAATACTTTTTTTATACGATTTATTTTTATGGAGCACATTTCTCTTTGGATGATTATCGGTTTTTTGTTGGCAGCATATTCTGTTATCGGAAACGATAGCATTCAGACACTTGGGACATTTATTGCATCTAATAAAAATACCAAATGGTACTACTTGTGGCTCTTTACGTCGGCTATTTTAACCCTTGTCATTGTACAGAGTTACATTGCTAATGGAGGAGATATTGCTACGGGGAGACTGGCGAAAATTCCATTGATAGAGATTAAGTGGTACCACGCTATGGCACCGCTGGGCTTGGTAATCTTAACGCGTAAGGGTATTCCTGTCTCCACCTCGCTACTAGTACTATCGGCATTTGCTTCGTCGCTCGTATTCGAAAAAATACTGATGAAGTCGGCGATTGGCTACGGTCTTGCTGCTGTCGTTGCCTACATACTATGGATCCTTGTATACAAGTGGGATAATAAAAACAATCCGCTCCCGCAGTCGCACGAGTCGTACTGGAGGGTATTACAATGGTCTGCAACAGGGTTTCTTTGGTACACATGGCTTTCACATGATGTTGCCAACATTGCGGTCTTCCTCCCGCGTCAACTCGATCTACCCTTGCTCTTGTTTGTGCTTACATCATTTATTATTGGTCTTGCATACATCTTTAAAATCCGAGGTGGAAAGATACAGAATATCGTTTTAGAAAAGTCACATACCAGCTATATACGAAGTGCAACTATTATCGATTTCTGTTATGCGGTTATCCTCCTTGTATTTAAGGAGTGGAGTAGCATACCAATGAGTACCACGTGGGTCTTTATCGGTTTGCTTTCCGGTCGCGAACTCGCCATTTCGACCATGATGGGAAAGGAATACACCTTCCAAGAAGTGTTCCCAATTGTGGGAAAAGATATATTTCGACTTCTTGTGGGGCTTGGTGTCTCCGTTCTCATTGCAATGCTGATTCAGCATGCAGATGTAATCGTAGCATTTCTGAAAATTGTTTAAAACAGTGTGCTTCCTCTCCTATTCTTACCACTTCCCGCCTGCTCCACCGCCACCGAAAGATCCTCCGCCAAAGCCACCAAAGCCACCACTGCTTCCACCTCCAGGACCCCAGCCGCCGCCAACATACCAAGGGTTGTGACGCCTTCCAGATTTGAAGTTTTTCGATACGATAAAGTCAAATAGTAAGCCAAGGAGTGCAAAGAAGGGGATAGCAAAGACAGTAAAGGTCATGAGCCACAGAACAGCACCTCCAATAGCTCCGATAACGCCACCAAGCCACCATGATTTCGTCCGACCAAGAATGGCACCAAGCCAAGGAAAAACAAAAAACATAAACCATAGAAGAGCGTTCATCATATTTATGTCTGATGTACCACTTGTGAGAGTTGGCTCGTATTCGCCACCAATAGCAGACTGCAGTGCAGTAACACCCGACAGGAGTCCCGCAAAGTAGTTACCATTACGAAACTGAGGAGTGATCTCACTCTCAATAATCTGACTAGCAAGTAAGTCAGGCACGGCACCTTCTAGTCCGTATCCTGTTGCAATGAATATCTCTCTGTCGTCGATGGCAGCAAGAATTAAAATACCATTATGAACATCATTTCGTCCGAGGCCCCATTTTCTTCCTACTTCAACGGCAACATCTGCAATGGCTTCACCATCAAGTGTGCCTACAAGGAGAATAGCAATTTCATTACTGGTCTCTGCTCGATACGTAGTCAGTACAGTTTCGAGTTCCTGTTTTTCAGTACTGTTTAATGTGCCTGTTCGGTCCGTGACAAACCCCTCATATGCAGGAACGCTGAATGCATACGTGGTGCCTCCTGCAGAGAGAACCAGAAATGCCAAAAGCAAGAAGCGACTAGAATTCAACATTTGGTGCTTCGTCAGAACCTTCTGTAGCTTCAAAGAATTCTGCTACATCAAACCCAAACATGCCAGCAAGTAGGTTTGTTGGGAAGCGCTTTACACGTACATTGAACGCTCTAACAGTGTCGTTGAAGTCCCGACGCGCTGTTGCGATTCGGTTTTCTGTTCCCTCCAATTGCACCATAAAATCACGGAATGCTTGTGTTGCCTGTAGTTGTGGGTAGCTTTCAACAGTGACAAGCAGACGTCCAAGAGCGCCATCAAAGTTTTCTGCAGCAGCAATCTGCTCTGTACGAGAGCCAGCACTTTGCCATTGTGACCTCGCAGCGGTTACTTGGGTAAATGTTTCTTGTTCAAAATCGGCAGCACCTTTCACAGTACTGACGAGGTTAGGGATAAGGTCAAAACGACGTTGGTACTGAGTTTCTACCTGAGCCCACGATCCTTCTACCGATTCATTAGCAGTAACAAGGCCATTATAACCACTCCATAGCCAGAGACCGAGTACAGCGGCGACGACGATTATTATCCATCCTGTAGTAATTTTTTTCATAAAATAAGAGTGTTAAGAATATGCACAGTATACATGAAGAAGTGCGAAATCTATTGAAGAATTAAATCGTTATAAGGTTCGACTGGCGCTCTAATCTCTTAAGGAACGTACAAAGGTGCAGAGAAGAAATAGTACTAATTCCTAGCTATTCGTTTAAAAATTCCTTAGGATCATGTGTCTTTTTATGAATATTTGGATTCTTGCAAAGGCTAAAAACTTTGATACGTACGAAAATATTCGTATGAGAGAGGTGGCTGCTGAAATGGGTATCGAGATTACAATGGTTGCTCCTGAGGAGTGTGAGATTATTGCAACACGAGGAGGAAGAAAGAGTATTTACATCAATAAACAAGAGATTGATAAGCTGCCAGATTGCCTTATTCCTCGTACAGGATCTGGTACAAACTATTTTATTAGTGCAGTTATTCGTCACTTAGAACGTCTTGGCGTGTTTGTATTAAACAATAGTGAAAGCATTTCACATGCCATGGACAAAATGGCATCTATTCAGATGTTGGCACTAGAAAATATTCCTGTGCCAAAGACAATATTAGCAAAGACACCGCTCGATTTAGAGCTCATTGAAAAAGAGTTTTTTTTTCCAGTGATCCTTAAAAAAGTATCTGGCTCTGAAGGAAAGGGAATTGTTATGTGTAAGGATCATTCGCAACTAGAAGACACTATGGATTTACTCGATCCAAACTTAAACATGATTATCCAGGAATGTATTAACTCTAGTCTTGGACGTGATATGCGTGTATTTGTTATTGGAGGGCGTGCTATTGGCGTCATGGTAAGAACGGCAAAGAAGGGCACATTTAAGGCGAACTATTCTGCAGGAGGAACAGTAGAAGCAGCAGAGCTGACACCAGAGATAGAGTGGTTAGCTGTAGAATCGTCACGCATCATTGGTCTTGACATTGCAGGAGTAGATATACTCTTTGATAAAGAGGGGTATCAAATTTGTGAAATTAATTCTTCTCCATATTTCAAAGGTTTTGAAGAAGCAACAGGTATCGATGTTGCACGTGAAATATTGAACTACGTTAAAGTTCGAAAAGGGGAATTTCTTTAGTGTCGCCTCATACTGCTGGACTTGTATGTTCGACGAAGTCGAAATCGTTCTCGTGTTGTAAAAGGTTTCGACACTGCTTCTGTTTTGATACGCTTTGTGCGACGAAGGGCAGCGTCGCGTTGAAGTGTTGATGCATAGTCTTTCCATTCAATACTAAGTGATTCCCTATAGTCTTTTGTGGCTTTTGTAATTGATCTGTGTGTTGGCCTATTTCCTGTATAGAAGCGAAATCGACCAAAATCCTTTGTAAACTCGTTATTTGTAGGTGGATTTCCAGCAAATGCTGGTGTCGGAGCAAGAAAAAGACACAGGCAGAAGCAGCTACAGAAAGCGGTAAATTTCATAGGAAAAGGGGTTAAGTCGCAATATCTAGTATAAAGCAAAATGATATAAAGCAAATCGAGCAAAGAATCAGCAAAGGATTCTTGTCAAATTGGCTAATAGATCCTAAAATCATCTACTAATGAGTATCAAAACACCATCCGAGAACCGAGTGTCAACGGCACCAGCAGCACCAGTTTCTATGAATGAAACAGGTGGGAAAAAGCGATCTCCTGCAGCGCATATATTTGACGACATGCGTCAGAAAATTGCAGAAGTGTTCCCAAATGAAGATGAGGAAGCATGGTCATGGACATCTGAAGATTACAGCGAAAATAGTATAGGAAGAACAGAACCAACGTACGAGCAGTGGTATTCAGAGAAATTTGTAGGGTCTGATGAATTCTCTCAACTCTTCACGAAGCGAATGTATATGGTGTGGGATGAATTGCAGAAGGATTCATTCAAGGCGAATGACAAAGAGTTATGGGATCATCAAAAAGCATTATTTGCATGGACCGCATTAAATATCTGTACTGGAAATCGTGAAGAAATGGCAAAGCTTCTTATCCGTTCTCCGTATGGTAGTGGAAAGAGTTTGGTAACAGGTCTCATTACACGTGCATTTAGAGATGCACAGCTAGAATTATTACATTTAGATAATGTATCTCCGCAGGAGCTTCCAACTGGTGCACAGATCTTTGTCAAAAAAGAGCACATGGCACAGAATGCAAATGGAGATCAATTTAGTATTTTACAACCTCCTTACAACGTAGAAAGAACAGATATAAATCAGTATTGGAGAGATATGAATGCACGATATGGTGAAGCATTTTCATCAGTTTTCCCTCAGCCAAAGAAAGCTGCCGATCCTTTTTATGCAATCTTTAGAGAAGGAGAAGACGAAGCGTCCGCAACAGTAGATCAACGAATAGCGACATATCTCAGTACTTCTGAGAGAACTGTAGAGGATACCAAAACGCAGAAAATGCTCAAGGAATTCAAAGATTTAGCAGAAGGCAAAATAGTGTTCTTACCTGATGTTGAAAACAACATTGTTCCTCAGCCAGCACAAGAAAGGGAGGAGGCAAATGGAAATGTTCGTTTCAAAGGAGATAGCGCTCATGCTTTGCAGCATCTTGATGATTACTATATTGCGACATCACATAAGTCTCTTGCGCTTGATCAGTCAGCGTATAGAACAGTTCCGGATGAAGACGAGCCAGCGCAATTTGCACTTGTTTATGGGGCTGCACTTACACGGCAGTACGATCGTATAAGAAAGGATTTACAAGCACTTGCAAAGAGGTGTAAAGCACTCTTTATAGATGAAGCGGGAAGGTTAAACCCATATACTATCGGCGATAGTGTGGCACAGCATAGTGGTGCATTGCCTATTGAAATTGGTGTCACGGGATACGATAAAGGGGTAGAAGGATGGACGCGTTCACCAACAATCTCTGAAGAGAAAATGATTGAACTAGGCCTCATGAAACCAATTGCCTATATTGGTATTGGGGACGCAGAAAACCCGCCATCACCAGGAACAGAAGAGGCATGGAAGTCGTACGAAGAGGCGCATTTTGAGGATTACGATACTGCAAAAAAACTTGGTATTCCACAGCCTCATCAAAAAGATACAGTTATTTGCGCAAAAGGCGATAACGTCCATGAATACGCAAAGCGTATTCAGTTGGCACATGCAGAAAGAAATATTCCTGTGGAAGTCTTTGTATACCATGCAGATGCAAAAGATAGAAAGTCATCTGTACTCAATGCTTTTAAGGCACCAAAAACAGATGCATCTTCTAAGAGAATTTTAGTAGCAACAAACACATTAATTGCTGAAGCACACACGATCCCAAATGCTGAAGTATATGATGTTGTCGATCCAATAACGCAATACATGATGGATCAACTCCGTGGAAGACTCGGTCATGTCCGAAACCTTAAAGGTACTGATGAAGAAAAAGAGAATGCTAGAACTGTTATTCGCGAGCTCTTTTTACATAAAGGGAAAGACCCATATGTTCGTGTTATTGCGAAGAAATTTGGTTTTTCAGAAGACCTTCCAGATGAGAATGCAAGCTGGCCTCCTTTAAAAAACATGATTGGTCTGGCTACGTACATTGCTGATGGCGCAAAGAGTGTATTCGGCGATGTCCGAGCAATTATGGATGCACCAAGAGTATGGCGTCGAAAGAAAAAAATACAAGGTGGCGTTGCAGAGAAAGTTGGTACACCACTGACTCATACAAACCCACATGCACTTTCAATTGCCAATAAGCGTGCAGAACAACAAATACGCAGGCTACAAAAGCGAGCAGAGAATGAGGAAAAGGAAGCAAAAAAAGTTGAGAAAATGCTTCTAAGTCCAGAGAAGAAAACAGGAGAATCATCTCAAGAAATAACACAAAAGATTCGTATTGAAGAAGCGGCTGCAAACAATAATACAGCAGGATTTAAACCAACGAATGCTATCCCTGGTAGTGAGGAGAAGTTGATAGTTATTGCATACAGGGAAAGAATGAGACTTCCATTATATCACCCAGATGATAGAAAGGATTATGAGCTCTTGTCAGAAGACTCTTCATTGCATGATGAGAATATAGATGATTATCTTGATGAGGAAGATTTCCCAGAGATAGATCTGTAATGAAAATATGTATGACGAAGACACCCACATTTCCACCGGATTGGGATGAGCGTATGTTGCCTGACAAAGATTCGATACAACTCTGGGATACAGAAAATCTAGAAGATCAAGAGCGAATGGCTATTGAAAGGGGTAATCAACGATTGCTTGAAATCTGCAGAGAGACGAAGTCTATGTTACCAAAGATTATTGCAGTAATGCGTTGGTCGGAACTTGGACTAACGATAGATGATGCAAAAGTTGCGGTAGGGTTGAGTGGCCATGGGTATAAAACGTTAGAGACAGATCTTGAAGGACGGTGGCCTATGTTTTTCACATACGAAAAATTATTTCAGTTCTGGAAAAATGAAACAGATATATCTCTTGGTATACGAGAGCAGTGCCTAGACCTTCTTAGTTTTCCACATATCTTTGAGCAGGAAAATCCCAAGAGAGGAGAAATATATAATCCTCAGCCTACATTACTCGATATTATCGAACAGTCTCGTTCTGGCATTGGACATGTATTGAACCATCATGATATGAACGCATTTTACCATCGACTCGGGTATGACGTGGGACATGAGCATATAAATGATAACTTCAAAGGGCATTGGTCTAGGCTTCATACTCGCAAAGATTACGGGACAGTACCACCAGCTGTAGAGGTGATGACAGTTGTTGATACTCTTTATGATGATGATCCACAGATGCATGCATTGCGTTTAGCAGAGGGAGAAGGCTTATGGTGTGAGATAAAGATGAACCAATACAGAGAGCGCGGAGTTGAAGATCTAATGGCAAAGCTACTGACAGGAATAGAGTTCGATACAGCAAAACATTGGGAGTGGAACTACAATGACGGAAATACGAAATGGTCTGAACCGATGACATTTCGTGCAGAGGCTATTAAAGAAGTTTATGGTCTGACGGATCTTCCGTCTCAACGACTGACACAAACGGAGTATGTTGAGTGGGAAGAGATTGAGCATATTGCAAGAGGCGTAATCCCTACAGAACAGTTGGATGAATTTGAGCGTGACTGGAAGACAGATTACGAAGTAGAAAAGAAAAGGCAAAGTTTCCGCAGTGTAGCGATAGAAGCAATGGAAAACAGGGGGCTGAATTACAAATCTATAGCAGATGTATTAGGCCTTAAGATTGATGATACTCGTCGGCAGAAAGCGGATGATGAGCGTAGCACAAGGGATAGGCCAGAGGCACAGATACGGCAGATCATCTGTTATAATAGGCAGAGTAGCAGTGTTGCCATTGAAGGAATCCTTCGTTGCTTAGCACAGGGCGAAGAGGAATATGAGCACATACGACAAATCTATATTGAAGAACGAAAGAGGTATTACAAAAGGACAGGAGCAGCTATTACTGGAGATGGTTTGCATATGAGAATACTGCGAGAACTGGGCAATGTTTCGATGGAAGATCTTGCTAAAAGATTTTTGCCTCAGAAATCTCACAATGATAAAGTTGCTATCCGTAAAAAAGACCTTGAACTACAAAAATTAGAGAGGCAAGAGGGGAAAACTCATGCTATTTCTTTTGAAAAAGTATACGCAATTATCGAAAAAGAGATTCAAAAGCGTGCAGAAGAGGTAGAAGAGGCCATTGCAAAACTTGATGCATTCCCAGAGGACTTAAAGGTATTCACATCAGTAGAGCAAATGGCCGCAAATTGCATCAAAGGAATGAAAGGAGCTGTGTACGTTAATGAAGCAATGGAGAACAACACTGGTAATGATGCAATGTGGCTACGTTCAGATGTGGTACAGAATATTGCAGAAGATGGCTTCGTGCCGACGTTGCCATCACTAAGGCTCATGGCAAAAAGTACAACAGATCAGGTGCTACCTGTAGCGGTAATACGAGATTGGTATGAAAAGTTCCCAGAGCAGTTGCAAAAAGGGAGTCCTCACTTTAGTCATAATTTCCCAGTTACAGAACCTCTTGCGAGGAGTTTATGCACAATGATGAGTGCAAAGGATGCAAGTATAATTCAGTTCTTTGAACGAACGCAGGGTATCACCCCGACACATGGCACAAAGCTCGTACGAGATATCGAAAGCGGCGATATTCCAAGTAATAAAATGGAGTGGATAAGAAAAATTGCAATTGCTGCAGGGTATAAGCCTCGGTACGGAGACCGCGATCCGTCAGTAGAATACCGCTTCTTAGAGGAGTTATATATCAATGGTCAAAATATGCAAAAAGCCCTAGCAGTAGTCATTCCATTGCTAAAAATCGAAAAGAGAGATATCCATCCAATCAATCTTCCTGGCACATCATTGCAAGAAATCGAAGAGGCATTGCAGATGTTGAAGTAAAAGCAATATTATGGTAAAATAGACAGATGTCACCACAAAAATCAGTACTGGTCATTGATGATGATAAAGCGCTTTCAAGTGCAATTGATTCAAAATTTTCCCACAAGGGATACCGTGTTGTCGTATGTGATAATGGTCCTCAGGGGTTCAAAATGTTGGATACTGAAAAATTTGATGTTGTGCTGACAGATCTTCATATGCCAGAGCAAGATGGCTTTGCTGTTTTACGTCACATGAAAGATACAAAAAATAGCACTACTCCTGCGTATGTTATTACCAATCTTGGTTCAGATCATTATTGCGATAGAGCATTAGAAATGGGTGCAAAAAAATGCTTTGTAAAAAGCGTCGTCACACTTATTGATATCGTAAATATCGTAGATGCTGAACTTTGTGCTTAAGTCATAAGCGCTTTGAATCCATCCTCATTGAGGATGGTTATACCAAGCTCTTTTGCAGTATCGAACTTGCTCCCAGGGCTATCGCCTGCAATGACATAGTTTGTTTTTTTCGACACAGAGGAGCTGACTTTTCCGCCACGTTCTTTGATCATCTTCTTCACGTCTTCTCTTGGCAGAGAGGGGAGTGTGCCTGTCACAACAAAAGTGAGACCAGTAAAGACCTGTGGTGCATGGCTTCCTTCAGGCTGAAGGGCAACTACACCTGCATTTTCAAATTTATGAAGAAGGGCACGGTTATCTTCTTCAGATATCCAGTCTTGTAGAGACTGAGCAACAACACTACCAATACCATCTATTTCTGAGAGGGTATCGCTATCGAGAGACTGTAATGTGTCAGTAATATCCCCCATAGAGATACCGTGTATTACTTGTTGCTTTGCTCCTGCATCAAATAGCGAAACCTGAGTATGACTGGAACCCCCTGTCTCAATAGCGATATCCGTTTTGGGCCACTCTATACGCTTTGCGAGTATCTCGGCTGTTTCTCGTCCTATATGACGAATGCCGAGTGCATACAAAAATCTATCAAGTGGTATTTGCCGAACACCATCTATCGCAGCGAGGATTTTCTGCGTTTTCTTTTCTTGAAAGAGTGGCAGGTCGATGAGGTCTGCATGGCTGAGAAAGAAGATATCTGCAGCATCAGAAACTAGTTTTTGGCTGAGGAGTTCATCGATAGTTTCTTTACCAAAGCCTTCAATATTAAATGCATATCGAGATACAAAGTGTTCGATCTTTTCTTGGCGCACTGCACTACAGTTTGTCCCTAGACAACGGTGCACAGCCTCACCTTCTGGACGGACGAGTTTTTCACCACAGCTAGGACAGTGGAGTGGAAAGTGAAAGGGGATGCTCTCTGATGGTCGTAGATTTGTTATCACACGTACAACTTCTGGGATGATGTCACCTGCCTTTTGTACAACAACAGTGTCACCAATACGAATATCTTGGCGTGCTATCTCGTCTGCATTATGTAGCGTCGCCCTTGTAACAGTGGTGCCTGCAAGTTGCGTTGGGCTTAGGAGTGCAACAGGGGTAATAGCGCCTGTGCGTCCTATTTGTAGTTGGATATCGAGGATTTGTGCAGTCTTTTGTTCTGCAGGGAATTTGTAGGCTCTAGCCCACCTCGGAGCTTTCGCTGTCGAGCCAAGGTCTCGTTGTAATCGTTTGTCATTTATCTTGATCACAACTCCATCAATATCGTAAGGAAGACGGTCACGCTTTTTTTGAAGCTCCTCATACATTGCTTCAACATCTTTTAGATTTGTGAGGAGTTTCGCTTCAGTGTTCACTGGTATACCAAGTGAAGAGATGAAGTCCATCAGTTCAACTTGTGTTTTGATGCCGAGAGCATCGGTTGTTTCTTTGCCGAGGCTGTAACAAAAAATTTGTAGCTTTCTGCTAGCAGCAATCTTTGGGTCTAATTGACGAATGGATCCTGCGGCAGCATTACGTGCATTGGCAAAATTTTTCGCCGAATCTTTTCGCATGTAGATTTCTCCTGAAATTTCAATGTACTGCGGATGATTGTCTCGACGTAAATCAAACGAAAGGGGGATAGATTGAACCGTTTTTACAGTATGTGTGACGTCTTCTCCTTCGATACCGTTCCCGCGCGTAATTGCTCGGAAGAGCTGGTAGTGACCATTTTTTTCATGTTGGTAGATGAGTGTCACATTAAGTCCGTCAATTTTCAGCTCTGTAAGAAACTCAAAAGGTGTATTCGTCTTTCCAAGAGCTCTGTGCATTTGGTCTACCCAGTCTTCTAGTTCTGCATAGGAAAATGCATCACTGAGAGATTCCTTTGGTGTGATATGGGCAATTTTTGGCAATCTGCCATCTAGAGGGGCTCCGACACGCTGTGTAGGGGAGTCTGGTGTGATAACATCCGGAAACTCTGCCTCGAGGGCTATAAGCTCTTGTTTAAGGGCATCTCGCACGTCTTCTGATGCTTCCTCTTTATTATCGATGAAGTATGCTTTATTCAGTCTCCAAATTTCGTCTCGAAGACGAGCAGACCGCTCATGTGCTTTCTGAATATCCATGCAACGATAGTATCGTTTCTTACAGACTTTTTATAGGTCTTTCACCCACTCATATGTCTCTTTGTCGATCGTATCATTTTTGTAGAGCTCTTTTGCATGCTTCGCGAATGTGCACATACCTGCATCGCGTCCTGTCTGAATAACAGAGGTAAGCTCTTGTGTTCGTCCATCGCGAATGATGTTGCTGACAGCAGAGTTATTTACGAGTATTTCACGGTGAGCAATGCGTCCTCCATGGCTACACGGTACAAGTCGCTGTGCAATAATTGCTTTGAGCGAGAGCGATAGCTGCGTTCGGATTTGCGATTGCTGATACGGTGGGAACACGTCGACAATACGGTCTATAGTTTGCACAGCATTTGGTGTGTGTAGTGTGGCAAATACCAAGTGTCCAGTCTCAGCCATTGTGAGTGCTGCGGCAATTGTTTCGAGGTCACGCATTTCTCCGATCATAATAATATCTGGATCCTGACGAAGAATACGTTTTAATGCTTCTGGGAACGACGTAAAGTCGCTGCCAAATTGACGCTGACGAATGAGCCCTTTTTCGCTTTGGAAAACAAATTCAATTGGGTCTTCAAGCGTCACAATATGTCCACCTTTCTCTTCTGCAATGTGCTGAATCATCGAAGCAAGCGATGTTGTTTTACCAGCACCCGTCGGACCAGTGAATAAGATAAGACCTTCTTCATAGTTGCATAGGTACTCAACATCATCGAGACCAATGTCTGAAAGTGTTGGAATGCTCGTTGGAATAATACGAGCTACAAGGCCCATATTGCCACGCTCATAATGGCAGTTAATACGAAGTCGCGCTCCAGAGGCTGTGTTATAACTCGCATCAATTTCTTTTTTCTCTTTAAATGTTTTGTACTGCACTGGACCTAAAACAGATTTAATAAATTGGTCTACTTTTGCAGCAGTATTTTTTTGCTTCCCTTGTTTTTCAAGTTCGCCATCAATACGGAAAATAACAGGAGAGCCAACAACGATATGAACGTCGGAAGCTCCTGCTTTTTCTGCCTTGGTGAATATTGTGTCTACAATAGAACTCATCACTCTATGATAGCATATTTGGATGCTTTATGCACCTATTCAGGCGTATCGCTGCACATAGCAATGGCCAATTTGCCGATTTTCTCCACACGTACTTCATCAAGACCCCTGTCTGCTGCTTCTTCTAGCCATAATGAGAGCATGTCGAGCTTATCGTCAGCGCTAAGGCTGTGACCAGCGCAAATATGTGTGCGTTCATCCAGTAGTTTAATGATTTGTAGGTCGAGTTTTTCCAACTGTTCCTGAATATCTGTAAGTGTCATCATGGGCGGCATCATGCGGTATTTTTCAAAAAAAACAACTGTCAGATCGAGAAATTATACTATGAATGTATTTAGTGCATCTCGGTTTCCATGGAGCAAGCGGTTAAATACCGTTTTTTTGTTTTAGATATGCGTAAACCTCTTCAGGAGGATAAAACAAAATACATGCAGGAATTAAAAAAATAAACCACCATATTCCAAGTAATACTGTGACAAGCATCAAAAATGACTGAATAAAAATGATAGATGCTAGTCGATATTGTCGTATCCATACACCAATGCCAGCAAGGGGTTGTAGGATTTTAACCACTAGAATAGCACCATCATAGAATTCCACTGGAAGGTTGAGCCGTATGAGTGTATTTGATAGTGGTGTCGACCATCTTCCAATAAATGTGTAGGCAAGAATCTCTCCTGTTTTCCATGCAGGGAGTAGCCATTTTTGCAGACTCACACCAATAAACGTTAGGCTGATCTGCAGAGCAATAAAACGTTGAGGAAGAATGCTTATTGGATCCCATGCAGTCCATGAACCATGCGTTCTTTTTGCATCATATGAAAATGTTTTATGAGCACCGCTCCACATAAACACAAGAAGTACAAAGCAGAGAATTCTATTATACGACGATGGAAACATATGAAGATGCAGTTGCCAGTAGTAAAGACCAAGAAAAAAGCATGCAGTCGCGCATACTCTGAAGTATGCACCAAATGTAAAACCAAGGAGTGCTATGAGCGATAGAGTAAAAAGAAAGTGTGCAACAAGAGGGCTCGGAGCATCATTATAAAGGGGAAGTGCTAACCCTTCATTTGAAAAGAGTAGTGTGATGTGCAGTGCATATGTACTTGCATACACAAGTAAGAAAATTCCAAGACAGATACGCACCAATGCGAGTGCATGTGGTGGTGCCTCTCGTACCCAGAAATGGTTCCACAAGGTTATCATAGGGGTGTAATTTCTGTAAGAACTGGAACACGTAAATACTCGTATCCGGCAGGTGAGCGAGGCCATCGATGCATCTCTAAGATAATCTCATCCCACAGGCGCCCATGCTCTTCTTCTCGTTTGCGTAGTAGATCGGCATATTCTTGGTATTTCTGGTGTAGCCCCTCCTCTTGTAGTCCTCGGTAAGCAGGTAGGTAGATTTTGATGGATTCTTCACCCTTCCCGTGTGTCTTGTACGTGCTCATATCTATCGGCTCCCACACGCCCTTAGAATGCCTTCCTAATGCCAAGAGATTCTCATTATACGTCAGATAGGACTGGAACGGGGCAAGCATGCCATAGCTCCAATGAGAGAGAATAAATGGCACTCCTGGTAGGTATACTCTAAAGAGCGTAAACAGCATCCCAGATACGGTCGCAGCGATGTACATAGTAATAGTCATATTCTGAGCAATACGCTTCATATACAGACATTATGGCATAATAAGCCGCTATTTCGATAGTTTTTTTGTACGTTCCATTATGGTTTAGAACTTCGAATTTGGCTTCTATTGGCCAAATAGAGTAAAATACTCGGATTTCCAAATGTAAAGAGTACTAAACATGCTTTATAGATCAGAGAAATACTATAGAGTACATGGTTGCATGACCACCCTCCCCGCCAGCATCGAAGCATATATCCTTGAAGCAGGTTTCTCTGCGACAGAGGTACTTGTGTTAAAACGCTTACTCGAAGGAGAGGCGATGACACTGCGAGAGCTCGCAGCAAAGACAGGGAAGAGCACAGGGGTACTGGACCAAGCAACTAAGAAACTGAGCGATAAACATATTGTCGTGAAAGAAAGTATTAATGGCACTCCAAAGTGCACACTGGCATCGCTTGAGTCTATCCAACAATGGATGGAAAAAGACATGAACGATAAGAAAGATGTTCTCCATAGAAAGAAGCAGGACTTCGACGCATTCCTCGCTACAATAGAACACGAGAAGGATAGACCAGAAATGCAGTACTTCGAAGGGCTTGATGGTTTGCAAAAAGCATTTGCCAAGTTGCTGGAGAAGGATTCTCGGGAGTGGCTTCATTTTGTCCCTGCATTAATGAGAGAAGAGGACGACCCTCTGTGTGAGTTCCGTGTGAATCTTTTTCGTGAGCGTCGCAGGAAAAAGGTTTTTATGCGCTCTATTACTCAGGATGTACCACTAGGTCGTCGCTACCAGAGCAGGGACATCTTTGAGTATAGAGATTCTCGCTTAGTCTCTATAGAACAGTTTCCAGTAACATTTGAGGAGTTTATCGTAGGCGACACTGTTGCGTGTTTTGATATACCAAACCAGAAGGCTAGCTTTATCAATTATCCCGCAATGGCAGATAGTGTGAAGCATATGTTTGAAATGCTTTGGTGTCAGGCGGAATGTACAGACGAAGAGGTGTGCAAAGTTCAAGCTGAGAATCGTTCTCCACAGGAGCCAGATATGGCAACAAGAGTAATGTCTGAATTGGAGGAGTTTTTTATGAGTAAGAAGAATTTAATAATCTTCGGTGCCATTGGTGCCCTGTTCGCTATGATGACATGGGGGATGTATGTGAATAATCATAATTTAAATAAAAACCAATTGGCAGGAAAAACAGTGGCAATTGCTTCGACAAAAGCCTGAGAATCCGAGAAATTGATGGAGATATCCTTGATAGGATAAAAACAGAAAATAACTTCCGTTCAGAGGAGTATCAAGCAGTATTCAAGAAGCTTAACGAAATTAGAAATACTAATAGTGATATCACATATATATACATTATTCGTCCAAATACTGATTTAACAAATTTCAATTCTGCTCGTGCCCCTATATTTAATGACAAAAAAGAGGGTGTAGCCATTTTAGGGGACGCTACACATCCAAGATAAATATCTTATAGTCTAGTTTGAATTGAGGTTCGCTCATGATAATACAAGTTTGTGAGTAAACAATTTCTCTTTAAGAGGCATATCCGTCAAAGACAGAAAAGGTTATTATGTGATAGAATAGGTTATTCATTAGATAGTATTTAGAGTGATATGCTCTCTCTCAATATTGAGGATTATTATTTGTATAAAAAATTAGATCAGTAAATATTTTAGATCAGGTTTTACGTTGAATTAATTACTCCAAATCTTCAAGTCCACGCTCTTCTCCTTGCACATTATCTTCTAAACGATAAATCATCTCGGACATCTCACCTCTGGTTATCGGCGCGGAGAGCTTTCGAATAGAAATAGGGATTGCCCTTCTATTTTCGAGAAAACGTACAAAGGGTTTGTACCAGTTTTCGCCAATGCTGTGGTTGGCAGGCAAGATATCATCAGGGGTGGAATAGAAGGTAGAAATAATTTTTGCAGCTTCAACAAAGCTGATCTCTTGCTCTGGGCGGAAGGTTCCATCTGGGTATCCTTCAATCATGCCAAGAAATTTTGCAATACAGACATTTGGTGCAAACCAAGCATCAGCAGGGACATCTGAGAATGAGTTTTTTGAACATTTTTGCACAAGCTCATCAAGTAATAGTGGTGATGAGGTCATAATCTTAATGAACTCTGCACGATTGATAGTATTGTCTGGTTTGATGGATCCATCATCATAACCATTGAGAATCTTTAGCTCTTTTAGTCTCTCTATAGCCTTGCGATTTTTATGATAGGCTGGGAGATCGCTAAACCCTTCAGTGGTGCTAGAAGCATCTTCCCCGAACTGTGGTTCTGGAGTATAAAAAGTGAAGGAATCGAGTACTGCGAGGTATTCGTCATCGAAGGATACAGCTGCATCTCGCTCTTCGCGGTACTTAATCGTGTAGATTCTGTTGCCCCAAGGGAACATGATGAAATGAGTCTTCCAGAACTTACTCCAGTTGTTAAACGTGTATTCACCCTTTAGTGCAGCTTTGCCCTTAAAAGAGATGATCTCTGTAGAGACATTGTCTAGCTCTCGCAAAAATGAGAGATGAGAGGATTCGTACACATCATCGTGGTCTGGTTGCCTTTGGATATCTTCCCACTCCTGTTGCACAGTCTCCATGGTGGCCACTTCTGGGAACTGCTTTGAGAAGATAAAGATGAAATTCCGCTCTTTTCCATGGATGTAAGACATACGTGTAACGTCTCCATCGGAATAGTAGAATTGTCCGTACTTTGAAGCTTGGCTTTCGTATTGGCTAAAATCCCAGTCTTCTGGGTACTCTACAGAATAACCAAGAATCGGAAGATCCCTTTTCTTGTACACAGTATTCTTCCCATTTTCAAAATTCTCTAGGTATATTTCTCTTAAGCCATCAAGGCTTTGTTGTCCTTCTTGAATCAAAGTTCGACGAGATGGCTTTTCTGCGTGAACAGTCGTGGTTATTGTGAGGGAAAAGAGGAGGAGGGGGAGGAGGGGGTTCATTTATTTAAAATATAGAAAAAACACCTTTGATATATCAAGAAGGAAATCATATTTAAATGTAAAAAATGCAGCTAATATCAAAGAAGTAGCAATAATAAATTTAATATAATTTATTAATTTTAATTTATTGCATAAGGTAAGAATTAATAATATTACAAAAGTCAGCAATGCTAGTGCTATTGGTCCAGAAAAAAAGGTGGCATATGTAATACTCAGTAGAGTTTCTCCTGTTGCTATGAGGGAGTGACTAAATCGTAATGATAGTCCAATAAATAGGCTCAGAAGGAAAGTTAAGATATATATACTAAAAAAAAATATATATATTATGATTTTTTTCAAAGCATTATTGGTTAGTAGTTTTTTCATGGTATATGTAGTTAATTGGAGTTAAACTCGATCTCAGAATATGATCCAGAGCCAGGAGATAATCTACCTGTTTCAGGAATTGGAATCTCTATATTAGCAGCAGCATTGGCAATTGCTTGAGCTGCACTATTACTATTTGCTCCAAATGGTCCTGAAAACATAGAATAATCCTGATTTTCGATTAGTGATAGTGCTAATTGTTCAACTTTTATGTCTAAAGCAGGTATTAATTGTAATTGCACAGGATTATTTATATTAAATTTACCACTTAAGCTAAGCCAGGCCTTTGTATCTTCTGTGTATGTATCAGCAGAAAATTCATTTTTTGTATCATTATCCACTTTCCCTACATATCCTTCATCATTATTTCCAAATGAATAAACTCTGGCTTGTGGATCTCCTCTATACCGAGCACCTACAACAATAAAATTATGTGAATAAGCATCATTAATCTGGAGTGGTCTGCTAACCAAGAATGAAAAAGTCTGGTCTTGTAAGTCTACCCCACTCTCCTCCTCTACTTGTGCAATAGCTGCATCAGTTGCCCCT
>PFDQ01000008.1 GCA_002772815.1 Candidatus Peregrinibacteria bacterium CG10_big_fil_rev_8_21_14_0_10_42_8
TTGCGCACCTTCAATGGAACGTGAGACAAACGAATTTTCGAGAGGAACATCATCTGGCACCTTAAGCCTCTCCATCATGTCCTTGAGTCGATCTCCACCAAATAGGCGCATGAGATCATCTTCCATAGAAACAAAGAATCGACTCTCTCCTTTATCCCCTTGTCGCCCTGCACGTCCACGAAGCTGGTTATCAATACGACGAGACTCATGACGTTCTGTACCAAGAATCGCAAGTCCTCCAAGCGCTGCAACACCTTCACCAAGTTTAATATCTGTACCACGTCCCGCCATGTTCGTTGCAATAGTGATTGATCCTTTCTGACCAGCATTAGCAACAATCTCTGCTTCTTGCTCATGGTGTTTCGCGTTCAAAACCTTATGAGGGATATTTTCTCTTGTTAGGAGCGCGCTGAGCACTTCAGATTTTTCAATAGACGTCGTACCAATAAGCACTGGTTGCCCCTTCTCGTGGAACTCTCGTGCAAACTTTGTAACTGCTGTAAATTTTGCTTCAACTGTTCGGTAGATAGCATCTGGCTTATCGTCTCGGGCAATTGGTTTATTCGTAGGGATAACAACTGTACGACGCTTGTAAATGGAGTCGAACTCTTCTTCTTCTGTCTTTGCAGTTCCTGTCATTCCTGCAAGTTTCTCGTAAATACGGAAGTAATTCTGGAATGTAATAGTTGCAAGCGTTTTGCTCTCACGCTGTACCTCTACATTTTCTTTCGCCTCAATTGCTTGATGCAAACCATGGCTGTACCGTCGCCCCTGCATAAGACGGCCAGTAAACTCATCCACAATAATCACCTCTCCATCACGAACAACGTAATCTGTATCGCGTTTGTACATTGAGTGCGCGCGAAGTGCTTGTTCGATATGATGCACCTCTTCGAATCCTTTTGATGTGTAGATATTCTCTACACCAAGAAGCTTCTCTAACTTCGCAATTCCATCTTCTGTGAGAGCTGCAGTCTTCTGCTTTTCATCTCTATTGTAATCAAGATTTTCTATGAGTCCCTGTACGAGTTTTGCATAGTGCCCGTATTTCTCTGTCGACTTTCCTGCAGGCTGAGAAATGATAAGAGGCGTTCGCGCCTCATCAATCAAGATAGAATCCACCTCATCCACAATGGCGTAATGAAGTCCTCGCTGCACCTGACGATTCTTTGAAACCGCCATGTTGTCACGCAAGTAATCAAAACCA
This sequence comes from Candidatus Peregrinibacteria bacterium CG10_big_fil_rev_8_21_14_0_10_42_8, assembly GCA_002772815.1. Taxonomy (GTDB): domain Bacteria; phylum Patescibacteriota; class Gracilibacteria; order Peribacterales; family Peribacteraceae; genus UBA2170. Next base: position 1,208 of record PFDQ01000008.1, read on the forward strand.
AATTCATTATTTGTACCGTATGTCACATCAGCTGCATACGCCTCTTTACGCTCCTCATGGTTTTTCTCATGCAAGATGACACCAACGGTCAGCCCAAGTGCCTTATACAAAAGACCCATCCACGCAGCATCGCGCTTTGCAAGGTAATCGTTCACTGTCACAACATGCACACCTTTGCCAACAAGTGCATTTAAATAGATCGGCATCGTACATGTAAACGTCTTACCTTCACCCGTTCTCATTTCTGCAATATATCCTTGGTGCAGAGAGACGCCACCAATGATCTGTACATCAAACGGACTTTTAATATCCCAACGAAACTCCATCCCATCTTCCTCATACTCTGTACCCGCTAGAAGCTCACATGCACGACCAACAAGTCCAAATGCCTCTGGAAGTAGGTCATCTAAGGATGCCCCGTCTGCAATACGCTTCTTAAACTCCTCCGTCTTCTTTGGAAGATCATCAAGAGCGAGAGCCTTGTATTCATCTGATGATTGCCACTCACGTACTTTTGGCGTGAGAACTCGGAGCTTTTTAAGCTCTTTCTCGTTAGGATCGCCAAGGAGTTTGTTGAGGGAATCTATAAATGACATCGCGAAGAGGATACCGTTTTTACCACCCTCGTCCATACCATGGACGAAGTATTTCATTCGAATATTCAGCGAGATTCACAATATTTGGCAATATGTCGCACAGAGGGGTAAGAGGCGCCCTTTCTGCCCCCAATGCTTTTTCGTGCTCTTCAAGAAGCTCCCCCATCCACAACCCACAGGGAATATCATGAAGAGTAATAAGTGTCGGCTCCTCCCACTTGCCACCGCACACAAATAACTGATCTTTCTTTGTTGAATGCATCCAGTATATCGCCCCCTCCCCTAGCCCCTCCCCCAAAGGGAGAGGGGAACTTCTGGATGTATAAAGCTCACTTAAATGTATCCCTGCACTTGGTATACCTAGCTGATCTGCAAGAACGTTCACAAATGTCACAGCAACCCTAAGACTTGTAAAACCACCAGGTCCAATAACACATGCAATGTGTGTGATGTCCTTGAGGTTCCAAGAAGCAGTCCCGAGTACCGACTCCACAATAGGAATAATCTCTCCATCAGAGATGCGATTCGACACCTTTTCAGAGGCAACAACGGTGTCTTCTGTCACAGCAGCGATCATTCCATCCCGAGATGCGAGGTCTATAAAGAGGAATTTCATATAACTAGTATTACCCATTTCCCCATAATACTTAATACTTATCCCTTAATACTTTCCGATTTATAAGTAATACTACCTCTATGCCCAAACTCTCTATCATCATTCCAACGCACAAACGAGCAGATATCCTCAAGCAATGTCTTGATCATCTCGCCTCTCAGACAATCGCAGACGCGATAGAAGTGATTGTCATCCATGATGGCCACGATGATAAGACTGATGCACTTATGGCAAAACATTCTTGGCAAATTCCTATATACTACGAATCAATTCCAAAAAGTCAGCAAGGGGTGGCGAGGAACGTTGGAGTGCAAAAAGCACAGTCGTCCACCTGCCTTTTTATTGGTGATGATATCTTTCTATCACCCCAAGCATGCGAGCGTCATATGAAGGCACACGAAAAGAGTAGTACACCCATTGCGGTCATCGGGGACATCGACTGGGACCCAAATGTCGGCATTACAAAAGCAATGACATGGCTGATGGATTCTGGATGGCAATTCGGCTTCAAGAAGATAGAACAATTCAAAAATGATTTTATTCCACAGTCGATGCAGCATCTTTTTTCCTACACAAGCAACATCAGTGTTCCAACAGAAGTTGCACTCCGTACACCTTTTCGAAACGATATCACAATGTATGGTTGGGAAGACATGGAATGGGGCATGCAACTCCGTAAAAACGGTGTACGACTGTTCTTTGAACCTCACGCAAAGGGATTACATCATCACAAGATAGATCTCCCTGCTTCTCTGAAGCGTATGGAAGTCATTGGAACATCAGCAATCATTATCGGAAACCTTATCGACGAATTCGATAGAGTGCCAAAAGGATGGAAGCGCATTGGGTACGAAATACTATCGCACTTACCGACTATGGCAGGAAAACATCGCAAGGCATTTTTAAAAGGAATACGCAAAGCCTAGCCCTACCCCTAACCCAAGCCCTATACTAACGCCATGTTCCACCGAATGGACTTACTCCTCTTCGGGATTACTAGCGTGCTTATCCTCTTTGGACTTGCAATGATTGCGAGTGTCTCTGTGTTTGAGAGCTACCAAATTACCCAAAAACTCGTCGAGCAAGGGTTGCGTGAAGAAACAAGTAACTCATTTTACCTTCTTCGAAGCTTCTTCCATGTACTTGTTGGCTTTGGTGTTATGGGTATGACGACTATTATTCCGTATCGGCTCTGGGAAAGGCTCGCGATGCCACTCTTTTTTATTACACTTATTCTACTTCTTGCAGTGTTCCTCCCAGGTATAAGCTCCGACTATGGAACAGCAAACAGCTGGCTCCGTCTTGGGCCGTTCTCTTTGCAGCCATCAGAGTTTTTGAAACTCACACTTATTTTCTACCTTGCGCTCTGGCTTCAGAAGCGAGAAACACTTATTAGCACCTGGAAAGAAGGGTTCATACCGTTTGCTATTCTTCTCAGTCTCTCAACAGTGCTTGTTGCTATTCAACCAGACCTTGGGTCGTTCCTCGTGCTAAGTAGTATAGCCGTAATAATGTTCTTCATTGCAGGCGGAAATATTCTTCACGTTCTGCTTGGGGGAGGAATCGCTGCTGTTCTCGGACTACCAATTATTCTGCAAGAACAATATGTCAAAAACAGATTCCGAGCATTTCTAAGTCCAGACGACCCATCGATCAGTGAAACAATTGGATTCCAAATTAAGCAAGCTCTCATCGCAATTGGAAGTGGTGGATTCTTTGGTCTTGGATATGGAAAGTCTATTCAAAAATTTGGCTATCTCCCAGAAGTACAAAGTGACACGGTTTTTGCTGCAATGGCAGAGGAGCTTGGCTTTATGCGTATGATGATCATCCTCGGAATGTATGCTATTTTCGTCTACAGAGGGTACCGTGTCGCAGTAGAGGCACCAGATAGATTTGGGTTTTTAGTCGCTGCTGGGATCACCACATGGATAGCCGCACAAACACTCCTCAATATGGCGGTAAACCTTGCACTCTTCCCTCTCACAGGGATTACGATGCCATTTATTAGTTATGGAGGGTCATCACTTGTATCAATTATGCTTGCAACAGGCATTTTGCTTAATATTTCAATGTATTCAAAAGACGCACTCAACCAAGAACGAAAGACCCAACATGCACGAAAAACACGCCGAAGAAGGGCAGCATACTAAGAGATATATCTCATGATTTTTCCCCTTAATACTTAATACTTACCTCTTAATACTTCATGATACATACAGTAACCTTATAATTCTCTTTACATGCTAAAAATTCTATTCGTTGGCGGCGGATCCGTAGGGCACATTGCCCCTGCAATTGCTGTATGGGAAGAGCTTAAAAAACTGTCACCACATACATCTGCACATTTTGTCTGTAGCCCGCGCCCAGATGACAGCGCGTTCTTAACGAAGCACAAACTACCCTACTCCGTACTCGATGCTCCACGGCTATCTGTGCTATATCCCCTCCGCATCATCCATGCCGTACGCGCAGCAAAAAAGATAGTATTCACCTTCAAGCCAGATTGTATCTTTAGCAAAGGAGGATACGTCAGCATTCCCATATGCTTTGTGGCGAAGCAATTACATATTCCCATCATATTACATGAATCAGACACTGTGAGTGGCTACGCCAATCGCATTGTGTCACGTTGGGCAACAAAGATCTGCACAGGCTTTCCAAGTAAGCACACAGTGACGGGAAATCCACTCCGAAAAAATATTACCAAAGGATCAAAAGAAGAAGGGCTGAACATCTCTGGTCTTGATGGACATAAGCCAATTCTCCTTGTGATAGGCGGAAGCCAAGGCGCCGAGGCTCTGAATAATGCAGTCGTACAAAACCTTGATGACCTACTCCTTCGATGTGATGTACTACACATAACAGGAAGAGGAAAATTATCAAAAATAACCAAGGATGGATACTACTCTGCCGAATTTGCAGATAGTGAACTACGACACTTTTATGCATGTAGCACTGTTGCACTCAGCAGAGCTGGGGCTGGTTCTATCAGCGAGTTATCGGCCAATGGTATTCCAACAATTCTAGTGCCACTGCGCAAAGTGGGGCATGATCACCAATACAAAAATGCTGTCGCATCCGTAAAAGATGGAGGATGCATGTGCCTCGAACAAACTCTTCTTCAAAAGAAACTAGTATCCACGGTTCATTCACTTATTGCAGATGATGAAAAAAGAGCAGCAATGTCAAAAAAAATACGCATGTTTAGCCATCCAGATGCCGCTTTACAAATAGCAAAAATTATTGTCCAAACTCTTGATAAAGCTCCAACAGGTGAGTAGCCTATGTCGGTTATGAAAAACCTTCACCTACTCCTCATTCCTCTTTTTGCACTAGCACTTCTTGCTGGATGTGCAGAAGATTCCCCAGAAACTACCGTGGACACTATGCCAACAGATTACGTATTCGATGGAAAAATCCTTAAGGGAAAATATGATGTAATTTTGCACACCTCTATGGGTGATATCGAACTTGAATTGGATGCAAATGCTGCACCAAAAACTGTAACCAACTTCATCGCACTTTCAAAGATGGGATACTACGATGGTCTTACTTTCCACCGTGTTATGTCTGACTTTATGATCCAAGGAGGAGATCCAAATGGAAATGGAACAGGTGGCGAAAGCGTCTTCGGGTCATCATTTGAAGATGAGATCAATGCAGATAGCTACGGCCTTCACAAGAAAAAGCTTGAAGGAAACCTTCCGTCAGAACTAAAAGATGCAACAGTGAAAGACTACCTCCAACTTCAAGGGTACCGCTTCATGGATAACCTAAAATCTCTTCCGATGAAAAAGGGTGCAATCGCAATGGCAAATAGTGGTCCTAATACAAATGGATCTCAATTCTTCATTATTCAACGTAAAGAAGGAACAGACTGGCTCGAAGGAAAGCACACAGTATTTGGAAAAGTAACTGACGGGCTAGACATCGTTGATGATATTGCAGGTATTGCAACAGGCCCAAACGACACTCCTCTAGAGGCTGTAACGTTTACAGTAGAAATCGTCGAATAAACGCACAGTTGTAAAGACGTCACGCCGTGACGTCTCTATAATACAAACAATGAGAACTCGCTTTGCCCCATCCCCTACGGGAATGCTACACATTGGTGGTCTTCGTACTGCCCTGTTTGCTTACCTTGTTGCAAAGCAAACAGATGGAACATTTATACTGCGCATCGAAGATACAGACCGTGAAAGAACGGTAGATGGAGCCATAGAAAATATTCTTCGTACCCTCCACTGGGCAGGTGTCGACCCAGACGAAGGGGTAATGCTCCGTGATGGACTCGTGACACAAGAAGGAGCGCATGGTCCATATATTCAATCTGAACGGTTCGAGCTTTATACAAAATATGCAAACGAACTCGTTGAAAAAGGACATGCATATTACGCATTTGATACAAAAGAAGACCTCGACCACATGAGAGAAACAGAAAGTGCAGCAGGAAATGCAGCCCCTAAGTATGACGCCTCAGTACGCATGCGTATGAAAAACTCACTGACACTCCCAGAGGAAGAATGGAAACAAAAGATGGCAGAAAACGAACCATATGTTATTCGTATGCTCATCCCAGAAGGAAATATCATTCGATTCAACGATGACATCCGCGGAAAAGTAGAGTTCAAGGGAATGGAAATTGATGACCAAATTCTCATTAAAAGTGATGGGTTCCCAACATATCACCTTGCCAATGTTGTTGATGATCATTTAATGGACATTAATATCGTTATTCGTGGAGAAGAATGGCTAAGTTCAACACCAAAACACCTGCTGTTATTTGAATATTTTGGGTGGCAAGCACCGAGATACGCACACGTACCTCTACTACTGAATGCTGACAGATCCAAACTCAGCAAGAGACAAAATGATGTGGCAGCAGAAGACTACATCAACAAGGGATATTTGCCCGAAGCTCTCATAAACTTCCTCGTCCTCCTCGGATGGAACCCAGGAAGTACACAAGAGCTATTTACCATGAAGGAACTCATTGAAAACTTTTCACTTGAACGTGTTCAAAAGGGCGGTGCTGTATTTGACCTCGAGCGGCTTAACTGGTTCCAAGGGCAATGGATGAGGTATTTCTCGCCTGAAGACTTTGCAGCACGTATTCAACCAATTGTCGCAACTGTGTACGAAGAAGCAGCGAGTGACCCACAGTTTGTACTGCGTGCCAGTCTTATCCAAGACCGCATAACCTTCTTCCCAGAAGCACCAGCAATGCTGTCGTATTATTACAGCGAACCGAAAGCCAACATGGAGCTCATCGCGAGTCCGAAGCAAAAGCTGGATGAAGTACTCGCAAAAGAAGTGATAGAACTTCTCATTGAAAAGCTCACACCATTTGAAGGCTGGACTGACGACGGCCTCAAAGAATACCTCTTTGCTCTTGCAGATGAAAAAGAGCTGAAGAAAGGACAGCTCCTCTGGCCTCTCCGTGCAATCCTGACAGGGCTGCCCTTTTCCCCAGGTGCATTCGAAGTTGCTGCGGCTTTAGGGAAAGAGAAGACAATGCAGCGACTGAACGCAGTAAAAAATACCTTGTAAAACTACATATAATTTGTTGGTGGAGAGCGACAGTGTACTTCCTATGCTTTCCTTGCTTTGCTGTGTACTAATTTAACCAGCGCAATACTGTAATCCGTCAGTTGCGTTTGTTTGAGCACGAAGAATAACCATATCAATTCCCATATAATGACTGAATGCCAAACAGCTTTGCTGACTTGGTTGAAGGAATGCACAACCTGCTACTTCAAAAATTTCTTCGTGCGAGTTAGCAACTGATAAGATTTTTGGTTACTTTTCATCGGAAAAGTAACTACAATCCCTTCATGGAAGCAAAACTGAAAACCGACCAAGGGCGCGCAATTGTCGAAGGCAAAACTGCTGTGCCATTTAAAACATTTGTAGGACTCGTCTTGCAACGAAAGGTACTAAACCTCTTTAAGGAATGGGGGCAAGAGCCGGTGATCATCGACTCTGAACTCCTCACAGACCTCGCATCTGCACCACAAGACAATCAAGAAAATCGCGAGCAACTCGTTACAGTCACTCTTGGTGTTGGTGTTATGGTTGGCGTATTTGTCATGTCCATCGTGCAAATTGCGCTAACACCATGGAATATTTACCTCGGACAACAACATCTACTCATGATTGCCGGTACTCTCTTTGGTATCGGAGTCCTTGTATGGATGCTCTCAAAATCCAAGAAGAAAGGACGAAGCCAAAAGATGGCCGATACGATGGAGAAGATAGCAAATATTGTATCGAAATAGGGGGTATGAGTTTGGGGTAGGGTGTAGGATTATTGCTATGGAAATACAGAATAATGTTTCACTCAAAGGTAAGACAACAATGCGCATTGGAGGCAATGCTGCATATTATGCAGAACTCAATACAAAAGATGATGTCGATGAGGCAGTAGCTTTTGCTAAAGAAAAGAACATTCCATTAGTTGTCCTTGGTGGAGGAAGTAATACTATTTTTGCTGATGGCACTATTCATGCACTTGTTGTGCGCATTACTGCCTCTGCTGTAACAAAAACAAATAATACTGTTGTCGTTGAAGCAGCAAAAAACCTCCCAATGCTTATAAACGATCTTGCGAAAGAAGGTCTCGATCTTACCCCTCTCACAGGAATTCTCGGAACAGTTGGAGGTGCTGCATATGGCAATGCAGGGCAAGGTCCAAAGGGAATATGGATTGATGAATTCATTATATCAGTCGAGGTGTTTGCTGAAGGAAAATGGCAAACAATGACAAAGGACGACTGTGATTACCGATACAGAGAAAGCTGGTTCAAAGATAACCCACATCTCAACCCTATCATCTGGTCTGTCACCCTAAGACTCCCTGAAAAAAGCCCAGAAGAGATTGCAGAAGAAATACAAAGGATCCTTCAGAAACGTTTAGATACGCAGCCACACATTAAAACCGCAGGATCATGTTTTAAGGCAGTAGGAGGTACACCAGCATGGAAGCTCATAGATGAAGCAGGACTAAGGCAAACTTCATCTGGCGGCGTCCATATCAGCGAGAAGCACGCAAACTTTTTGATAAACGACGGACAGGCTACATTCGATGATGCAGCAAAAATCGTACATATTATTAAAGAAAGAATCCCCGAAGGACTCGAAGTGGAAATGCGATTTATCAAAGAAGATGGGTCGTTAGAGTTCTAATTGTAACTTTTCAGATGAAGTATTCTCAGATCACTTAAGTGTTGCACTTGAAAGTTGATACCAGCCAAGAAAAAGGCACAAAGGAATAAGAAATCATATGTCACGTTGTATCGCATTTGTAACACAGAAAAAAAGAGCCAGATCACTCTGGCTCTTTTTATGAGAAAACAAAACTAGAAAGGCAAATCTTCTGCCTTTACGTCTGATGTATAACTCATTTCAGGAACAGAGGCGACGGCTGCAGCTTCTGGATTATGAGAATATGAAGCTGGTGCAGACTGTGACACAGAAGCACTTGCGCCTTCTGACGATACAGAGTCGTTTGCCTCAGGGCTAGCAATACCAAGCAAGCATACTTGGTCTGCAATAATCTCTGTTGTTGTACGCTTCGAACCAGTCTGTGTTTCCCAACTACGAGTCTGCACTCGTCCTTTGGCGTACACACGGCTACCCTTCTTTACAACACGGGAAACCTCTTCAGCGAGCTCTCCCCAGATAACCACATTGTGGAACTCTGTGCGCTCTTTCATTTCGTTGCTTGCACGATCTTTCCACTTTTCATTAGAAGCAACACCAATAGTAAGCACCTGCTGACCACTTGTTGTGGTGCGCATTTCTGGCTCACGAGTAACGTTACCAATAACCTCTGCACTGTTTACAACATTACAGACATTTGGTGCACCATCTGGCGCTGGCAACTGACCGTCTTTTGGGTCGAGAAGGATCATGTCCATTCCGACAACCTTTGTCTTGCTACGTTTTTCGCCGCTCTTTTCATCTTCCCAGCTATCTGTTTGAAGACGTCCTGCAATAAAGAGCTGACTACCTGGGCGAACATACTGCGCTGCAACGTCTGCCATTGCACCCCAAAGGGTAACAGTATGAAAACCTTTTCCTTTTAAGGTCTCACCTTTTTCAGATTTAAAGGTGTAGGGAACAACCAAGTTCAAATCCGTAACGCTTGTCCCACCTGGGGTCTGGCGTACTTCTACTGGCTGCGTCTGATAACCGATGATGTGTATGCGATTGAGAGAAAACATGTCTCGAGGGGGTATGGAATTAAAGGAGGTCTCGCGGTGATGTCTGACCTGCTCCACCGTATCGCGACGACTGAAGCGTGGACATTTGTACACCTTCAATTTACCCTCTGCAATTATTTGATATTGCAGAACATTGATTGTCATTGCGTAGTACATATTTAAAAGCCACCACAGCAAGCAGAGTTCGTCGCTTACAGGTACCATATCCACCATCATGAATATGATGGGATTTCTGTATCTCCATCGGCTCAGAGTAACCTCAGGTATTCTCGCCTGCGCATTCATGCCAACAATAGTAAGTGCGGAGCTTTATCGCATTCCAAATGCGAACCCTGAAAGTTACAGTGAGGTGAAAAATGTTATTAAACCTGGTAGTGGAGAAATTCCGCAAAACTTAGAAGAAGCGATGTGTGGAGGGTGGGACCTTGGCACTGAAATCAATGGAATGTTTGGCAGACAAGAGCCTGTCTGCCCACCTTCTGCAGAAGAGCCACTTGGAGCACGATGTAAAGACACTCGTGATATTGAATGGACAAAGGTTGATGACAATACATGGCGAGATGAAGTTGGAGGAGAACAATCAGATACAGATATGGATAACAATGCAAAACTTTCGGATCCAAGCAAAGGACTCATCTCAAACGTAAAAGGTGTACCTGGAAGAGAAAATAAACAAGTCCTCGGGAATATTCGTTCTGGACTAGGACTACGAACAGAAGAAGGAGGCGATGAAGATATCTCTGGTCATCCACCTCAAAAAAACGGTGAAACTTCTGGCTTCGTTTATCCAAAGGACACAAGTACCGTTTGTGGCTTCTCTACAGTATGCCGAACATCGGAACATCCAGATAGACGAACCGTTCCCTCTATTAGAACAGATGGTGATTCGCGTGATGGTCCACCATTTTTCTGTGAACACCCATGTCAAAGGCCACTCGATAATAACGGAAAACCTGGGAACTGGGATCCCGAAAACTCTGATGAAGTTGACTGTGGAAGCCAAGAATACTACGAGCCAGTAGAAGATAAAATTAAATACGCTTGTGGAGGAGGTGAAACAAAAGCCCCTGGAGAAGGGTTCTGTGAAGAGCTTAAGACAAATGGACCACTCGGTGGGCTCTGTGAAGATATGAACACATATATTTATATTCTCTATAAAAAATCTCAAGGAGAATGTGTTATCGCAAGAGACCCTATTACTGGAATAGAAACGACAGCTGAAGTTTTCTTATGGGAAAAAGGAAAATGTGGCTTCCCAGAAGAGCTGGCTAGTGAAAAAGAAGGTCGCGAAGCAGACCCTACAGTTCCTGGATCTGGTCCTGGTGCAGACCCCGAGCCAAACCCAAACGCATCCAATGGTGGAGGCTGGCAAGAAGCGGGAAGGTTCGAATGCTGTAGCGATGCCCCATACAACCCTGGAGGTCTCGGTGAAAGCTGTATTACGTGTACAGGCGAAGACTGTCGTGTTAACCCTAATACAAACAACGTTATTATTAATGACGCATGGGCAACAATTGGCGACAACATGGATGGATCATTCCCAAACAACGGAATCTTTCCCGATGGCAGTAGTGGCGGAGACAAGTGTATTGACGAACCAGAGAGACATTCACCACAACATCAACGTACAGATGAGTTTCGTGCATACATTTCTTTTTTCAGAGATTACAACGAAGCAAGTTATGAACGAGCAAAAATGGACCAAAGTGGAACGCAGCCAGACGGTAGCCAAAAAGAAATGGTCAAAGATGACGATAATAAAAAAGAGAAAATTCCAGTAGCGTGTTATGGCTTATATGACCTCTCGCCAGAAAATGCAAAAGACCTTGCAACAATGCCAAAAGATAAACACTGTTCTATTGGTGCTTATTATGACAACGTCAATTTCTGGGAAATGAAAAATACACAAAAGGGAAAAGGGTTTTATCTAGAAGAGCTACCTTCAAATCCATTCGATGACCCACTAAGACCATTCGATGAAGATAAAACTCTGTGGTTTCCAGAGCTTGGCAATGCCTTTTCTATGATCAACGATAAAGTATTTTCAGAGCGAATGGACAATGATTTAACATTTACAATACTTGCACCTGATAGTGCAAAACAACGTGCAACTGTACAGCTCGATGCAGAGCGTCCATTTAGTAGTGGATCACTTATTCGTGCATTCGACGATACCGTCACAAATGATTTCGATTACAAAAAAGACAGGCGAAGTGTGACTGAATGGTGGCAAGCAGTCGAAACAGAGATGCACGAATTTTTTTCTCCTCCAATTATTAGGCTGCTACTGGCAACAACGTGGTCTATCGACCTCGATCCACTCGACCCTATCTACACACCACCAGTGCCTCCGCGCGCTGAAGATGAAGCGGTGGACCCGAGGTCTGAAACTATCGAAGTACAAATAGAAGCACGTGAAGACTTACTTGGAGACGTCATTGCATACATGGAACGTGCAAGGCTATTGCGCATTGAAGGAGAACCAATTCCAATAGTTGTCCCGATTGGTAACCCTACAGAACTCAGAATAATTGCACATGGATGGGAGATATGGGCAAAAAAACAAGACGACAACGGAGGTCCAGGAGGTGATAAAGCACGAAAAGTGGCAAAGGATCTTTTGAAATATGCAGAACGCATGGATGATGTACGAAAACTTCGAGCGCAGCTTCCTCGTTATGCGGGGGCGCTCCTCAATGAACAAAAAGTGGTTAGTAAAAAACTGTCGGAGTGGCTCACACAAAATATTGATGCATACAATAACTACATGAATATCGATGCAGGTATGCAACTCGCTGAATACTGGTGGAAAGAAACACAAGACACCTATCGTGAGATGCATAATAAGACTGCATTCCCTTGGTGTCGGAACGATAGATTTACAACACCGATCTACTCGCTGCTCGACCCATGGATGCCAACAGATAGCGACGAACCAGTTGACCCAAAAACCAATCCATTACGAGATGTCACAGGAGGGTTCCTCCAATACAACACCTGCTTTAACGAATTGGTAGACATAGACGAGGAGAGTATCGACTCATGTAGTGAACTCTCAACAACTGATCTGTGTTTCAACACACTAGCGCCCAGCTGTGGAGCATCTATCTTTGACCGATACGCATACTGCATGAACACTTTTGCAGATCGCAGAGCTGACGATGGCGCAGAATTCTGGCCATCTCTCGAAGTCTGTAATGAATACTTCCCAATAGCACCAAACCTCCCATTTATAGAATCAGACAGAGAACCAGACATCGTCCTCGATTTCACTGCATTTAGAGAACCGCCAAAAACAATCAAGTTACCGATTTTAAAGCCGACACAAATTCGCATGGACTTCGCACAAATACGTCCACCAGCAATGGAAAACAATAACGAACCACATACATACCCCGAGCTACCAGAATTACCTGAAATACCAGCACAGATAGCAGACCAAGTTTTTGATTCTTTGCCTGATGCCATTGTATTCAAAGATGCACCAGTGTTAACAATTGATGAAGATGAAGATGTTGAAGGTGATATTCCACAAATTAAGATCCCCCAAACAGACATCACTGGACTGACATCTCTTCTGATGGAATTACACGAAATAGTAACGAGTATGGCCGATGAAAATGAAAAGTTCTGGAAAAGCGTTAGCCTTGAAAAATGTGAGAGCGGCAGAGGTGATGACTGCGTTGCTCCAGGAACAGAACAAGATTGTGTCGAGCCATACGACGATCCAAAACACCGATGTGTCCACTTTGAAGGAGATCTCAAAGAACGAATCCAGCGTATTGGATCTCGTCCTGCTATCCTTGTTATAGATGACTATCTGTCATCAAGTGGAAAGTTCCGAGATCCAATTGTGCATGGCCAAGAGAACTGTGAACGAAGCGACTGGGTATGCCAACTCCTCAATGCTCGCAATAAAAAACCACGAGAAGGGTGGATGGTCGATGTCTCCGAAGATTATGATCCTGAACAAATGATGCTCGATATTCGTAAAACTATGCGCGAGCAAACACAAAATATATTTAATGACCCTGCAAAAGTCTTCCCATACGATTTCCCTCAAGAGCAAATATTTGAAATCTTCCGCCTACCAGAAGGCGAACGCATAGACAGACGCATTGAAAGCATCAAAGGCGATAGTTCAGAATCTGAAAGTTCCAACCCTACAACTCGATAATTATGAAACAGACTCTTCTTCTCCTTTTCCTTATTGCACTCCTCATGCCACCACAAATAGCCAAGGCAGAATCTGGCGAATGTAGACAACGAGTGAATACAGAGATTGGCCGAGAGCTACGGCTCTACAGAAATGTACTCTTTGGTAAACCACGAGCAGAAAATGCTCCTGTAGGAGAGGTGCGGTATGACACAGAGGGCTGGGCGTGGATAAAAACAGATGCAGAGTCTTTGCCATGGCGAAACTCCGTTGCTGACCAGCAAGGACTAGAATGGTCAGACACGGTGATGGACGAACAAGATGAGCACGCAGAATCGTTACCTCTTGTTGGAATATTTGAAACAAAGCGCATGACAACATCGGAACTTATTCCATACCTTCTCCAAAGTATTCGTGCACTTGAGTGCAGAGCAATGTCATACTGCAATATTGCTCGTGCATCAGAGAGCTTTGACAAGGATGATGGGGCACAAGACATTGGATCGGTACAACTTCTTGGATGTATCGAATTTACAGACCTCGAATCCTTTCCAGAATGTCACCTTGGAGGAGAAACACCTCTTCTACTGGATCAAGCAGATGGACGTGGGTACTGCAATGAAATGGTGACTCAGACAATTCAACGAGAACGAGAACTCTTAAAACTGGTCGTCGAATACGATGCAGGCTTTCGAAGCCTTTTGCAATTTGCAGGAAACTTTGACATCTTTTTAAAAGAAATGCGTTGGCCACTCGCAAACACAGTGAGACAAGCGGTGGAACTCATTGGAAAACTCGAACGCATCCCATGCTTTGTTTCCTCGTGTGATTCTTCACCTGCTATCAAAGATGAATAAACACATCGCTATTCTCTGTGCTTCTATCTGTGTGGGACTATGTATCCCACAACTTTCTGTACAGGCAGAGCAGCTATTCGACACACCAAAATACTCTGGGAGAGACCCCGAAGAACATCCAATCCTTGCCCCGTGTGGAAGATTCGACAGAAGGTACCAACACCTACTATTTGCAGACAGAAAAATTGAAGAATGGCCAAAGATGTATCACACAAAAGTAAACGCTGTTATAGAAGAATACTTAAAACCTGCAAAAATCGAGTGTGATGCAGAGAGTTACGATGCACTATCAGAGCCTGGTGACGAACTCCTAGAGCTTGCAGAAAGCCTACCGACGTGGAACGACCAAGAGGTGCCACTTAGTCGTCTAGACACTTCACGCGTCCTCCTAGAATACCTCCGCGTCTATGAGTGTGCGCTTATGGAGTTTGATGAATTTGTTTTTTACGACACGCGACAAGAAGAATACGACGACCAAGGAGATAGTGGGTTTTTAAAATATTTTTTATCAGACCTGATGAACTCGGCAGTTCTTCGATCTGAAATTATAGTTCGGGAACGATCAATTGCCAGAACATCATTACATAGAGCCATCACACTAATGGGTGCATTCGACAGACTGGGTCCACTCGATGCAGAACTAGAATGCATGCAGCGATTCTCTCTTGATATGCGAAATATTGCAGCTCTCTCTGCAGAGACTAGCGCATGCCTTCCACGTATTTGGAATGCAAAAGATTCCCTCCGCGATATAAAAGACGAATGATCTCTCTTCTCGTTACCATTGGGATACTCCTAACACCAATTGCTCACGCCGCTGAGCCAGAGGAGGAAACGCTGTACTACAAGATCAAAAATCTTGTCGAACTTGAAATACTCAAAAAACATACCGAGCTCTCAATAGAACGTTTTGCATCAGGAATTTTTTATGACAAATCCCTTGAAACAAATATCGAAGAAAACGGAGTAACAACGACAAAGCAAATGGAAATTGAAACATCATATATCGACATGTCGCTCGTTCAAGACACTGCAAAAATGTGTGGTAACGGCGGGGCAAATAAGAATGAACAGAATGAACACATCACTTGCCTTGCAGCACAGGAAGTCCTGAAAGGAATAGTCGATCGAAATAGCTGGCATAGGATACTTGGTAGAGACCTACAAGCAATTGCCTCTGGATACGAGGTAGGCATAGAAGGATACCCAGGAAAACCCGTAGATGCCATTATGCGTATGTCGAGTATTGCGCAACTATGGAGGGCTGCCAATGACCCATTTACACAACCATTCCTTGAAACCCTCACTCGTGCAGAGCCATGGCCAGAAGGCCAAGCAGACACAATAGAACAAGAGCTCAAAGAAGTGGTCAGTGACCTCAAGGCCCTTATTCTCAAAGATCCAAATGCAGACCACGATGAGGCAAAAGAAGATGACACGGCAATGGTTGCAGCAATGTGGCGATATAAAAATGGCGTGAACTACCTTCATGGCCATGAAGGGGTGTGTGGCTCTGGGGGTACTACATCAAACGATATAGATCGTACCTGGCTCGATAGACGATGGTGTGCCATTGAAGACAAATTGCTTCACGTGCTTAATGACACCATTCTTGCCAATGCAAACCTTGAAATGGGTAACGATGAATTTGTCATCTTTCCAAGCTTTATTGATAAGGAAAACAACATTTTCATCTGGATTCGCAATGATGATATTGGGCTTCAGTGGTACATCCCAATAGAGCCTGTACAAGCTGCACTCTACCACGCAACATTTGGAGACTGCCTCGAGGGAGACTCAACGAAACACTGCTCTAATATCTATGGTGATTCCATGCTTATTCGTGGCGGAAATTACCCAATAAAACAAGATGGATCTGATTTGCGCCCAGGTGGAGACGGACTCTTTACAGGGCCTCTTAATCCTCCACGGGAATCTGAGGAAGATGCAGATGGAAATCCCCTGCCAAAAGAGGGGCTCATTGTGCCCCAGCCGAAAGAGGGAGAAGGGATTTGCTCCCATCCTTTCTCAAAACGAGGGTATCTCTGTAGAGCAATAGAATCTGAAGCTTGCGACCTCACAACAAAGGATGAAGAAGAGTTACAAGAGTCAGGAACTGGAGGAATTGTACTCACTCGCTGCCAACCAGAACGTTTCAAAGATGATGTTGCACGAAAAACATCTGGCTCTGACATATGTCAAATAGGAGGGTGGAGAGAAAACATCCAAGAGAACCGTGATGATGACTCACCATATGAAGACCCAGACATGACACGAAATGAGTGTGCAGCATGTGCTATCGATATCGTCTGCAAAGAGAAGTGTTGGGATGACCCTATGAAAGAATTTGATGCAAAAACCTCATCATCAAAAAGAGAAGGTGTCATAGAGGTCTGTGTCCCAACCACACTGGCGCCAAACGATTTTGAATATATGATGGCGCATGAGCTCGTCCATGCTCAGCAAATCTGCAATGAAAGTAATATTCAATCTGCGGAACGACTTGGTTATACACTACCAAAACCAGAACAAGCAGCAGCATGCTGCGCTGCAGAGAGAGAGCCATATTTTGTACAATGTAAAATGCTCGCACTCGATGGAGTGCTTGATAAAGCAGGGATTACTATCGACCAATGTGCTAGTGCCTTTGCAAATCACAGCTGCAAACACCTTGATGAAGACCCTGAAGATGACGATTACGTATGCACCAATGATGGAGTCGATCCACGTATCATCACCCCCCTTATCAACGAAGCGATAGACCAAATGGAGGATCAACTCAGTGGCGCAGGCTCTTGTCCAGGTGCAATGAACGACCCGCGAATCCTAGCGATACGAAACTCAATGCCGTTATCTTGTAAACCAGGATGTCAATCAAAGTACGTCAATACAATTGGGAATAACCTCTGCTATACAGGGCAGTGCCTCGAAGAAACACACGAATGGTCTGCGCCAATTGCAGGACGCTCAGCACTGACATCATTTGATGAAGCATATCCATGGGTTTCATGTGAAGTGGAGGATCCAAATATCGGACAATTCGCCGTACCCCCTGCACTCACCTCACCTCGGTTCCCTCTCTACAGGCCTGAGTACCTCTTGAAACAACTCGATGATGCGTTGTGTCAAATAAACGGACTGCCTGCACGAACACCCCCTGCACTCTGTGGATTCGAAGAAGGAAAAACACTCAATCTGCCGCCACTACAATTCCTACAATCAGGAGATAATCTCTCTATGCAACCAGGGAAATATAATACCGCAGCAACGGCTCTACAGAATGCAGCCCAAGGACTTGGTGCCCGCATATCCAATGAAATGTTTATTCAATACGTAAACACTGGCGCAAAAAACTTTGCAGAGCTCATGAATATGTCCCATAGACTCTTCAAAGAAGTCGGTGACATCGAATTCCCAAGTACCATGTGCCCGAGATACATCGAAGGCGATCTCTGCGAACAGCTTCAACAATGATCTTCCGAACTCTTGTTATCGGCCTTTCCCTCACACTGCTTCCGCAGATGACATACGCGCAGTGCCCAGAAGGAGAGCGTACACGTGCTCTCCTTGAAAAAGAACCGATAGGTGAATATGCAAAGCAAGTCATAGAACGTGTCGACAAAGGGATCACATCTGCAAAAACAATGCCAGGTGGATCCAGCCTTTTCGATCTTTTCCAAATGCACTGGGCAATAAATATCGAATCCATCATGTACATGCTTCTCGATACAGACGTGCACTCCGTGGAATATTCGAGAGATCTTTCGAAAATAAATGCGTGTCTTCATGCAGACCTCGCAATATTTGAAGCAAAAATGGAAGAAGTACGGTGTGAGCTAAAGCAAGCGCAACTCAATAAATCCCCACGTGGAGTAGGAAGACTAGAGTCTGTTGCCCTCTTTTTGAATAGCCGATACAAACACCTCGTAAAAGGAGCACTCGACACCAAGCATGTCGACACTATTTGGCAATACAAACACGGATTTGACGACCCATTTGGTGGATGGTGCTGTGTCGTAGGTCCTACCGAGTGCCAACCAATGTCGTCTACAGAATGCAGTAGCATTGAACGCAATGTCACTGGAGGAAATGAATTTTATCCAACTCGCGATGCATGCCTTAATAACGGCATATGCACCTTCGCAAATGAACCCGACAATGATCCAGAATACGAACCTATGTGCCCTTTTGATTCTAATTACCTCGCCCCTACATTCTCTGGATACGGCTGCGACCTTTCTGTCCTCAGCCAGTTTGAAGATCTTGAAGGCACAAGTCATCAAGAAGAATACGAGGCACTCGATGCGCTTGTTACTGTGCGAGATGAATTTCTCGAAGACACAGATCACATTCGAGAATCTGCACTCAAAATGGATAAAATCCTAAAAGAAACAATGCTCACTGACGAAGAACGGAAACACTTAGATCAGTTTGGTGAAGCGAAGGTACGAGATAGAGAGCACAAACATATCTTTGGGTGTGAAGCAGACGTTCCTGCAGAACCAGACGATGAAGATACCGATGGTGACAATGATCCTGCAGACAAAGTAAAACCCTCAAAGCTTTGGGCAACACAAGAAATGCGTGGCCCATTCTTTTTCATGGAAGACCACCTCAATATTTGGAAAGAATTCTTCCGATTAAACCTCAAATGGGCAGAGCAGCGTGAATTCCCGAATTACCTCAAAAAACCTAGCGAGTTTTACGAAGAATCAGACCGTGAAAAAGCCATGGAAATCACGACACTCCTCGTCCCTCGAGACTACCTACGCAATCGATGGTCACTCTTTATGATGTGGCAAGCCACGCAAGAGTCAGTTATTTTACCAAAGGCACAAGATATGCAAAAAGGTATTACCGAAGCCATGAAACCATTACGTACTGCGATGAAAAACAACATAGAACTTGTACAAGATTCCTCTGGTGGACTCCGCAAGTTCGCAAAGGGTTATGCTTACTTCCTCAGAAGATCATGCATCAACAGGCAGTGTAATGGTCAACTAGAAACTATTATGAAGATACTCTTCACGGACGAATGCTTCCCGTATGCATCTGGGGAATTCAATCCATCAGATGAAGAGGGTGGAGAATCCCGAACATGGAAAGACTGCAAAGAAGCTGTAGAAAGCCTGTAGTTGCAAAAAATTTTTTAATTTCCTATTCTATCACCATGGATCGGAAAGGATTTACACTGCTAGAACTCATGCTCGTGCTGGGAATTATTGCAATTCTTACCGCGATTGTTCTTGTTGCAATCAACCCAACAAAGCAACTAAACGATGCAAAAGGTGTAAGTCGCAACGCAGCAATTCGTGAAATCGAAAATGCTCTATCTCAATACATTATCGATGGAAATACAGTATCTAGCCTCCCTGCAGCTATCAATCTTGCTGTAGACATCTGTCAAACAGCAGTAACAGGAACGGACTGCACAAACCCACCAGTCAGTGGATACGATTTATCTGCCCTCTCACCAGACTACCTTGTTTCAATCCCTGTTGATCCAACAGAAACAGGATCAACACTTACAGGATACAAGCTGTACCGCTCTGGAAGTTTTAATAAAGTATGTAGCCCAGTTCTGGATACAGATTGCGGAAATTAGTGCTACAATGGACCTCCTATGAAGCCCGAGGATTTTGTTCACCTCCATTGTCACTCCACATACTCCCTTCTTGAAGCTCTTCCAAGCCCAGAAGAAATAGTATTGCGCGCAAAAGAATTAGGACAAACAGCAGTCGCACTACAAGACAAAGGAAGCACGTACGGACTAATAGAGTTTTATCAGTACGCTTTAAAGCATGGTATAAAGCCAATACTTGGACTCGAAACATATGTCGCAGTGCGCAGTCGCCACGACAAAGAAAGTGGTATCGATACGAAACGGTACCCACTAGTACTGATTGCAGAGTCTCAAGAAGGATACGAAAACCTTCTTCAGCTCGCCACAAAAGCAGCTCTTGAGGGAATGTACTACAAGCCCCGTGTTGATGATGAGCTACTCAAAGCACACGGAAAAGGACTGATTGCACTAACGGGGCCAATGAGCGGTGCCATTCCACAGGCAGCACTTGCGGAAGATGAAGATCGCATAAGGGAATTTGTCACCAAATACCAAGGATTCTTCGGAAAAGAAAATCTCTACTTCGAACTCATGGACCTTCCAAATGTAACAGGCCAAGCAGAGATTAATCAGCAACTTATAAAATGGAGTAAAGAATTAAACGTTCCACTTGTTGCAACAAACAATGCTCACTACTGTCGCCCAAGTGATGCCGAAGCCCATGATGTACTTCTCTGTATTCAAAAAAATGCACACGTTGATGACCCAAGTCGGTTCTCCATGCGTGATAGCGACTTCTCGATGAAGCCATTCGAAGAAATGGAAGCATCATTTGCACATATACCTGAAGCACTAGAAAACACCCGTGTCATTGCAGACCGATGCAACATCGAATTACAATTTGGGAAATATCACATTCCACGATTCCCAACACCAAAGGAAGAGCCCGAGCACGAGTACCTCACCACACTCTGCAAAGAGGGGTTTGATAGGCTTTATCCATCTGCAACCGAAAAAGACAAAGAGCGCCTGACGTACGAACTCGATATCATTGAAAAAATGGGATTTTCTGGATACTTTCTTATCGTTGCAGACTTCGTCAATGAAGCAAAGCGCAGGGGAATTACCGTAGGCCCAGGGCGTGGCTCTGCAGCGGGATCCATGGTGAGTTACTGCCTTGGTATTACCGCACTCGACCCAATGGAACATGGCCTACTCTTCGAACGATTTCTAAACCCTGCTCGTATCTCTATGCCTGATGTGGATATCGACTTTGCCGATAACCGCAGAGATGAAGTACTCGAATACGTGCGAGAACGT
>PFDQ01000027.1 GCA_002772815.1 Candidatus Peregrinibacteria bacterium CG10_big_fil_rev_8_21_14_0_10_42_8
ATCGACACCTACTTTTACGTAGGTTACTTTTTTATGGATAGCGAGAAGTAGGTTTCCAGGGAGCGTCCATGGTGTCGTTGTCCATGCCAAAACAAACGTACCCGGCTCATCTATGAGTTCAAACTTTGCAATAGCAGACTGGTCGGTAATGTCTGCGTAACCTTGGGTTACTTCGAAGTTACTGAGAGGTGTCACGCATCGAGGACAAATATGCATTGGTTTGTGACCTTCGTAGATCAGGTCTTTTTTATGAAGCTCGGAAAACACCCACCAGATACTTTCCATGTAGTCGGGGTCCATAGTGCGGTAATCCCAGTCCATATCAACAAAGCGCCCCATGCGCTCGACGACTGTTCGCCATTCTCCTGTGTACCGTTGTACTGTGCTTCGGCAGAGGTCGTTGAATGCACCAATACCCATATCTTCTATCTGCTGCTTATCTTTAATGTCGTTTTCTTTCTCGATGATGTTTTCAATGGGGAGGCCATGGCAATCCCATCCAAATCGTCGCTGCACTTCGTGTCCACGCATTGTTTGGTAACGAGGGATAACATCTTTAATGGTCCCTGCAAGCAAATGCCCATAATGAGGAACTCCCGTAGCAAATGGTGGCCCATCATAAAACGAGTATGCTTTACCTTCTCCTTCATTTTTACCATCCCATGCATCGCTACTTCCTGCTGCCCGCATACGAATAGACCGCTTAAATATGTCTTCTTCTTTCCAATATTGAAGAATTCCTTCTTCTAAATCTGGGAGCCGTTGCGAGGGGTCTACGGAATCGAAGGGCATAAGGTGTCTATAAGTGTGCGTAGAGCATAGCAAAGAATTGTCTCTCTAGCATAGTATTCATGCTGTATTCTGTTTGTTTAAAAAATCAATTACAAATCCCATTCACGGTCCTGAAAGCTTCTTTTAAGGTCGTTCATTTTTTTGTTATGACGAGCCTCCTCTTGCCACAGTGCTACTTCATGTAGGAACAGGGTGAAAATAATCTTGTCATGAAACGAAGCTGCTATCTGCACAGGGTCGACACCTCTTTTCTGTTTAACTTTTACACCGACAACGTGTCCATCTTCATCATCAATAGATTCTGCCCATGGGGAAGTACTAAGTCTGGCAATGATATCCATTGTATCCCTATCGACATCATAGAAATATGGTGCATTAGATAATGGAATATTTTGAAAAATTCGCACTTTCTTGTCATTAGGGTTGTATGACCTATGAAGTTTACAGAGTATGTGATGAGGGTTGCTTAAGGCATTATTGATGACACTATAACCACCAAGTCCAAATGTTGTACCTGGAGCACATCCATCACTCTGACTCTCATAAAGGAGGTCTTCCCTTGCTGCAGTACGTGTTTGAATGGAGCCTGCACATAGTGCAAGTACATGAACACCACTTCTGATTTCAGAAACAATTTCATCATTAATACCAAGCTCTTTTTGGTTATCAAATTGCATCTTATGCCAGCCTCCTGGGAATACAATGATATCTGGTTCTACCCCCTTCATTTGGACACCATTTTCCACAAGGTGTACTTCTACATTAAAATCATCAATACCTTCTGAGGCCTCTAATAGAGCAATTGCATCTTTTCTTGCACTACCCTGCACATTAATAACAGCAACTTTTTGAGTAGTAGTCCTGCCTTCAACGCTAAATGGATTTTCCAGCATAGTGGCAGTTTTTTGTTTTTTCATTTTTCCAATACGCAACTCATGAATACGTTTTGCTTGTTCCAATGTCGGTGTATCAGTTGGGATGATGGTATCGACCTGAATGTCAGTATTTTTTAATAAAAATGCGATAAGATCATCTGTTGGCATTTGCAGCCCCATAAATGGGCGCGCATGCAACTCCGGTCTTGCAAGATCTTCTCTATACTCATTCCATACGCTATTAACGCGTTCTGCATCATCTGTATTTTGCGTAATAATGCCATGTGTTACGCCATTTGTTACATTATTAAAGAATGGTTTTGATACGTACTCTTTTGCAGTACCAGCCGAAACCATTGTAAACAGTGGCAGGTCTAACGCTTGCGGAGAGACAGTGCCTTCTTCTTCTTGTCTTCCTGCGAGCTTTGCCATAGCTAGCGCCTGCTTCTGTAGGAAGTGTGGCAGGTCTGAAGCATTAACCATTCCAAAGAATCTCGGTGCTGTATCGTTTGCATGTGTTTCTCCGTATTGTTTAACCTGTTTAAAGTAGGATGTATGTTGCTTAGGATTATATTCTCCAATAGCAATTTCTCGAGGGTTTTTCCGTTCTTTTGTACCAATCGAACCACTTCTCTTTGGGATGATATACGCCGTCACACTCAATGCATTTGCCACTTCTTGAGATACCTCACGATGCACATCGAGAAATGTTGTATTTCCTCCAGTACAAAGGATATCAAGCTCTTTTCCTGTTGCTTGGTTTCTCCGTGCTAGATCTTCATCAATTACAAAGGGGACATCTGGCTCAATGTTGTCATCTAGTGTAGATTCTTCACTCATAGCAGCTATCACAGAGTAGGATAGGTAGGAGATGCACTCTATAATAGAACCGTATTTCCTGTAAAGGGTAAAGTCTACAAAATTTAGTATGTATATACTGATTTAAAAAGATATTTTGCTAGTTAATGTAAATATTATCGCAGACTTATCTTGACGAATAGATGCATAGAAGTACAATAAATATGGTGAATTCTACTACCATTATGTCTGCTATTTTACCTGAAAATGACTGGCAAGATTGCCTTCCTGCTAACGAAGCAGAGTTTAGGAGGTTGGCTAGGGAATATGATATAGATAATTCTATTTATAGAGATGCTGTGTTGTTATTTGCACAAGGTAACGTAAAGCTTGCTGTTGCTAGGTTGTTCGCTAACAGTACATCAGAAACGCCAAAGGCTGCAATAGAAACGATAGATAGAGCCCTGTAGTCCAAATGTGTGATATAGGGGCTCATGCAGAACATCAGTAATGTTAGTGTAAGATTCTGGGCTAGATAAAGTTCTTATATTCCCTTTACACGGGCATTCGTGCTACCATTAAATACCGTGAACAACGCCATAGAATCTGTATTCAGGGCATGTCATTCTCTTACGAAAAAAGAGAGGTTGCGTCTTGAGCGTTCAATCGAAATTGGAAAGAAAGCTCATGAAGGGCAAAGAAGAAAATCTGATGGAAGCCCATATTTTGTTCATCCATTATCAGTAGCAGAGATCCTTTGTAAGTGGGGTGCAGACTGCGACACTGTTATTGCAGGAATTTTACACGACACCGTCGAGGATACACCACTTACTATCGAGGATGTAAAGGAGGAATTTGGACAATCAGTAGCATCGCTTGTTGAGGGTGTTACTAAATTTACAAAGATGGACTTAAAAGAAACAGATTTATTGTCTGGAGAAGTAGAGACATTACGAAAGTTGTTTGAGGTGATGCGCAAAGACATTCGTGTCTTTATTATTAAGATTGCAGATAGGATGCATAACCTCAGAACAATCGAAGGGCTATCTGAGGAAAGAAGAGTCAGTTTTGCAAAAGAAAGTTTGGATATTTATTATAAGATTGCCTATCACTTAGGGATGGGTGAAGCATGTAGAGAGATTACAAATATCTGCATACCGTATGTCTATCCTGAAAAAGCAAAAATTAGAGAGAGGTATTGGAAAAATCAAAAAAGTAGTGTGACTGATGCAGTAAGTGAAATACATGAATCTCTTGATAAAGAAATGAAAAAAGGACAAGTGCTAGAGGTTGAGTGTATTAAAAGTTCTCATGATATACCTCGTGTTAATAATGAGGATGAGTCATCCGATAGAGCATACTATTGCATCATTATCACGAAAGATGAGGATAGTTGCTATAGTACATTTAAGGCACTGCACTCATTATATCACCCAGTGCGTCGCAAGTTTCACGACTACATTGCCTCACCACCAGAATCTGGCTACAAAAGTCTTCATACAACAATTATCGGGCCACATGATAAGCAGGTTCAGATTCGTATCCGAACGAAGGAAATGGATCTTCAAAACAAATATGGTGTATTGCGCACAGCATTTAATAACACAGACAAGAGTACGAAAGAGTTTACGTGGTTGCAACGTTCAGCTGAACTTGATCGAACCACACGCGAAAGCAGTGAAGCATTTTGGGAAGCATTGAAATCGGACATATTTCAAAAATCCATACAAGTAACCGTGAATGGAGCGGGGTTATCCGTGCCATCAGAATCTACCGTTTTAGATGCAATATATTTTCATCTTGCCGCAAAAGCACATAAAACAAAAACAGTCTTGGTCAATGGTCAGAATGCAGAATTTTCAGCGGTGCTTCATGCAGATGATGTTGTGGAAGTGATATTGGGTAAAGAATCTGCCGTGCAATATTATTGGCTTGATCTTGTGACGACAAAATATGCTCGAAATCTTGTCGTAGAAGCACTGAAGGCATTTGATAGTAGTGAGCGTTTTGCCGTGGGACAGCAGTTGCTCCAAAAAGAACTGGATCATTTTCAGAAAATTCTTGTTGGAGAAATCAACAAGCAGCAGCAGAAAGCTATTGCTGCATATTTCCAAAGGGATACATTTGAGGATGTGATCGTGATGATCGGCGAGGGGGTATTGCAACCGAGTGAGATCGTATCTTTGATTCAAAAAAAGGACTACTGCGTGCAAAAACCGTATCGATTCAGATTGCGACTTACGGTTACCGATGTACATCGTGATGAAATTATCTCGCAAATTTCATCATTGGCTCGTGTTCACAGTGTATCGATAGAACATATATTTATGAATCCAAAATCGAAACATGGAATGATTACCATGCGGCTCAGAGGAGTATCGCAAAATAAGTCTCGTTATGCGGATTTTCTCTCTGCACTCGAAAGGCACAGTTGGATTTCGCGTTTGCAGACCAGGATAACCATGCGACAAAGAGCAACGCTTATGGCAACATTTCTTTTTGCTTTTGTCGTATTGTTACTTGAGTTTTTTATCGTGGCGCGTTGGAGGGACTGGAGTATCGGTGAACCGTATTTTTATATGATGATATTGCAGATCATATTGATATTGCCTCCTTTGATTATTAATTTTTATATATTGAGAATGTTACGACATTTTGTCGTAGCCTTCAGGAATGACAGATGGTTTCTCATATTATGTCTTCTGTTAAACGTCGCAGTGTGCTCTCTCATTCTGTATGAAAGCGTGATTGTGGGAGTGAATAAAAACATACTGCCTCT
>PFDQ01000039.1:0-5229 GCA_002772815.1 Candidatus Peregrinibacteria bacterium CG10_big_fil_rev_8_21_14_0_10_42_8
TTGCTTCTTCGTCTCTCTCACGAAGGAAACAAGTGGTTGTGGCAGTGAGCCTTCAGTATTATTGTCGATGAGCTCTTTGAGCTGCTCGATATCGCTTTCAGACATTGAGCTCTGTGGCTCGCGGCTCGCAGGGGAGGTGAGGCCAAAGTGTTTTTTCAGGAGGTAGCTCAGAAGTGGAGCGTATTCTTCGATCCATAAGATGGAGAACACAGGTCGCTTTGCCTCTGGAGACATAAGGTTCACTTCTGCCTTTATCCATTCTGATAGTGCACTTAAAATCTCATCTGCTTTACGAAGACCTTGATCTATTGGGTCTGTCATTTTCAATTCTGTAAGAATCTGCTCTGCAGCTTCGAGGTTTGCAGCACCGAGCAAGCGATCTTTATCAGATGCTGTAAGCAAGAGTTGCTGCAGTACTCCTGTACGCCCTGAGGCGTAGGCGAAGTGTTGGCCGAGAGTAGAAGAGAGTTGAGACATTATACGAAGAGCGTGTGTGCGATAGTAAGTTCTGTTCGTGGTCGGAGTGTATTTTCAATAAGATTTTCAAATGTGAAGTCCTGCTCTTCCTTATCGGAAATAAAGAGGAAACCACCTTTAGCATGTATTGGATCTTTCATGCGGAACTGCTCACTTGGACAAATCTTTTTGAGTAAGTCTGCATGTTTTTTACTTGGATGAATTTCTCCTTTTCCTTTTATCTTTTTGAGACACTCTCTAAAGAGTGTTTCCGCATCACTATCTGGTAGTTTACAAAGTTCTTCTACTGCCAAGGCATAGATAACATCAAGTACTTCCTTCTTCTGGGTAAGAAGAGCATTTCGCTTATGAGAAGCAGCATGTGTTTCTGCTTTTGCAGTAAGCTGAGCAATTTTCTGTTGCTTCTGCACAGCAATTTCTTGCTTACGCTTTGCAATTGTTCGCTCAGATTCCTCACGCATTGCTGTGAGTTCTTTTTGATGAGCTGCTCGAGCAAGCTCGATTTGGCGGTCTGCATCGGCGGTAATGGCAGCGAGAATGTCTTGTAAAGCCATGATAATTAAATGGAAAACGGAAAGTGAAAAATGGAAAAAATGATTAGCTAGCGATAATGATTCCAGCCTTGAATGAGTTCAACATGAAGAATGAAATCAAGAATCCAAGAAGAGCGTATGTTTCAACAAGAGCGGCCATTGTAATAACACGTCCTGTAAGCTTGTCGTCTTTTGCAAGCATGTGCATACCAGCGCTACATACTTTTGCCTGATAAGGAGAAGATGTAAGACATGTCAATGCTACTGGAAGACAAGCAATAAGAAGAATAACACCTTGTGAAACAGAGATAGCAACTTCACCATTAATTACTGGGGCGTAGTTGAAGATGAAAAGAAGGGAGATAACCATTCCGTAAAGCCCCTGTGAACCAGGAAGAACCATAAGAGTGATCACCTTACCAGCGAGTTCTGGCTTTTCAGTAAGGAGTCCAGCACCAGCCTGACCTGTCATAGACACACCAAGGATAGAACCGAAACACGAAAGGAATGTAGCCATTGCAGCACCCGCAAATGCGAGAACAAGACCCCATTGAACAGCACCAGCGTTTGATGCAAGAAGTGCAGGCTCCTGAGCAGCAACCGCGATAGGTGCTAATGCTCCTGCAAAGATAGAGAGAGTACGAACAGTTTTCATGAGAGAGAAATGAAAAAATATAAAAATTACAAAGTACGTTTGAACGGAGAGAAACCCCGTCCGCCTCCTTCAAAGAACTGCGAGAAGAACTCGATGAACTGAAGACGGCCAGAATGAATGAAACTTCCTAGTGTGTTTAGGGCAATGGAAACCATATGCCCAGCAAGGAAGATCACGATAATAACTGGGATACCTATCCACACAGGGAAGAGGTTTCCAAGCTCGACTGCGACCTGATTGATCGCGGCAGCAATCGCACCAGTCACCAAACCAAGCGCTAAAATACGTAGGTAACTGAGGCCATTGCTGATCATACCAATTCCAAAATTTACAACACCAAGAAGTCCACTAATCGGTCGGAGGTACCACTTCGCACCGTATCCTTTACCCCATACCATTACAGCGATGCTTCCGTACAGAGCGTAAAGAGCGATTTCTTTGATCTCAGCTGGTGCAAAAGCATAGAAGAGGATGGATCCAAGGAGGATATGTGCGGTGAAATCTACCCAGAATGCCTCTGCCTTCTTTCCGTGAATCCATTTATGAAGGCCTGCAAGGAACATACCAAAGAAGATATGCGTAATACCAAGTGTAAGAGAGAGGTTTTGTAGGAAATCGATTCCAGATTGTTGGTTTAAGTTCCAGATCTGTCCCTTAAACATCAGTCCTTCTGCTGTGTTTTTTGTCAGCATTGCCGGTACTTGCTCTGGAGTGAGTCCAAACCATCCTCCAAACGGAATAGAAACGAGGAATGTCATAATTCCTCCAAAGAAGAGGAGCCAAAAGAGCTTTGCTTCTTCAATAGATTTCTTTGTGACAAGTAGCACGGTACCAAAGATGAGTGCGATAACTGCTCCGTATCCTGCATCTGTAAGACAGAGTGCAAAGTACAAAATAAAGAAAGGAGACAACGCAGCTGTTGGGTCCATTTCGCTTGAGAGTGGAAGTCCATACAGCCCTGTAACGCTCTCGAATGGTGCAAATATTTTACGGTTCATAAGAAGAACGGGTGCTTCCTCACCTTTGTCTGGCTTCACTTTCATGAGGGCGATAGCAGGGGAAAGCTTTTCAAGTTTCACGTCGAGCTCCTCCATAGCCTTTGCAGGCATCCAACCAAGTATGGTTACAGTTGAGTCTGTAGCACCCATTGCCTCACGCACCTCTTGTTTTTGATCAAGCCATTGCATGAAGAGTTTTACTTTTAGAAGGTTTGGTAGCTCTACTGCAAGCTTCTGCCTTTTTTTCACATTTACTGATAGTGCTTCCCGAAGAGATTTTTCTTTCATTGTTGCTTCTTCAAAGGCTACTGCTGGTAATGTTCCATCTAATGAAGGAAGGGTAACATTTGTCCATCCAAGGCTTGTTGCTATCTCGTTAAATACAGCTAGGTCTGCTTTCCACATAATGACTGAATATGCTCCAAGTCCATTTTTTGTTTCACCGACCTTTGTAAGAACACTTCGTTTTGTAGACTGTGTCATAGAATCGCTTAGTTTATGTTCGATAGCGAGCGGAAACATTCCAAAAACCTGCACACTTGTTGTAGATTCGGAGTTCTGTGAAAGTGATGTGAGCCCCTTCCATGGAGTGATGAGTTCTTTAAAGTCAGCAAGCTCCTGTAATTGACGAGCAGCATCTGTGTCTTGTTTTTCAAGTGCATGTAATTCGGCAACAATGTGATTTACATCAGTATGCTTTGCTGCCTGAACAATGTTTTCGAGTGATGTTTTCTTTCCGCATGCACTCAGTGTTTGTTTGTCTGCACAATCTTTCAGTGTGTTAATGGCGAAGAGAAGTTCTGCCTCCTTATACATAACCTCAGAGTGATCGACTTCGATGAACTCTCCTGCGGCGCGTACTTCTATCACACCTTCGTCATGAAGCATCGAAATAAGCTCTTCTCGTAACGAGTTATGAGCAATGATGCCGACTTTTTGCATTTTGACGATAGCCATTATGCAGCAGTAGAGAAGAGGGTATCAGCTTTAGATGCAAGGTCGACAAGTTTCTTTACTGCAGCTTTACTTCGTTCGTTTGATGTAGATTTTAAAGATTCGCACTCTGATTCTGCTTCGTGTTGTGCATTCATCAGAATGCCACTCAGCTCTGTCTCACTATGCTTTTTAAGATCTTTTTTTGCTTCTGACTTTAGCTCCTCCAGAGCCTGCTCTTCCCTCTTTGCAATTGTCTGCGTCACTTCATCTTTTTCCTTTGCCATAGCAGAAATCTCCTTATCAATACGCACTTTTTCCCTTTGCTCAAGCTCTTGGATTTGGTTGAACGGACTGGCTGCTATTGAAGAATTTTGCTGTGTAGGTGTGGTTTGAGTGGAAGTCATAGGTTTAGTGGTAAATCTGCCGGAATGTAGTGAAACATTCGGAAAAAATCAAGGCTCTAAGAGCTCAGATTGCTAGGAATCTTTTCTTTTTGTCATGTGCTTTTATTTTCGCTTTATTCTGATAAAACCAGACGCATCGACAGTTTTGAGCTTCTTTTCTTCTTTTTGCAACTTATCGAGGAGCAGATTAATACCAATAGCATCTGATGCCATGTGACTACATTGGATCATATTAATATTATGTTCTTTTGCTTTGGTAAGAGTTTGCTCGGTGACATGCATGGAAAGAATGGTTCCAACTCCTGCTTTGCTTTGTGATACCAACTGCTCTTCTGGGCCATTTGTTCCACCTGTAAATTCTGTCGCGACAATCTTTCCAGGACGGTTGCTTCCAGATCCATTGACAATGATTGGTGGGTTTCCCTTCTTTGCGTAGTATTCAAACTCTGGGATTTTCATGAGTGCATCAATAATGTCACTCAAGTTTTCAAATGGCTTGCTGCAGATATTTTTCTCCATGAATGCCCATACGAGATTGTCGGTAATGGTATGGCAGCAAAATGCAGGAATACCAAGAAGTTCGGCTGCACGTTCTGTACGGAAGAGGTTATCTGCGTGTATCGCTCTCCAAATCTTATCCATTCGTGGTTTAAGCTGAGCTTCACTGTGGTTTACAGGAACACCTGCCTTTGCAAGAATATCTATTTGTAGTGGCATTACCTTTTCAAGATCTGCGAGAGCTCGTCCTTCTGGGTGGTGAATGAAAAGGCAGTCGATCTTCTGTCCTTTTTCACGAAGCCTGTCTGCGAGAAGTACCTCAGGAGTTTCGATATCAATTCCTACCATCAATGTGGTGACATCTTCTTTTCCGGTTCCATTAATAATGCGACAGTCGGAGTATGGGTTCCATGTCCGCTCTTCATCGAATATATCTTTTTTCCATCCCTTTGCATTTTTCATTGCCTCTTTCTGCTTCTTAAAATAACGGTCAAAATATTTCTTTTCACGGACGTCTGCTTGCATTCCGATCTCAACAGATCGCTGGAACATTTTTTGTAGTTTCATAGTGTGAAGGAGGAGGATGGTACGAATGATACAGTGATTTTTAATGAACGACTAGATAGAAGATGCAGAAGATACAGAGGATACAGAAGATACAGAGGATACAGAAGATACAGAGGATACAGAAGATACAGAGGATACAGAAGATACAGAGGATACAGAAG
>PFDQ01000039.1:5267-7624 GCA_002772815.1 Candidatus Peregrinibacteria bacterium CG10_big_fil_rev_8_21_14_0_10_42_8
AGATACAGAAGATACAGAGGATACAGAAGTATTTATATACACCTCTGCACCATCATCACCTCTGCACCATCATCACCTCTGCACCATCATCACCTCTGCACCATCATCACCTCTGCACCATCATCACCTCTGCACCATCATCACCTCTGTATCCTCTGTTTATCCAATAACGACTTTTGCGTCAGCAATAAGTACGCCGTTAGTGGTGACAAAGACGGGGTTTAAATCAATGTCTTTAATTTGCGGGCATTCGGTAACCAATTGTGACACTGCCTGTGTAACATGTGAAAGATTGTCGATATCAAGCTGTTTTTTCCCTCGCATACCTAGAAGCAGTTGCCACGATGTGAGCTCTGTCAGCATTCGGTATCCCTCTTTCTCTGTTACTGGTGCAATGCGAAATGATGTATCCTCAAGGAGTTCTGTGTAGATACCTCCAAGGCCTGCCATAATAAGATGTCCGAATGATGTGTCGCGGACAGCTCCAATAATAAACTCTTCCCCAGCTGGTCTATATTGCTGAATGAGTATTCCTCGGATGTCTGCATCTGGTCTATGTTCAGAGACGTTCGCTGTTATTTCTTGCCATGCATTTCGTACATCTTCTTCTGTGAGTAGGTGGGCGCGAATGCCACCAACATCTGTTTTATGTACAATATGTGGTGAAGAAATTTTTGCAATGACGGGGTAGCCGATCTCCTGTGCAATACGAACGGCATCATTTTCTGTGGTGGCAATTTTTTGTTTGGGTACTGGAATATTGTAGAGGATAAAGAGTGCTTGGATTACGTCTTCAGGAATGAGTCCTTTGTACTCATTAAGTAGTGATAGTGCAGCTGCCTGACGCTTTGTATCGACGGGTACCTCTTTTTCTTCTTGTTTGTCTTTTTTTTGCAAAGCGGCGAGTGCTGCAATTGCTCGTTCCGGTGTTTCAAAACATGGAATACCAGCTTTTTGTAGTGATAGTTTTTCTGTGTGCACGTGTGTTTGACCAATAAAACTTGTGACAACTGGCATGAGGGGATGCTTTGTTTTCCATGCAATAATAGCATCTGCAATCTCTGTACTTGGTGTCATGACTTGTGGCGTGAGAATCACACAAATACCATCAATGTGTGGGTCATTACCAACAGCATTCAGTGCAGCTTCGTAACGCTTTATTCCTGCATCACCTACGACATCAATAGGGTTCCTTGTACTGGCTGCCGCAGGAAGGGCGGTTTTTAGTATTGCTTCTTGAGCAGGGGATAATGCAGGGAGATCAAGCCCAGACTTCTCTGCTGCATCTGTTGCAAGAATACCGAGACCACCTGCGTTGGTGATAATTGCAATACGATTGGATGCAAGGCGCGGTTCGAGGCTTAGCACTTCGAGCATATCAAACATCTCTTCTGATGTATGTGCTCTATGGATTCCCGCCTGTGCACAGAGAGCGTCTATGGCTGCATCATTTCCAGCGAGTGCTCCTGTATGAGAAGCTGCTGCCTCTATTCCTTTTGTAGATACGCCAGACTTTAAGAGAACAATCGGTTTTCTTGTTTGTACTGCAGTCGTGAGAAACCGTATTCCATCACTTATATTTTCAAGGTACAGACCAATAACCTTTGTATCATTATCGTTTGCAGCCATTTCTAAAAAATCACATTCGTTACGTACTGCTGTATTTCCAATACTTGCAATGAGGGAAAAGCCGAGACCAAGTTCTGTTGCACTATCCATGATCCCAACTGCCATTGCGCCAGACTGGCTAATAAGAGCAATAGAACCTTGTGGCGGAATGTCTGCTGCGAATGATGCATTCATTCGTATTTGAGGACGAATGATGCCGAGGCAGTTTGGCCCTACAATATTGAGACTATGTTTTTTTGCAATGTCTACGATATGTTTCTCTAACGCGTCTCCTTCTTCTGTTCCTACCTCACCAAAACCTGCGCTAATAATCACAATATCTTTGATAGATTTTTCAGCACATTCCTCTAGGACCGAGGGGACATATATCGCAGGAACAACAATCACTGCAAGATCGATATTCTCGGCAACGTCTTTTACAGATTTATATGTTTTTGTTTCTAGGATTTCTGTGTGCTTTGGATTGATCGGAAATACTTTTCCAGTAAAACCTTGTGACAGTAGGTTTTGCAAAACATCATGCCCTACCTTCCCAGGTGTTCCACTAGCACCGATGACTGCGATAGATGATGGGTTAATAATGCTCATACTTGTCTATGGTACTACTACTTTGAGTCTTCATGTACGTCGATGGTTTTTTTATCAAAATACGGGAATGTTTGTGCTGTTTATAAGTATATTATACAATATTTTGCTGTTTTAAGCAAAATAGGCTACCGAAAATTCAA
>PFDQ01000045.1:0-22208 GCA_002772815.1 Candidatus Peregrinibacteria bacterium CG10_big_fil_rev_8_21_14_0_10_42_8
AAACCCTGGATGTAGTGAAATCTGGCCCATCAACAATTGTTCGTGGAAATGAAATCAGCTACACCATTGTTGTAACAAACAACCTTGGTTTCAACACAACACGAAACCGTGTGATCGACCCTGTGCCAGACCACCTAACCTTCGTTCGAGCAAATGACAATAGTTGTTACTACGAAAGCCAAACAGACGAAGTAATCTGTGGAGAATTCGATTTGAATGCTGGTGCAAGTAAAACATTCACGCTTACATTGAAGGTCGAAGATACTGCACCATGTGATAGCATTATCACAAACATCGCAGATGTCTGGTCTAACCACCCAGGAGTGGACCCACAGTGGAGTAATCCTGTACGAACAGATGTTCTCTGTTCAGACCCTGTACTTACCATCAGTAAGACTGATAATCGGACAACTGCAAAACGTGGAGACATCCTCAATTACGAAATTGAGCTTACAAACCAATCAAACTTTGATGCTACAGATGTAGAAATCATTGATGCTCTGCCATCATATGTAACGTTTATTAGCGCTAACCTCAATGGTGATTACGAAAACACCACACATACTATACTGTGGGAATTAGACATCGATGCAGGTGAAACAATTCATCTTACAGTACAAGCTCGTGTGAATAACGATGCAGAAAATGGGGAATTTCTCTACAACCACGTTGCAATTACAGGAGGAGATAGCGACACCGATACAACAACTGTTATTGTTGAACATCCAAC
Source organism: Candidatus Peregrinibacteria bacterium CG10_big_fil_rev_8_21_14_0_10_42_8 (assembly GCA_002772815.1). GTDB lineage: Bacteria > Patescibacteriota > Gracilibacteria > Peribacterales > Peribacteraceae > UBA2170. Next base: position 731 of record PFDQ01000045.1, read on the forward strand.
ATTTACCATTCAAAAGACGGATAACAGAAGTACTATCGAGCCAGGTGAACAAAACTTCTACGATATCGTTGTAACAAACACATCACATATTGATGCAGAAGATGTCGAAATTATCGATACACTTCCACATAACGTGTCATTCAACACTGCGAGCTCACCACTCGGTGTAAACTCTGCAAATCACATTGGAAATACTATTGTATGGATTACAGACCTTCTTGCAGGGGAAAGCATTACATTACACCTTGGTGTAACAGTTGATAGTGATACAAACGACGGAGACAGCGTCTACAACAAGGCATGTATCGATGGCGGTCCATGTGATGACGACACGACTATTGTTGTAGAAAACGACCCAACATTCACTATCTCGAAGACAGATCACAAGACAATCGCTCGTCCAAGTGAGACTCTCATCTATGACATTGTTGTCACAAATACATCAGGAACAGATGCAACAGATGTAGAAATTATCGATACACTTCCACTCAATGTTACGTTTGAAGATGCGAACCTCGGAGGCTCTTATGCGAGCGGAAAAGTAACATGGGTACGTGACATCGATGCGGGAGAAGCAGTTGCATTCACACTAGAGGTAACTGTTGATACAGACGCTGAAGACGGTGACCTTGTCTACAACATCGTAGAAATCACCAATGGACCAGATGATGCAGATACAACAGTTGTTGTCGTAGACGAGCCTATTGTTGGTTGTATCGATATTCAGAAAGAAACATTTAACAGTAATGGAACAACACTTACTCCTGTCACACAGTTCACATTCTTCCTTAACGGAAGTGACGATACTGTCCACAATGATAGTAACGGAAATGCTCGATTCACAAACGTTCCTGTAGGAACTCATACTGTGTCAGAAGATATTCCAAATGGATGGACTCAGCAGCTTGTTACCCCTACAAACGGACGTGTTGTTGTCCATGAAGGAAGTAATTGTGTAACAGTTACATTCAAGAACCGTCAGGACCCAGTTGGAACACCGAATTTCACTATCGATAAGACTGACAACAAGACAAGTGCTGTTCCAGATGAAACACTAAACTATGTTATTACTGTACGAAATACAGGATCACAAGATGCAACAAACGTTGTTGTGACAGATAACATTCCAAACGATGTAGACTTCCTCTCTGCAGACAATAGTGGTGTGCGAAATGGAAGCACTGTGACATGGACATTCACCCTTGCAGCAGGTTCATCAAAGACGCTCGGAATGAGTGTGCGTGTAAATAATAATACAGATGATGGTGACATTATCCGAAACACGGCATGTGTCAGCGGAGGACTATGTGACGACGATAGCACAACAATCGACGTTAATGATGACGATGATGATAACAATGATGATGTATCCATCAGCGTTAATGACGATCCAGACCCAATTGACGTCTGTAATGACGATGACCTCGAGTACGATATCCGTCTTACAAATAGTAACAACTCAAACGAAACAGTAGACGTTGTTGCAAGCCTCGACTCTGATACTGAGTACAGAAGCTCTTCAGATGGCGGAAAAGAGCGAAGCGGAGACCGTGTCGAATGGGATAACATCAAAGTAAGCCGTAATAGCAGCCGAACTCTACGAGTACGTGTGCGTGTCGATAGTGAGGTTCGTGACGGAGATACACTCAGGCTCCGAGCAGCAGTCTCTGGAGGTGATGAGGATACAGAAATCACTCGTGTACGAAACCGTAACTGCGGTGATGACGATGAAGATACTCCACCAAGCCAGCCAGATCTCACTATTGATAAAACTGCCGACCGAACAGAAGCACTTGCAGGATCGTTCGCGTCATACACCATCACAATCCGAAACACTGGAAACCGTGATATTAAAAATGCAACACTGAACGATGACTACCCAGAAAGCATGATGACCATCGCAGATCCAGGAGGAGGAAGCGATGCAGGAGGAGAGCTCCGATGGGACCTTGGAACACTGAGGGCAAACTCTACAACTGTCGTTCGCTACAGAGTTCGAATCAAAGATAATGTTACACAGGGGTCATCAATAAGAAATACTGCAACAGTACGAGGTGAAGGGCTCACTCGAACTGACACGCACACCATCGTTGTACCTCGTCCACCAGTAACAGGACTTGGAGGGTTTATCAAAGGAATTGCAAGAACTGCAAACCTTCTGACCCCTAGCACTGAAGCAGCAAGTCCAGTAGCACCTGCAACTGACCCTGCACTACCAATGACAGTATGGCTTACAACCATCTTCATGGGACTAGGATTCGGTGGAACATTCGGACGACGATTCCTGTTCTAGGAACCAAGGATAAAATCTGAAATAAGGCCTGAAAGCGAGTCGAAAGACTCTTGGATGGCCTTTTGCTCATCTGCCTGCATTGCACTTAATACCCACCCACTCAAATCCTCTCCTTGAGGAGGCTGCCCAAGTCCTATACGAAGACGTGCAAAATCTTCACCAAAAGTATCAACCAAAGACTTCATACCATTATGAGTACCTGGTCCACCAGATTTTCTCATACGGAGCTCCGCTAGTGGAATATCAATATCATCAACACAAATAAGTATTTGCGTAGCAGGATCAATTTTATAGAAATCAACAATCTTGCGAACTGCATCACCAGATAAGTTCATGTATGTTTTTGGCTTCACTAAAAGCACTGGTGCTACCCCTACGCGTGCTTCCTGAATATATGACAAAAATTTCTGTTTATCCTCCCATTCTCCTATTCCAAACTCTTCACTGAGGCGATCCACTGCCATAAAGCCAACATTATGACGAGTGCGCTTATAGTTATCCCCAGGGTTTCCGAGTCCGACAATAACAAGAGATGGTTTCATAGAGCGAGTATAGACTACGAGCAGTATTTTTGAATCACTTTATAAAAAGCCTTTACTGCAAGTTTTGCATCGCGGCTGCGAGCATCAAATCCTGGCTCGTGTGCAATTTGATTTCGGAGCTTATGAGCAGCCCATACATATTCCTTATCTGGTATATACGCCTCAACCTCTTTAAGCTTTGTTGCAAAAGAACCTCGAAGATCAAGCTCTTTAAATAACACATCAACTACTTTTTCTGCCTCCATCACTTTTTGATTATGATCATCAAGGCTTTCAACTCTTTCCCATAACTTCCAAATATTTGCACACGTAACAGACGATAGTGTTTTTCTCCTCCCAATACGAAAAGCCACGACCAAAATGCTGAGAAGAGCAAGGCCAATAAGAACATAAAGAATAATCATCAATCGTCGTCGTCGTAATCATCGTCATCGTCATCGTCATCGTCAAACTGGTTTAACTGAATCTCATTTGCAACAATTTGAGATAACAGATTTTGAACGTGTTTTGCATCAGAAAGGTTTTTAGTATGAAGATACTCCTCCATTTTTTTAAGAACTAATCCCTCAACAACCTTAGGATTTTTCACACTATCAAGAGAGATAACCATTCCATTCGAAATCTTTTCGACACTAATTGTCCCATAACGCATTACTGTTCCAACAATTCCTTCTATTTCGTAACTTAACCCTTGAATATCACTATACAGAACCCGCGAAGACTGTCGGTGAAACCAACCATGCCACTCGACATCAATAATCCCTTGGTCTGTAATAATCCATGCATCGAGATAGTAATCGTAAAAATTACGAAGAAGCCACACCATAGCTGCAATAGCCCATAGTGCAGACAGGTAATAAATCACCTTAAATGGAAACATATACAAGAAAAGAACCCCCGCAGTAAAACCAAAAAGTGGCCATAAAAGATGTTGAATCCCAAGTACCCAGTGCTTATGTACAACAAGAATCAATTCTTCATCATCCTCGATATGCCGATAAAAAAGACGGTTTCCAATAATCATTATCCCTATACTATATCCCCCTAACCTATTTTCACAATAGAACACTGTATCACTCTAGATTTTAAAAGGTAACAGAGTATACTGTGGCGGATGAGCGCCAAGAAACACACCCTTTGGTTTCACCTGTTCGATGTTCTCCTAAACATCGTGATCATTGTCGCTATTGTAGCGACAATTCGAACGTTTTTAATTTCCCCTTTTCAGGTAGAAGGAAAATCGATGATGTCGACACTAGAGCATGAGGAATACATCGTTATCAACAAACTTGCCTACTACCTAGGATCACCAAATAGAGGTGATGTTGTCGTATTTAGACCGCCAAACAACCCGAAAAGACCATACGTAAAACGAGTAATTGGCCTTCCTGGCGATGAAGTTATTATTAGTGGTGGATTTGTGTCCATCCGGCCTGCTGGCTCTGAAGAGGAAATTGACCTCGACGAGCGCTACCTTAACGACAAAAATGCTGGAAAAACATACCGGTCACCACCAAGTGCTGGAAATACTGATGAAATTCGATACAGAGTCCCTGAAGGAAAATACTTCCTCCTAGGAGATAATCGTGTTGCTAGCCTCGATAGTCGTAGTTTTAGAGACGCAAATGACGAATCTATCCCATTTGTAGACGAAGACAGTATCCTAGGGAGAGTATGGGTTGTTGCCCTCCCTCTAAGCAAAGTTCATGCAATAGAGCATCCAAGCTACGGATTCTAATAAAGGAAAAACTTGCATGCCCCTCAAATAGGAGTATTATAATACCATAACCCCGGTGGGGCTTTTTTAAGAAGAAAACCTATGAGTATTACAACATACATCAACGATGCTATCTCCGAGCTTCGGCACGTGAGGTGGCCAACACGTCAACAAGCTGTTCGCCTATCTGTCATCGTCCTTATTTTCACAGCTGCTGTCTCTGTAGTCTTTGGATTCATTGATTACGGTCTTTCACTCGTTGTGAAGTTCTTATTGTCTCTTACATACTAATATCATGGCTGGAAAGCAGGATCCAAATGCAGGAAAAAACTGGTACGTTGTTCACACCTACAGTGGATACGAAGATGCTGTAAGTGATGCGCTAAAGCAGCGTATTGAAAGCATGGGAATGGGAGACTACATTTTCGATGTTCAAGTTCCAAAAGAGAAGCAACTCACTTTCCGAAAAGGAGAGCCTATTGAAGAAGAAAAAAAGCTTTTCCCAGGATACGTACTCGTAAACATGATCGTTACAGAAGACTCTTGGTACCTCGTCCGTAACACACCAAACGTTACTGGATTCGTTGGATCTGGAAATATTCCAGTACCTGTTACACCTGAAGAATTCGGTGTTATTGAACGTCGTGTTGGAGAACAAGAAGCGAAGTTCAAATCAGACTTCCAAGTTGGAGACCTTGTCATCATCGTTGATGGACCATTCAAGAACTACGAAGGAACTGTAGACGCTGTAGACATCAACAAGGGTAAGATTACTGTAAACGTTCTTATCTTCGACCGTGAGACTCCAGTAGAGCTAGACTTCACACAGGCAAAGAAGAAATAGTGTTGTAAATTTTTACAACAGTAGAGTTACTTCTTACTGCATAACGGTTTTTACTCGCTTCGGAAGAAGGACTGCGAGTCCTATGAGCTGAATCACCTGCCCGCATGTAAAGGCAACAGCTAAGCTATACACCCCGAGTTTGGGCGCAAGAACCCATGCAACCCCAATGGCTGTAAGGCCATTTAAGACGCTAAAGATTGCTGGCGTGACAGTGTGCTTAGTGGCGTAAAATGCTCGGAGCAACAAATGGTTAACACTTTCAAACGGAATGCTAATCGCGTAAAAGAAGAGACATGCAGTAAAGACTGGAAGAACATGGCTAAGGCTTACAAGGCGTGCGGCAATTGGTGCAACAAGCACGAGAACAATAGCACCAGGAATAGTAAGTGCAAGCAACATCAGCGTCCCCTTTCGTAAATAAATATAATACCGCTCTCGGTGTTTTTTCGCTGCTGCCTGACTGAGTAGTGAAAAGGCAGACTGAGCAAGGGCAATACCAGCAACACCTACTGCAACAGCTTGAAAATTTCGCGCGTATGCATTAATAGTCACAGAGCCAGCATCAAGCCCTGATGCAATTTTATCAAAAAGCAGAAGCTCTCCCTGAAGGATTCCAAGTGCCATCATTCGTGGCCACATAAGAGAGAAGATTTGGCGTAGGTCTGGGTGGAAAAATTGAAAATCTGAAAATCTGAAAATCTGAAAATTGCCATGTGCAAATACAGCGAAAAATCGCAATGCAACATACACGATTGCCCCTCCTAGTGTTCCATACATTGGTCCGTATGCTCCGTACAATGGAGTAAGGAATATAGTTCCAAGAATAGTACCAAGCGTATAGATCATTGGTGTCAGTCCATAAACCCAATACTTCTGTACGGTAATTAAGTACTGGCCAAATGCATTCCCAAAAACAAACAAGAAGTTTGTAAGAAGTGCCAATCGAGCAAAATGGATATAGAGCTCTAGCGACTCTCCAGTAAACGAGACAAGATACGGAGCAATAGTCTCCATAAAGAGCCCCATCAAAAGGCCGACGACTCCGAACACAAGTGCCGCCAAGGCAACAACCGAATGCAGAAGCTCGTGCATATCTTTTCGCTTTCCATCTGCATGATACTGAGCAAGGAGTGGGACAATCGCAACCGAGAACCCAGCCATAATCATCATCTGAAACAAGAGGTCACTCGGGCGGAATGCAGCAATATAGACGTCTACTGTATCGAGCCCTGGAAATGTAGATGCAAGTGTTCTGTCTCGAATAAGCCCCATAAGAGACGCGCCAAACTGCATAACAGCGAGAACAGCTGTTCCACCAAGAATACGATTTTGGCCAAACTGAGAAAGAATCTTTTTGATAGCTGTATCATAACAAACTACGTCTTTCTTTTGCTAGCAAGTCTCTTTTTTACTTGCGACATATCCACAATACATTTGCAGCAATAATTACAAAAATCTCTGTTACGGGTAACTGAAGAGAAAAAACAGATACACACAACATGTTGTGTCGAAGTTTGCATAGAGATACCAGATAATCCATACTCGCTCTTACGCGGAACACGCATTCCTCCACCGCTTCTTTTTCATCCTCTTACATATGTCTACCGCATTCAAAACAGATCACGGCTCTATCCTCTCTGCTATTCAAAAATCTATCATTGTAAAAAAACGCAACGGAAGTGCTATTGCTTTTGATCAAAAGCGAATTGCAGATGCCATTGAAGCTGCATTTCGATCAACATTTGAACTAACTGAGAAAGAAAAGCTTGAGCCATATATGCAGAATAACATCACGATTGTTGTACACACTGTGCTACTCAATATTGTCAAAATTGCATCTGAAAATAAATTAATTGATGTTGAAACAATCCAAGACGTTGTAGAGGAATCCCTCATGAGTAGCAACTTCCACAATGTTGCAAAAGTATACATCTTGTACCGCGCAAATAGAGCAGCAGACCGAAAGAGAGACATCTTCAAAAAGCGACTATGTCTAAAGCCGTACGAGTATTCGGAGCTTCTTGAGTACGTCGATGCGATTCGTCACTCATACTGGATACATACAGAATTTAACTTCACCAGTGATATTCAAGACTTCAAAGTAGGCATTAACGACGTAGAACGAAGTGCTATCACCAATACAATGCTTGCTATCTCCCAGATAGAAGTTGCCGTTAAAACGTTCTGGGGAAATATCTACGACAAAATGCCAAAACCAGAAATCGGCGCAGTAGGCGCAACATTTGCAGAAAGTGAAGTACGTCACCACGATGCATACAGCCATCTCCTAGAGATTCTTGGCCTTAACGAGCAATTTGAAAGCATCATCGATAATCCAGTTATGATGGAACGAGTACACTACCTAGAACTAGCACTCAAAAATGCACGAAGTGAAGACAAAGAGGAATACGCAGAATCCATCCTTCTCTTCTCCCTCTTTATCGAACATGTGTCGCTCTTCTCTCAGTTTCTTATTATCATGGCATTCAACAAGCACCGTGATACCCTTAAGGGAATCTCAAACGTCGTTGAAGCAACGTCAAAAGAAGAACAGATCCACGGGAACTTTGGAATTGAGATTATTAACATCATCAAGAAGGAGAACCCAAGCTGGTTCGATGAAGAACATAATCACCATGTGCAGACAATGTGCAGACAGGCATACGAAGCTGAAAGTAAAATCATTGACTGGATCTTTGAACAAGGAGAACTCGATTTCCTTCCAAAGAATGTCATTCTCGAATTCATTAAAAACCGGCTTAACAACTCACTAAAGAGTATTGGCATAAACCCTATATTCGACACCGATGAAAAACTCCTCGCAGAATCAGATTGGTTTGACGACGAGATCATTGGAACAAAGCATGGCGACTTCTTCGTTAAGAGGTCTGTGAACTACAACAAACGTAGCAAGAGTGTCACAAGTGCTGACCTATTTTAATTCCTCTCCTCCTCCCCACCACCTATGGAATGGCTCACCGATAACAGTAGAAAATTTTTAGAACTCGGATACCTCATCGAAGGAACAACACCCGAACAACGTATTCGCGAAATAGCCGATAGAGCGGAGGAAATAAATAAGATCGATGGCTTTGCAGATAAATTTTACGACTATATGTCAAAAGGGTACTACTCACTTGCATCGCCTGTATGGTCAAATTTCGGAAAGAAGCGTGGCCTTCCTATCAGCTGCTTTGGATCATACATTGGAGATGACATGGGAGAAATTCTCTACACGCAAGCAGAAGTAGGAATGATGTCTAAGCTCGGCGGTGGAACATCCGGGTACTTTGGCGATTTGCGTCATCGAGGAGCAAAGATTACGAATAACGGATCATCATCAGGAGCTGTGCACTTCATGCAGCTATTTGATAAAATGGTCGACATCGTCAGCCAAGGAGCAACACGTCGTGGGCAATTTGCACCATACCTTCCAATTGAACACCCAGATGCAGATGAATTTCTTGAAATTGGAACAGAAGGAAACCCTATTCAAAAGCTAACACACGGTGTGTGCGTAGGTGACATTTGGATGCAAGAGATGATTGATGGAGATGATAAAAAGAGGGCTCTTTGGGCAAAAGTCATCCAGAAACGTGGAGAAATTGGCTACCCATACATTTTCTTCACAGACAACGTCAACAACAACACAGTCGACGTGTATAAAGATAAAGACATGAAGATCAGAGCAAGTAACCTCTGTACAGAGATCATGCTTCCAAGTTCTGAAGACGCATCCTTTGTCTGTGTCCTCTCTTCTATTAACATCTTGCACTACGACGAATGGAAAGATACAGACGCCGTTGAGACACTCACCTACTTCCTCGATGCAATCGTGACAGAGTTCCTCGAAAAGCTAGAAGCATACAGGGACTCCGATAAGCGTGATGACCAACGAACATTCCTCTTCATGGAACGAGCATACAACTTCGCAAAGAACCACAGAGCTCTCGGGCTCGGTGTGCTTGGGTGGCACTCGTACCTTCAGGCAAATATGATCACGTTTGAAAGTCGAGAAGCAGCAAAGCTCAACCACGAGATCTTCAAACTTGTTAAAGAACGTGCGTACGCAGCATCAACAAAAATGGCAGAAGAATTCGGCGAACCAGAAGTACTCAAGGGATACGGTCGTCGCAATACAACACTCATGGCTGTCGCCCCAACAACATCTTCTGCATTTATCCTTGGACAAGTCTCTCAAGGGATCGAGCCTGTCTGGTCCAACTGTTACGTCAAAGATATTCAAAAGATGAAGACAACCATCAAAAACCCATTCCTCGAAAAACTCCTTGAAGAAAAAGGAAAGAACACAACAGACGTGTGGAAAGATATTCGGGACCACGATGGCTCTGTCCAGCATGTCGATTTCTTGTCCGATGAAGAGAAAGAAGTTTTCAAGACATACCCAGAACTCGACCAGCTCTCCATCATTTACCAAGCATCAACACGGCAAGAATTTATCGACCAAGGCCAATCCTTGAATATTATTGTTCATCCAGATACCCCGGTAAAAGATATTAATGAACTCTATATAACTGCATGGAAACAAGGAATTAAGACACTTTATTACCAGCACAGCATGAATGCCGCGCAGCAACTCAACTTAAAACACGTATGTAAAGCTTGCGAAGGGTAGAAAGACCGGTGATCTACACTTAAAGAGAGCCTCCCCAAAAGGCTTTCTAAGAGCCGATTTAAAAATGTAAAACTTTCTTCGTTTCACTTCGCAAAGGAATCCTGCATACTCTTGGCATGAGCATTTCTAAACAAACAACGGTACTCCCGTTCTCTACAGCGAGTGACGACGAAATCCTTTCCATGCTCAAAGAATACAAAATTGGACTCACTGTTGATGAAGCAAAAAAAATAGTCGACCTACTCGGCCGCGATCCTACACTTACAGAAGCAGTTATTTGGGGGATCCAAGGGAGCGAGCACTGCAGCTACAAATCGAGTCGTCGATTTTTGAAAAACTTCATCACGAAAGGAAAACATATAATCCTCGGCCCTGTCGAAGATAGTGGAGTTGTAGCAATTACCGATGGTCCTCCAGGTAAACGCTGGGGGTTTGTTGTAACACATGAATCTCATAACCATCCAAGTCAGATTGTTCCCTACGAAGGAGCTGCAACGGGAATTGGCGGTTCTGTACGAGACGTACTCTGTATGGGTGCGCGCGTTATTGGATGCATGGACTTGCTTCGACTAGGAGATCTCAAAACAGAAGAAAGCAAAAGTATTGCGAACGAAGTTATTCGTGGGATTGCTGGATATGGAAACCCACTTGGTATTCCAAACCTCGGAGGAGATACATTCTTCGATAGCTCCTATAACAGCAACTGCCTCGTCAATGCTATCGCACTTGGTATTGTTCGAGAAGATGAAATTATTCACAGCTACTGTCCAAAAGAAGCAGGAGAAGTTGGATACGACATTATTCTTGTTGGAAAACCAACAGATAGATCTGGTTTTGGTGGAGCATCATTTTCATCTGCCAGCATGGAAGAAGACAAAAATGAACAAAACTCGGGTGCTGTGCAGGAGCCAAACCCATTCCTAAAGCGTCACATCTTTGCATCATTCTATGCACTGTTTGATTGGATAATTGTAAATAACAAGCTCGATAAGATTAGCTGTAAAGATCTCGGAGCAGGAGGGGTTGTCTGTGCTTCTGTTGAACAAGTAGTGGGCCTCGGCTTTGGTGCAGATATCCAGATAGATAACGTTCACGTAGGCCTCGAAGGACTTCCAGCTGAAGTTATCGCTTGTGCTGAAACACAGGAAAGACTCTGTATTACATGCCATCCAGAGCTTACCGACCACATCCTCAAGCACTTTAATGAGGTGTGGGATCTACCAAGTGTTGCCGAGAATGCCCGAGCAAGCCTTATTGGAAAAGTAACAACAGACGGGATCTACAGAGCAACGTATAAAGGCGAAGTAATCTGTGAAGCCTCTGCAGAGGCTCTCACCTGTGGACTACAATACACACGACCAACGAATGAAAAAGCAACATCGTACACAGAGCCTGAAATTATGTGTAATGAGATTAATATTGAATTTGGTCTACCATATCCCAATCCTCTTTACCGATTTACAATACAAGAAGTATTTGAAGCGATGATTTCGCATCCAAATTATGCATCAAAATCCCCTGCTTTCAGACACTTCGATAAAAATGTTATCGGAAATACAATCATTGAAGCAGGAGAAGCAGATGCAAGCGTTATTGCTCCTTTGCAAGACTTAGAAAGCCATGTCCACGAAGGCACGCATCCTGGATGGGATCTTTCTGAGAAAGACCGATGGACAGGTGTCGCCATAGCTGGTGATGGAAATGGACGATACGGTCGCATTAGCGCCTACTGGCAAGGGGTCAACGCAACACTGGAATCTATGCGTAATGTTGTTGCTGTTGGAGGTACACCTCGTGCTCTAACAGACTGTTTGAATTACGGGAACCCAGAAATTCCAGAACAACTTGCAGAACTCGAGCAAGGAGTACAGGGAATCGCAGATGTTGCAAAGACTATTCACTTTGAAGGTGAACCTGTCCCTGTTATCTCTGGAAACGTATCACTGTATAACGGAAAACTAGATGGCTCTTCCATAGACCCAACAGCAATCGTCTCTACAACAGGTGTTCTCAAAGATGCTCGCAAGGCAGTAACAATGCAACTGAAGAATGACGACTCTGTTATCGTTCTTATCGGTGATCGTAAACGAGAACTCGGTGGATCTGCGTACTACGCAATTCTCGAACAGCTGACCAATGCAGATACCGATGCCCTACTCGGTAACTCTGTTCCTAAACCAGATCTTACACAGGCAAATACAGAAATGGTTCGCGTACTTGAGCTGATACAATCTGGCTGCGTTCGCTCGTGTCACGATATTTCAGACGGAGGTATGGCACTCGCACTCTTTGAAATGACGCTTCCTCAAAGAAAGATTGGCGGTAAGATCGGGCTCGATATATCTCTTGATACCCTTGAGGGAGCATCCGATACACTTCTCTTTTCGGAAACTGCAGGATTCCTCCTTGAGATGAGTGCAGAAGATGCAGAGAAAGAAGGCCTCTCAGATGCAATTATCGGAAAAACTACTACTGATTCCTCCTTCAAAATCACTCATAATGCCATATCTCTCATTAGCGCTAAACTATCAGATTTAGGCATTTCATGGGCAAATGGGCTTTATTCTGTCTTATAAAAAGTATACAATAGTTGACATTTCAATAGTATGGTGTTTTAATACCACCCTATTATTTCTGGTCATTCCCCCTTTGTCATGGTACAAAAGAACACTTCACGGAAAATGAACTCTCTCTCATTCATCAAAACAGGCGTTCTCACTATTGCTCTTGCAACTGGACTATCATCTGCACACGGCGTTAGCGCTGCTGGAGGATCTCTTACGCTAGAACAAAAGAGTCCAAATGCAACATTAGGACAATGGATTATCACGAAACCAGATGGAACAGAGTATAAAACATCACTAAAAACAAAGATCCTGAACGATCTTACTGCTGGTACATACCGTGTAGCTGTAAGAGCTCCAGAAAAGGCAGTAACGAAACTTTCACTCACACGCGGAGTGTCTGTTCTTCAAGAAAGCCCATCAACAATTATGACATTTGACATTAACGATGGTGAATCACTACACCTTAAAGCAACATACACCTACACAGGTACTGTTAAAGTACAAAGCAATCCATCTGGAGTGCCATTTATCATGTCTGATATGAATGGTGGAAAATTCAGTGGAACAACACCTGCTGTCTTTCATGATATGGACCCTGTGATGTACAGAGTACACTACGATGTTACTCGAGACTGCGAAGTGCGCAAAAGCCAAGAACGAGTGCTTATCGAAGGATCTTCACTCATTTTCTACTCAAACTTCAACTGTGGAGACCGCCCAATAAGCCTTGCTGGAAAAACAACAGAACCAACAGCAAGCGGGAAAATACCAACACCGAAAGCTCCAGAGCCAGCACATAGTGACATGCCTGATGCACGCATCCTGCAGACAAGTAACCTTTCAGAAGTTATTCCTGGTGGAAACATTCGTTTCACTGTCGCAATTCGTAACCTTACACGTGGAACACTTCACAATATTGATGTTACAGATAGGTTTAACCCATCAAGCGTAGAAATTTTTTCTCTTATGGATGGAGGAATCATCGATGGACAAAATATACAATGGAATGTTCCAGAACTTTTCGCAGGACAAGTATGGACAACAACATTTGAAGCACGTGCAAAAGATCACCTAAAAGCTGGCGATCGTATCGTATTACTTGCTCATGCAGTAAGTGACGAAGCAGATGCAGCACTATACCCAGAAGCATGGAGCAGTGTTGTCGGAGTAGGAATTGCATACATGCCACAAACAGGATTTCGATACGATCTTCTGATCGCACTCGCAGCACTCGTAGGAGCTGCTCTTATGACGATTTCAACAAACCGCGTTAAACAATCTAAAGTATAAACGGTATAGAAACGAATGAGTACGGGGAAGGGTTCCGTCCTAGCAACTACATCTCGATGGGTTGCTTTGACGGTTGTAAAGAAATTACTTGCATAGAGACACCAAAAGACTTTACGAAATCCGTGGCGTCAATTGCGAATTAAGAGAAGTAGGGCCAAAATAGGTGAACTCAATTCCCAATCAACTCTATGAAGATTTCTGCGGTATCAAAAATAACAGCATGTGCTATTCTTTTATCTTTTGCGCAGCCAGCTCCATTACTAGCACAAGAGGATGCACCACTAGTAGGAAACGGGGAAATGAGCTTCGAGCTTATAGGACCTAAAAATACAAAGGATGTTACAGGACACTGGACCCTTATTCGTCCAAAGAATGAGCGAACAGAAGGTGACGATACTGTATTTACCTTCCAGAACCTAGGGCCAGGTAATTATACATTTACAACAACACTTCCAGAAGGAGCAAATGCATCTATAGAAATGTACGACAACGGAGACCTCAAAGAAACGCTTGATAGACCTCAGGCATCTTTTTCAATCTCAGAAGGCGTAAAGATTTCTTTAAAAGTATTCTATATCTACACAAGAATAGGAACTGTTTCAATTAGTAGTGACCCATTAGGAATCCCATTCCGCATGAAAGGACCAAATAATATAGAACTGACAGGAAAAACACCTGCATCATTTGAGGGATACCCAGAGGGCCAATATGCAGCATACTTTGAACAAATCGAAGGATGTCCAACTCTTCCAACACAATCTGATCGACTAGTAAAAGATAGTCGCATCACCCTTCAGGTAAAAGTAGTATGTGACAAACTTAAGGAGTCCGACTACGGAAAGAACACACAAAAGAATATAGAGTTCGTGACAGTAATGATTGATGGCAAGTCTGTAGTTTTTGAAGATATACGAGTTGCAGACTGGTTTGCACCTTATGTTTATAAAGTTGCGAAAGCAGGGGTTATTGGAGGATACAAAGACCGCAACGATCAATACAATGGAACATTTGGACCTAGCGACAATGTCACTATTGCTCAGCTCAGTAAGATTGCACATAAGATTGCAGGAATCGACGAAACAAAGGTACGTGTTCCAACACAGAACGCTAAAGCACAAAACCAATGGTTTGAAGGTTATTTCGCCTCAGCAGAACAAAGTTGGTGGGAGGTATGGCGTGACAAGTGGCTTGACCCTAGTCGACCTGCAAAGCGCGGTGAGGTTATCGCTACCATCCTACGAGCGTTGAACGTTCGAACAGAGTGGGCTGAAGGAAAAACATTTGCAGATGTATTGCCAACTCACAAGTATGCGAATGCCATTGAGACTGCAGCTATTGATGGCCTCATTGATAGCGGTGGAAACTTCCGACCTGATGATGAAATCAACCGTGCAGAAGTAGCAAAGATTATTGCAAACGCTATGGATATCTATATTGAAAACACATTGGAGCTTCAAGGAAAAAGCATATAGACACTTTTCCTACTCTGTTTCAATGATTGCTGTCGCAATACGAGTAATGTCCCCTGCACCAAGAACAAGAAGTACATCACCTTGTTGTAAAATTGTACTACACAAAATATTTTTCGCTTCATCAAGCGTTCCTCCATACCGAGACTCGGTATGAATATCGCTCGTAAATTTCTCGATATCAACATGCTGATTTTCAATATTACTTCGAGCATCGTAGACATCTGTTATTACAACAATATCTGCTCCATCAAATGCTGTTAGAAAATCATTATAAAATCGAATAGTTCTATCATGTGTATGTGGCTGAAATAAACATACAATTCTTCTGTCTGGATATGCATCTCTTGTAGCAGCAATAGTTGCCGCAATTTCTTTTGGATGATGAGCATAGTCATCAATAACTGTAACGCCACTCTTCGTATCTCCTTTACGCTCCATTCGCCGCCATGTACCCGTAAACTTTTTTAAGGAATCTACAGAGCCATCAATAGATAGATGATCTGCTAAAGCAACAACGAGCTGTGCATTTTCCTGCATATGACGCCCTGGAACACTCAGTGCTGGCAAAGAGTATGTATCCGCATCAATAAACTTCGTCGTTACCTGCACACACTCAATATCATTTCCATGTGTGATCACAGTACCACCTTCTGGCAAGCGATCGATAAATTTCCTGTACACATTGTGATAATCGCCAAGAGACGAAAAAGAATCGAAATGATCCCCATCAACATTGGTCATGAGGATAATATCAGGATAAAGATTTAAAAATGAACCTCGGTACTCACATGCTTCTAATAAAAAAATATGAGATTTTCCTTTTCTCCAATTTCGATTATCCAGCTGTGGAATTTTTGTACCAACAACAACTGTAGGGTCAAAACCTGCTTCAAGGAGCATAACTGTCGCCATGGCAGTGGTAGACGACTTCCCATGTGTTCCACATACTGCAATAACTGTGTAGTCCCTCGAAAGTTCCCCTAATGCCTGAAAGTAATTACATTGCCGTATATCCAGTTCTGCTGCACGAAGTCTCTCTGGTGCATCTTCAGGAATCGCTTCAGAGTACACAAAAAGGTCTGTATCAGATGGAATGTGAGATCCATCCTGAGAGTTGAACACAGAAATACCCTGATCTTCGAGGTCTCGTGTAATATCAGAAACACTTCGGTCACTTCCAGACACATGGTGCCCATCAGCATTTTGCAATGCAGCATAAGCAGAAAGGCCAATACCCCCGATACCAGAACAATAGATATTCATGAATAGTAGTATAGAGTTGGCAAGTACAAAATATCTAGGAATAGATCAAAAAAGAAGAATGCTGTAATCTTGTCAGGATCATGGCTTATCAAAATCTAGAACCGGTCTCAAAACAATTAACCATTGTCATTGGATTAACAGTTGTTGGCTTTATGGCATTCGGATTTGCACTATCTTTTTACAGAAATCTACTATTTGAGCAAACCCTTGAAGAAATTGGAACGCAAAATAGCGTGCTGCAAGAACAAATAGAAGATGGCCACAGAAACCTTGAGTATTTTCAAAGCTCTCAATACAAAGATAAGTACGCAAAAGAGAATCTTAACCTCGTCAGACCTGGAGAACATATACTCATCATTACTCATAAAGAAGAAAACTCCTTCAGTCTCTCAGAAGGGAATGAAGCAGAAATAGAACAGAAAGAAGCAGCCTATTTTGAGCTCATGCGCCAAATGCCAGTCTTAGAACACTGGAAGCTATATCTCTTCCATAAGGACAAAATAGAAGAGTTAAAAATGAACCTTTAGATTAATTTCTTGCATATTTTGACCATTGTATGCAATATACGTCGGCTACGCGGGGTGGAGCAGCCTGGTAGCTCGCGAGGCTCATAACCTCGAGGTCGCTGGTTCGAATCCAGCCCCCGCAACCAAATTTTACTGCGAGAAGCAAAACCATGAATTTTCTTGCAAACCCCTTAATTCCCTGTAAAATCTCGTCAATATGGCACATAAAAAGGCCGGTGGGTCTACCAGTAACGGCAGAGATAGTAACGCGAAGCGCCGTGGCGTAAAGCGATTCGGTGGGCAAGCTGTCAATGCAGGAGAAATTATCGTTCGCCAGAAGGGATTTTCTTTTCGCCCAGGTTTAAACACACATGTTGGAAAGGATTGGACTATTCATGCAGACATCGCTGGAAAAGTAACATTTTCACAGAAAAGACTCCTAAAATTCAACGGAAAGCGTGAACGATGCACTTTTGTGCACATAGAGCCTGTTGCTGCATAATTTCAAAGTTTTTACTCGATATCTCTAAAAAGAAGAGTAGGCTTTTTGTAATTTCTGAGGGGGTAGCTCAATTGGGAGAGCGCTCTGGATTATGAAGTTTCAAAATGGGAGGTGCTGCCAGCGCTAGCGATCCAAGAGAAATTTCTCAGAGAGGTTGAAGGTTCAAATCCTTTCCCCTTCATTCCTGTGTGATTGTTTCACACAGGAATCCTCCGGTCCGAGAGCCTGCACAATGCAAGCTCTCGGACTCTTTTTCATAAAAAGCAGCAATAGAGACTATTTTCATTTTTCATTTTTCACATTCCGCTTTACACTTCCTGTATGTCTGAAACAGGAGGACTCGATATCGGCATGCCTGATGAAGGTGTTGGAGGTGCTCCAGAAGCACTCTCTGAAGATGCAAAAGCTCGCTTTGCCGCAGCAGGTGCTGCCATGGCACAAATCCGCAAAGAAGAGAAAAAAAGTAAGAAGAAGGATGATCAAGTTGCAAAAGTTATTATGCAGTTCTTACAAGATGAAGAAAATGCTCACCTATTCACTCTTATTGCGCGGCTTGTAGCAAGAGACTGCCCAAGTATCTTTATCCTTGTAGTTATTTCACTAATACATGAAGAAAGTCTGCAAGCAGTAACCGATTACCTTAAAGAAACAGTAGTCAAAGATGTACACGAAACTGTAAACGAGAGCATGGCACTAACACAATCGGGCGATATGGACCCCGAAACAAACAGGGCATTAATAGATTGGATTACACGAATGCAGATGGTTCTCGCTGAAGGCCCTGAAAAGATCCTACTCAAGCTAATGATCGACGATAGAAATATCGATGGAACAGTGTTACAACTGACAACATTTGTCTTGCAACGATTCTTTAAAGAAAGAAAAAAATCTGCAGATTTCGAAAAGCTTCAGCCACTAACTGCAAGCATTCTTCAAACCGTTTTTGAACCATTTATTGGGTCTGTAAAAAAAATACTGCTTGAAAGAGTAGAAAAAGAAAACCCATCCGAGAGTGATGATGATTAATCTCTCTTGAGAACACTCAAAAACGCCTCTTGAGTCAGTGTAACTTTACCCATTTGTTTTAATCGCTTCTTTCCCTTCTTCTGCTTTTTGAGCTGCTTTTGCTTTCGTGTGATATCCCCTCCATAAAGCCCAGCAGTTACATCCTTACGGAATGCAGATAATGTTTCTCTTGCAACAACCTTGGCTCCAATCGCTGCCTGAATCGGGATTTGATACTGTGCCTTTGGAATAACTTCTTTAAGCTTCTTACATACTATGCCACCAACTGCATGTGCTTCAGAACGATGAACAATCGTACTTAAAGAATCTGAAGGCTCACCAAGAAGGAGAATTTGAAGTTTTACCAAATCACCAGAGCGATATCCAATAGGTTCATAACTCATAGAAGCATATCCAGCAGTAGTAGATTTTAGTTTATCGAAAAAATCGAGAACAATACCTTGCAGTGGCACCTCAAAATGAAGCAACGCTCTGTCAGCATCCAAATATTCTAACGACTGATACACTCCACGCCTATCAGTAACGAGTTGCATAGAAGGCCCAACATCCTCTTTTCGGCAGACAATTTCAAGTTTCACCCATGGTTCGCGGATATCTGCAATGTATGTCGGATCTGGAAAATCTGCAGGATTAGAAATGACGGCAGTATCAGGCTCATCTGTTTTAAGTAAGCTTGCCCGAACAATTTCTGCAGGCTGCTTTGACTGCAGTTTTACCTCATAGCGAACACTCGGTGCAGTAATGATGAGATCACAGTCATACTCGCGCTCTAGTCGCTCTTGAATAATATCCATATGAAGAAGTCCAAGGAATCCGCAGCGGAATCCATTTCCGAGGGCAGCATTTCTTTCTGGCTCCATACTCAGTGCGGCATCATTAAGGCTCAGTTTTTCAAGAGCATCACGAAGTGTTGGGTGCCCATCTGCCTCCGAAGGATAGAGTCCGGCAAAAACCATTGGTTGCACTTCTTTATATCCAGGAAGAGGCTCTGCGGGAATCGCAGATGCAACGGTATCGCCTGTGCGAACATGTGTAACATCTTTACCACCAGTAACAATGTACCCAATCTCACCAACATTCAGGCTTGGCTCTGAAACATACGTCGGAGCAAAGTGGCCGACATCATTTGCTTCGAATTCCATTTTTGTCCCTAGTAAATGGATTTTCTGTCCTTTTTTAATAGAACCATCCATCATACGAACATACGCAACAGTTCCTCTGTATGGGTCCATCACTGCATCGAAGATAAGCGCGCGAGCCACATCAGATTCATGTCCAAGCTTTGGACCAGGTATACGATCATGTACAGCATCTAGAACCTCTCCAACCCCACGTCCATCCTTTGCGGAAATAAGAAGAATATCTTCCTTAGCACATCCAAGGAGCTTAATCACTTCTTCAGAAACTCTTTCAGGATCTGCTGCAGGGAGATCAATCTTGTTGAGTACAGGAATAATAGTAAGATCATGTTCCATCGCCATATAAAGAACAGCGAGCGTTTGTGCCTGAATACCCTGTGATGCATCGACAAGTAATACCGCTCCTTCACATGCAGCCAAGCTCCGGCTTACTTCATATCGGAAATCAGTATGACCAGGTGTATCAATCAAATTAAACTGTGTCCCTTTATACTTCATACGAACAGGCTGTAACTTAATCGTAATACCACGTTCGCGTTCAAGATCCATTGTGTCGAGCAGCTGTGCTTTCATTTCTCTTTTTTGTAACGTTTCCGTAAGCTCTATCATACGATCAGCCAAGGTAGATTTTCCGTGGTCTATATGAGCGATGATGCAAAAATTTCTGATATCCATAGCGGCACTATCTTAATTGAAAAGTTCCTACAAACCGAGGAGTTCTTCACCAGATTTTAGAAGGAAATCCCAATCTTGCTTTGCATCAAAAGAAAGACTACTCAACTTGTCACCATCTGACTGTGAAACAATTTCCACTTTTTTACCAAGTGCCAACCCTGCAAGTGCACCGTGATATCTCTCAGATACTATAAGAACAGATTCTTCTATATTAAGCAAAAGTTCATCTAGCGATCGTACTTTTATTAAAGTCGCACTTTTTAATTCTGTGTCAATCAGTGTTTGACAAAAATTAATTTCTGAATTGTCATCAGGTTTCATTGAAATGACTCTCACCTCGTCCCAAGCCTTTGACAAATACGATATACGTGCTGTAGATATAAGAGAATCAGATGAATTATTTCGTGGTATAATAATGAGTAAATTTTTTGAACTTAAACCAGACTTTTTAGCTTTAAATAAAGAATATATAGGATCACAAGTTTGAACACATTTTTTACTCAATCCCCTACTTCTTAATCGAGAGTAAGAAAGAGAATCTCGAACAGAAATGCTCTGTGCTGAACGACAAACAGAGTCTGAAAACCATTGCGCAAGTGGCGATCTAAAAGGTCCAATACCCTGAAAAACAAGATAAATATGCTTTCGAAGGATTCTTGCCGGGATGGAATGGATCCACCACAAAAAACAGGCAAATACAGATTCTGCGTCTGTAAAGAGGGATCCCCCACCGTACACAACTGCGTCGCAATAATAGTATTCTTTAAGCGTTCTAAGCCATCGAAGTGATAGAAAGGAGCGAATACCTGTTGGTAGTCTATAAAACTCTGTAGGACCTTTAGGAGAGCTTGAAAGGACTCTCCAGTCTACGTGTGGATACCTATGAAGAAAGTATTCCTTAAGAGCCTCGTCACCAAGGTTTCCTACGCCAAAGTTTCCTATGAGCAAAACACGCATTAGCTAGAGTATAGCGAATATTAGTGATTAATCCTCCTTCTTCTCTTCT
>PFDQ01000045.1:22222-24350 GCA_002772815.1 Candidatus Peregrinibacteria bacterium CG10_big_fil_rev_8_21_14_0_10_42_8
GTACCTCATCTTCTACTGGTGTTGCCACAGAGAATTCATCTGCTGTTGTGAAGCGCTCTGAAAGACGAGCAGCTTTTCCACGACGTCCACGAAGGAAGAAGAGCTTTGCACGACGAACACGAGCCACCTTCTTTACTTCAATCTTTTCAATTTTAGGTGAATGCAATGAAAATACACGCTCTACACCTATTCCTGATGCAATACGACGAACTGTGAATGTTGAATCTGTAGGGGTGCTACCTTTATGGACAGCAATAACAAGACCTTCGAATATCTGGATACGCTCCTTTCCTCCTTCCTGGATACGCTCATGTACACGAACAGTGAACCCAGGACGAACCTCAGGTCGAGCTTGTAGGAATTTGGCCGAAAAGTTATACACAGCATTTGTCATGTTCCGGAGCAGCTTAATGGGCGCATTCAACGGTGTAAAGCATAAATAGTGAAATATCCAAATTTTGGCTATTTCTTGGCCTCTTCTATCTGTTTGCCGATCTGGTTATGAACCACAAGATGCCGTGGATCGTTAATAATATCGGAAATAAAGCGATCCTTAAGAGAAAGCCTATAGAGGAAGTCACCTTGAGCAAAAATAGAGTATTTAATG
The DNA here is from genome assembly GCA_002772815.1 of Candidatus Peregrinibacteria bacterium CG10_big_fil_rev_8_21_14_0_10_42_8. Taxonomy (GTDB): domain Bacteria; phylum Patescibacteriota; class Gracilibacteria; order Peribacterales; family Peribacteraceae; genus UBA2170. The sequence goes on from PFDQ01000045.1 coordinate 22,830, forward strand.
TTTTTTAGGCCTGGATCCTGCAATAACAATGCTTCAAGCATCTCCTTTTTGACGTCTCCAACAACAAGCAAGTCTACCTTACTCTCTGTTCCAACAAACGTACCTGCAAGAACAATAAGGTCTACCTTTGGAAGCTTCTTTATACCAGATACTACTGGGCTATCTGCCTGAATCTCCTTTGCAAACATACTACGAAGCTCTGGGTAGAGAGGAAAATCTTCGTCTATACGATAATACTTCTTGCGATTCTTATGTCGTGCACGCACGAGTCCAATACGTCGGAGGTTTTCAAGCTCTCGTCGAATAGAGTTGATCTGTTCATTCAAAAGCCTTGTTAGCTCCCGTATAAAGAACTCTTCATCTGGGTGTAACAAGAATGTCGAGAGAAGCTTAACTCTCGTCTGGGATGAAAACAGTGCTTTAAGAGCAGAAGATGACATAACGAAAACGCGGGGTTTATCTTGTTCACAAACTGTACTCAACAATAGGCCTATAGTGCAAGAAAAGTGCTCAGTCTTTTGAATAATTTATGTATTCTGATTTTTTGTTTATATAGAGATAAAAAGTACAAATAAGTACTGACATTTGGCATATAACTGTACACATTTAGTACTCATCAATGTTCCAATATTGTGTTCTTAGATAACTTTTTTGAATATATCCATATTTATTGTCTATGGGCTGATCCATTGTAAAAATGCCTAAAATTTGGTACAATACTATGATGCTTACAAACAGAAAAACCATTATTGGAATAATTGCAGGGCTCACACTTGGTGCCATCATGCATATTTCTGGAGGGGAAACCATCGTAATAGAATCTGCACTTGCACAAAGCAGTGCTGTCGGTGGTGGTACCGGAAGTAATAATGTATTTAGTGTGACAACGAATGCAGCAGTGATCCTTTTAAGTTTCATGCATTTTCTCACATTTTTAATTATTTATATCTTACAAGCACTGCTTGATCCTGGATTCTTAAACAATGTCATGACTGGTTCCCTAAGAGATATCTGGATATTCTCTCGAGATCTCATGAACGTTATATTTGCCTTCATGCTCGTTGGCGCAGGTATCTTTACCGTCGTCACAGGAAATAAAGAAGTAGTACAATCAAAATATAAACGGTTCATCCTTGCAATCATTCTTGTAAACTTTTCGTGGTTTTTCCCACGTCTCATTATCGACGTCGCAAACGTTCTCACTGCAACCATTTATCAAATACCTTCTGGGATGCAAGTACGAGACTCCAATGGAGCAGTGAAGCCAGTCAACTGTGAATATGAAGATGAAACTGGTGCAAAGAAGCCATGTAGAGCTGTTATTAATATAAAGCTTGGACAAAAATGTAAAGACCACATTGCAGGAACTGCAAATCCACCCGACCCAGACGAATATATTGGCTACGTTGCAAATGTCGTCTGTGTTCATTATAAAGACATTGGTACACCTGGTGGACCAGGGCAATATACATCCGCAGGAATGCTGAATGGACTTGTCCTTGGCTATGGAAGACTGTCATC
>PFDQ01000013.1 GCA_002772815.1 Candidatus Peregrinibacteria bacterium CG10_big_fil_rev_8_21_14_0_10_42_8
CGCCTTTACTATTTCTTCCTATGAAAAAAACATTACTCCTCCTCCCAATTGGTTTTCTTGCTCTCACAGGCTGCGGAGACAATAGAAGCACTCGTATAGAATCATCTGAAACACAGGAAATTCAGTATGCTTTACCGCAAGGAAAGATGCACTTTGACGGACATGGTGACGAAAAATGGTTTGCGTATAGCGCATTATCAGGAGTTGGAGAATATAAGGCCAATGGTGTGACGCAGTCTCATCTGTTTGATGATGGATATTTTTTACACACAGCAAACATCAATATAGAACTAGCAGAAGATGGATACTTCTATGAGGGATGGCTCGTGAAAGGGTCAGATGTAGTCTCAACAGGTCACCTCAGTAATTACTTTGGTGATGTCCGTCATGCAGTTCGGTTTGAATCCGAGACGGACTACACTGATTATACAAAAGTAGTCATTACTCTAGAACCTGATGATGGTAATCCTGCCCCTGCTGTTCATGTTGCAGAGGCAACATTAAAGCACGTTGAGCGTTAAAAACCCCCTACGCCTCATGGAGGATTTGTTGATCTCGTGTGTCTATGTGTTTACGAGTGACTAGTGCCTTGTTTCTCTTCTTCTTGCTACGTCTTTAGCCAAGAGTAGGAAGGTTCATCACCATTGAGATACTCATAAGAGTGATGAGTGCGGTGTGGAGAGCCACAACCGGAAGAGAAGCACGGGGTGTGAATTGCTTCACTGGTACTATTGTAGGATTAATCATAAAGCTGGGGCAGTTTACGGATCTCTTAGATGATGTCTAGTAATACTTGACTACTATTTGTGATCAAGATCTAGTAAATGTATGTGAAGATGGGTATCTGTAGCCATTTGTCACTTATGAACCATTAATACTATTTTGTGTACTTTTTACGACGTAGCACACATAGAGTGTATTATTGAACAAATATTGTATACAAAAGAAGAAGACAAGTTGAATAAAATAGTTTGTAGTAACATTAATAATGAAACTGAAAAGATGTGATATAGTGTGAATTACATGTTTTCAACTATGCTCATTGGCTACTATCTCCAGCAGTTTATAGTGCCATCACAATCCGTACATCGTGTGGATTTATCGAAGCAGTATATTCAGTCTGTGCATCCCATAGGAAACCTGATTGTAGAAACCTATTCGCCACGGAGTGGGTCTGTTGCTCCAGGATCCCAGCGAATTGAAATGTTATCATTAAAAGTAACTGCAGACTGTTCATCTTCTGTTTCAATTAATACGATCTCTGTTCAACGGAGAGGATTAGGTACAAACGAAGATATCGAATCGCTGTATGTGACTCACAGGGGTGCCCGCATTTCAAGAGAGCGTAGCATTGCACAAAGAGATGGATCGGTAGATTTGCAGCTTCGCAATTTTTCTATAGCTGCGTGTGACTCTGAGGATATAGCAATTGTTGCGAACTATGCAGCTGATGCTTCTCCAGCGGGTGAACATCGTATAGAACTTCGATCAATCGATGCAGGAGGGTCTGCTGTTCGTATCGAGAAGTCTTCTGGAAATTTTATTACGATACAGAGAACAGCATCACGCAGCGTTGGGCAGGTGAGTCTTGATTACTTGCGACTAACACAGTCGGTTCATTATGGAAGTCGTCAGCTTCTTTCTCGTTTTACCCTTGCAGCAGATTCAACTGATGATCATTCCATTTCTGCTATAACATTTACCAATAATGGATCTGCAACAAATGATGATCTCCAAAACCTGTATGTCGAGTTTCGAAGCAGACGAATTAGTTCGTATGCGAGATCATTAAGTGGTGATAAGGTAGTTTTTACATTTGATCCTCCAGTTCAATTAGAGGCAAGCCAAACATTAAAGTTTGGAGTGCGAGGAGATGTTCGTGCGAATCGTTCTCGAACTATTCAATTCATTGTAGAAGAACCAAGCGATATTATCACTACACCAATGCGCAGTCGCTAAAGAGATAAGCTGTTCACACAGATGAAAATCTGGCACACTATAGGTAACCTTCTTACCTACTATGCGTTTTCGATTATTTGTTGCAATATTTTCCTCAGTACTTACTGGATGTTCAACGACATCAAGTGCAGTGCAGCCGCTATCATCTGATGTGGTCTTAGCTAAAGCTGCAAAGGCAACACATACACTGGAGTCGGCAAAGTATATACTCACAGGAAATATAAATGCTAAAAATAGTGATTTGTGGTCGACAGATGCAACGATGCGCATGGATGGTATTTTGCATGATGCAGGAGAGCAAATGCGGTTTCAATTAGACACAGATGCTGTCGTACAAACACCAGAGGATGATTATGAGCTTGATGCAACGCTTGAAGTTGTTGTTGCATCAAAAGATGAGGTGTACATGAATCTCCATTCACTAGTAGTCCAGCCGCCAAACCCATTACTAAGGCCAGATCTTGTAGGAAAGCTGGCAAGCAAGTGGTGGCTTTTACCACAGAATGATTCTTTACCGGTAACTAGTCAGGTTACTCCTGATCCTCGATTATTACAGGCACAGTCTCAAGTTGTTCGTATTACGAAAGATAACGGTATTATTGAAATGAATGGTAGCCAACTGTACCACTACAATGTAGAGCTAGATAAGGAGAAGCTCCTCGCATACTTACAGAAAGCATCGTTAGGTGATGCTGCAGTAGACACAGTGCAATTATCCCGTAGCCTTGAAGGGGTAACTGCAAAAGGTGAGCTTTGGATAGATGCAGAGACGTACTATGTCCATAAGCTCCAGTGGAATATTAAAGAGTATCCTATACAGGTGGGAGGAATGGCTGATATACAATTTACAGTTACCTTTACGGATCATAACAATGCTCCAGATATTCTTCTTCCTCTGAATGCAAAAGAGTTTTCTCCTTACGAACTTCTTTCACCTCCAGAATTAGATTTCACTAACGATTCAATATTAGATACAAATCTTGATTTGGATGATGAAGCAATAAATTCTTTATTACGAAGTATGGATTCTTATTAATATGAATAATTCTGAGCCACCAATGGTTGATGGTATCACGCCACCAAGTACGCCACCTGCACCAAAAAAGCCCGTACAAAAACAGCCGTCAAATGACGAGCTGTTATCGAGGGCAAAATTTGCATTGCTTGCTATTATTGCTATTCCATACACTTTATATATTGGATGGGGATTGTTCTTATTAATTGTGTTGCCAGACCAATCTGGAAAATGGGAATTCCTTATTCCTTATGGGAAGCTCTCTGCAATGATTGCAGCGGCAATTCTTATTATGGCTGCTCTGTATATGGTGTTACGAATTGGGAAGTCCTCAGGGGCAGATGACAAAATTCGCATAGGGAGTTTCTTTCGTATTGCTATCTTTATGGTTCCAGGGTTGCTAATTTCAGCAGCAGTACCGTTTACTATTACTCAAGAGCCAACATTAACACTACAGGTTTCATCTCCACTACCAGGGACAGAACTCGTTGCTCCGTTGTCAGTAACGTATTCTGCGGAGGCTGCAACAGCTATTCTAAAACGGCGAAATCTTAGTGTTATTAATTATACATGGGATTTCACAGGAGACTCAGTTCCAAATGATGAAACTGTTGTTCCAACATCGACAGCATTCTATGACAGACAAGGTGGTTACAATACAACATGTATTATGAAGCTAAGTGATGGGTCTTCAAGGACACTCAGATTACGTATAGTTATTCCAAATGCAGTATTTTCTTACACGCCAGTAATCCCAACAATTGATGAACCTATTCGTTTCAGTGTTGCTCATCTCATCCCAGATGAGAAAGTTGAAATACGTGAAGTTCGATGGGACTTTAATAACGACAATATCCCAGAAGAAACAACAAAAGAGCTAGAAACAGTTCATACATTCCTCAGTACTGGTGATCATACGGTCTCTGTAACGATTGTGTACGAGAATCAAACCCAAAGTTACTTTTTTAGAACGCTCAATGTTCAGAAGCCAGCCCCTCAGCCATTTGTTGCAACAATTTTAACAACACCAGAGTTCCTCGAAAGTCCATCACCATTTCAAGTAGTGTTTCGTATTCAAACAGATGAGCCATTAGTCGATGTAAAGTGGGATTTTGATGATGCATCACCCGAAGAGGAAGGCGAAAGAGTCGGACATACATTCAAAGATCGTCGCTTATACCAAGTCACCGCAAGAGCTCGTAATGAAAAAGGTGAAGTGGCAAAGATTACAAAAGTGGTAAGAGTTGTAGAGGAACTCCGTATAGCAGATTTGTCCTTTGATGGATCGCATCCTGTTGCTAATGATCGAATTTCTGCAGAGGCCCCTGTAGCAATAGATATAACTCCAAAAACAACAATGCCACTTGTTGATTTCTGGTGGGAAGCACCAAATGCTTCACAGGTATCATCGACAGGTTCAACGTTGAAGGCAATCTACAGAGACGAAGGTACGTATACACTTGTCATGCTTGCGAAAGATGCTGAGGGAAGAGTCAAAAGACTTCCATTGGTACTAGAAGTGAAGAAGAAGTCACAGCAGATCAGATTTGATGTAAACCCAAGCCAAGGCGTAGCACCGTTAAAAGTTCAATTCGATGCATCTGATAGCTTCATTGCAGACCCAAATGATGATATTAATGGTTTTATTTGGGACTTCGGAGAAACTGAAGAAATTGAGGGAAAGATAGGTAGTGCTCGTATAGAGCATGAATATAGAAATCCAGGAGAATTTACAGTGACACTAACAGTAAGCACCGAACTTGGAAAAACTTCATCAACTACGAAAAAAGTTGTCGTAAGGGCACCTTTCCTAAAAGCATGCTTCAAGATGAGTAGAAAAGAAGGTCCTGTAGGTATGGGTGTCGCATTTGATAGATCCTGCTCAACCGGAAAAGCTGTTAGTGCTATATGGGATTTTGGAGATGGCTCACAGTCTCCATTGCTTGATAATACTGTTATTCATACATTTGGAGAGCCTGGAGATGTACCAAAGGACTATAAGGTACAATTGATTTTAGAAGATGTGAATGGGACAACCGATTCATATGAAACTACTATTTCCACTCAATAATATGCGTCATAAAACATTCGTTCGCGGCTTTGCTATCCTTGCTGTTGTTGGTCTAGTGCTAGGTGCTCTTCTTCCTGTATTTGCTAGTCTGTGACCGTTGCTGCGGTCTCAAATGCTTTTGTTGAAGCTTCATGCTTTTCAGTGTGCATAAAGTAGGCAGCTGCGGCAATCATCGCAGCGTTGTCTGTGCAGTATGATAGGGCAGCAGGAGTACGAAGTCGCAGGGGTTGTACAGAGCTACTGAGGATCTCGCGCAAGCGAGTATTTGCACTAACACCACCTGCAACATGCACCTCTTTTATTTCTGGATAAAGAGAAATCGCGCATTCAATGCGATGAGAGAGTTGAAGACAAATAGCTTCTTGGTAGGATGCTGCAAGGTCAGCTTGTAATGATTTTAGGTTGGAAGCGTGCTTCTGAGCTGTTAGTCGCAGTGAGTTTTTTAATCCAGAAAAGCTAAAATCGCATGTTTTCTCCTGTGATAACCCGATAGGGAAATTGAATGCTGATAGATCTCCACTTTCAGCAGATTGTGCAATCGAAGGTCCACCAGGGTACGGGAGGCCAAGCATTGCAGCTCCCTTATCAAATGCTTCACCTGCTGCATCATCACGTGTACTGCCAATCAGTATTCCGTTGGTGTGTGATTGCCGTAGCCATATATCACTATGTCCACCAGAGACACTCAGTGTAAGGCAGGGGAATAAAGGAGTATCAGTTTGTTCAAGCCAGATAGAGCTTAGATGTCCAAGGGTATGGTGAACACCAATAAGTGGTATGTTGTGAACATATGATAGCGTCCGAGCAGCCATGGTACCAACAAGGAGTGATCCCATTAATCCAGGTCCTTTGGTGACTCCAATTGCATCGATATTATCAAAAGAAAGCTGCGCCTCAGCCAGCGCAGAATGTAGCACAGGAAGAATAAATTCGACCTGTCTACGAGCAGCATCTTCTGGGACAACACCACCAGAATCAGCAAATACATCTTGTGTGCTCGCAATACTATTACAGAGAACACGAGCTCCATCTTGCACAATTGCAATAGAAGTCTCGTCACACGATGTTTCAACCCCAAGTACATTCATGTGCCAATACTACAGAATTTTTCTAAAAATGGGTAAATATGAATACTATTGAACACTATGAAATATTGTTAAAAATAGTAAAACATGTTATAATATAACTAGTGAACAAACACAAAAAAATAGCTATCGTTACAGCAATACTTGCACTGTGTGCATCATTTGCATTGTGGACCACTCACCTTGATTTGGTTCCACTTCCACACATTTCAGAAAAAATTACATCGACGTTTGACGCGGTAAAAAACACATTAGGACATCGTCAAGAAACGGTAGAACCAAGTGTTGCTGTCGTTCAGATTGAAGTGGAAAACCTCGGGGGGCATTTTACAGAGAAGAGAGTAGAGCCAAAGCTATCTGCATCTGTTATTACAAAAGCCAAAGAGCAGATTCCAACACCTGTTATTCCTGATGAACCAGAAGAAGTACTAGAACCAGTATTGCCTGCAGCTCCAACAGAGCTAGAGCATTGGGAACTCAAACGTGCATGGAGTATTGCTGTCCCATCTTTAGGTATTCGTGCGCCAGTCTTTCTTCCGTCACTGAAGTATTGGTCAAGTCAGGCGTGGGATCTTATGGAGGAACAAATGCAGGTAGGACTCAATAATGGGACAGTTGCATACCCTCATTCTTCAGGTCCAGGAGCAAAAGGAGCGTTGATCATAGCTGGTCACAGTAGCCCACCAACTATAGAAGCGGAGAAAAGTAACTACGGTAGTGTATTTGCCAAACTACCAGATATAGAAATTGGACAAGATATAACTGTAACGACATCTGCGTCTCCTGTGACATACCGTGTTGAAGAGAAGATGATTGTTTCCCCTAGTGTAACGTCAATTTTAGAGCAGCAATACGATGATAGTGTCTTAAAGCTTATTACATGTTATCCAGTTGGGACGACAAAAAACAGAATGATCATCATTGCGAAGGAGATTGTAGAGTAAGGCAATCGCACGTATGCTACATTCATGAAGTTGAAGTATGTTATTGGTATCTTGATTGGCCTTTTGATGGCCAAGTTTTTGATTCCGCTTTTTCGGTTTGATATGCCAATGGGCTATGATCCAGGAATTTATCGGTATCTATTTATTCAGTACGCAGATGCGCTTAGTGTATTTTCGATGCCACATCTTGCACCATGGGCAGGAGAGCACCCCCCAGGACTATTTGTTATAGGGGCATTGTTTATGAGGCTCGGCGTTCCTGTTGATGTAGTAATTGGCTTTGTATGGAACAGTATACCTATTGTCCTTGCATGTGTCCTTGCATGGGTAACTGCGAAGCGAAAAGGAAATACTATTGGTGTAGCTGTTGTATGTATGGCTCTTATTTCCCAAGCATACTTTGATGGGTTTTATGCTATGTATTACAAGGCTTACGTTGCACTTATTTTTACATGTTTTACGTATTTCTTTGCAGAAAAGTTTTCACCATGGTTTTTACTTACAGCACTTCTGACAGTTGCCATCCATCATCAGACTGGTTTGATAATGGCTATAGCACTTGGTATATGGTGGATACTGCAGCTACCATCGCAGTGGAAAAACCCTCTCTACAAGCGGTATACAATTGGCATAGTCTGCATAGTAATCATTGGATTTCTTATTTATCTCCCACATTTTGAAAGAGTATTTTGGAGTCCCTTAAAGTCGATCTTCCTTTTACGAGGTGATAACGCACCTGCAGGAGCTTTTCCTCCAGCGTCGTTTTATATAACGACAATGACATTACTACTTACAGTTGGTGTTTTTGGCTTTGTCAGAAGTTTCAGGGTTGAGCAAGGCTCTCTGTGGCAGATATCTGTTCTTGCTTGCTTGTTATTTATAGTCTTTAGGCTTGTCTTTTATAAGCGGTTCTTTTTGCACTTTGACTTCTTCCTCCTTCCATTTGCAGCAGAAGGGCTTATATGGATTTGGCAAGCAGCGAAATCTCGCTTCGTAAAAGGAGGAGTAATTTTGCTGTTTTGTGCACAATGCGTGATGTCTTTTCATACGATGATACTAAGACAACCTCAAGTCCCTCGTGAGTACATTGAGCAGGTAGAAGCATTACAGTTTGTAGTACCAGAAGGTGATACGATCATTGCATTAGAAAACGTATCTGGTACATGGCTTCTCGGATGGTTGCCAAATCATACTATCGGAGCACCTGGTCTGTTTGAGTATCCAGGATGGACGTATGATGAGTGGGCTTTGTTCATTGATGGAAGTGCATCAAATAGAAAGAGATTACTACAAGGAATGCAGGGTGATGTATATTTTTTCGTGGGCCCTTTCTTCTCGCAATTTTATGCAGAGAGAGCGCAAGGGGTATTGAATGACCCTTGTCTTGAGCATGTACCAAATGCACAATTACTTCACTCTATTTGCTCATCCTAGCTATGATCCACTTTTTTCCATCACGTGAAATAGCGGTGTCTCTATGGGGATTTGGCATTCATTGGTACGGACTTATGTATATGGTTGCGTTTATTATTGCATTGTATCTCACACCACGCCTTCAGAAATATCGATCTCTTGATATATCCAAAGATACACTGACAACAATCATTACATGGGTAATAGGAGGAGTCATTATTGGCGGAAGGCTAGGGTATGTATTTTTTTATGAATTCTCATATTTTATACAAAATCCGTTAGATATTTTTGCAGTATGGAATGGTGGTATGTCGTCACATGGAGGCTTTATTGGTGTTACACTTGCATTGCTATACATTCTCAAAAAGAATCGAATTCCAGTTATTCCGTTCTTAGATACAATTGCAGTCCCAGTAGCAATTGGACTTGCTCTTGGTAGGCTTGGTAATTTTATCAATCTAGAACTCTATGGTGTTGTAACGTCATTGCCATGGGGTATAGAAATACCAGGTGTCGAAGGTCTTCGACATCCAACTCAGATCTATGCAATCGTGAAGGATCTCTTCATAGCGTTTCTCTGTTTTTCATTGCTGAGTAACAATAGAGTAAAACCAGGGATAGTCTTTTCAGCCTTTCTCATTCTTTATACTGTTCTTCGTAGTGTTATTGAGATATTTCGAGTTCAAACTCATCCAGAAATAGATATCTTCGGCTTGGTGTTAACGCGAGGACAGTTCTTGTCTATGCCAATACTACTAGCAGGTTTTATACTACTTGTTTATTCTCGTTACCAAGAATCTTCGTAAGACATGTTTTTATGATAGGAGTAGACACTTTTTTTATCATTTCAATTGTCAGTGTCATGCGTAAGAACAAACGCATCAATAACGTCGAAAATTACACTTGAATCAGTCATTTTGTACAATATTTGAATATTGACTAAATAGTAAAAATGTATCATTATAATATAAGTTCATTTCCATCATAGCATACAAGAGAGTCGATTCATGTCTCCATTTTTTTCATAAGTGGAACTTATGAGTGGGGACGCTATCGACTTTTAGGAGAATGAGATGTCTGCATGGAAGCAGTTGTGGAATGGTGTCTGGCATAACGAACTTCCTAAAGATGAAAGCATCCGTTGGATGACTGAAAACTTTGGGGAATTGTTTCGCTGTGGATTTGTCATAGCAGTCACACTGGTCGTTTCTGTCATTTACTGCATTGCAGTTAATAGGCACAATTCTGGAGGTGAAGAATAATAAAGAATATCGTGTCTAACGGCACAGTTAAGTCGTAAGGCGTCTTCGGTACACCGGAGGCGTCTTTTTTTATAGTTCTCGTAAAAGTTTTCTTGCAATCTGTCGTTCGTCCCAAGGAATACGACCATCGAGTTTTGTAAAGGTAGAAAATGGACCCATACCACAGAGAACAATAGCATCACCTTTCTTAGCATTTTGAAATAAAAAGCGAATTGCTTCTGTTCTATCAAATATTTTATGGGCATCTGTTTTGCTTTGGTCTATACCTGCCCAGAGTTCATCGAGAACGCTATGAGGGTCTTCTCCGTATGTTTCATCTTCTGTTGCAACAACGACATCTGCCATGGTACTGCAGATCTTTCCAATAATTGGACGCTTTTCTTCCATACGGTTACCACAACTAGAACAGAGCACCATGACTCGCCCTTTCCCATCAACAACGTTCTGAAGTGCTTCAAGAGCTTTCTCATAAGACTGAGGACTTACTGCAAAATCGACAAAGACACTAAAGTCTTGACCTTCATCAATACGTTCCATACGTCCAGGAAGCGGGGTAAACGTTTTTAGTGCCTGTAGGCATTCGGCAAGCGGTATACCAACTGAGAGCGCACAGCCAATAGCACAGAGAGCGTTGTCTAGATTGTATGTACCAGGCACAGAGATGTGAATACTCTCAGTATGACTATCAATGTGAAGTATTGCAGAACATGTTTTGTCTGTTGCTTTTATGTCTGAAAGCGAAAGATTAGAACTCTTTTTACCATAGGTAAGAGTCCCTTCAGATGAAATTTTTTTGTACATATCAAAACTGCTATCATTTTCATTAAGAACCTTTATGCCTGCCCCACGTAGTTTTTCAAACATAATTCCTTTATCCTTTCGATATTGCTCCATAGAACCATGGTAATCCAAGTGTTCAAGTGCAGTATTCGTCATTCCTGCAACCTGAGGAAATGTATAGTCGACCCTTCCTTGTACAAGTCCATGCGAAGACATTTCAATGACTGCGAACTCACAGTCCTTACGAACAAGTCTTGTGATAAATTTCTGTAATGTCCAAGGACTGATTGATGTCAGGTGTGTGGTATTTTCTTCAATAGAGTCATTGATTTGCAGAAATGCTGTTGATGCAGCACCAACTCTTCTGCCTGCGTGCAGCAGTATATGAGTAATCATACCTACAGTTGTTGTTTTTCCATCAGTGCCAGAAATACCAATGACTGTTATGTTTCGAGCAGGAAATCCATGAATAAAGGCAGCGATAAAGCTTTTAGACTTATGCCAGAAAATACGTATAGGGTTTCTTTTTTCGATGGTGTGTCGCAGTAGAGTGATCATGCACTACCTAGAATACCACGAGCGACACAAATGTCCTTCTGCATCTGCTCCATCAATTCATCAGGAGAATCAAATTTCTTGGTTTCTCGAATTTTCTGAACAATTTCTACAGAAAGCTTTTCGGGTGGGCTCGAAATTACTGTGTCTAGAATATGTACTTCACAGGATGGAGAATCATTAAAAGTAGGTCGAATGCCAAAATGAAGAATTGCGGGCATGTTATTACTTATAGTACAGGCGTATAGTCCATCTTCAATGCCATCTGGAATGTCAGACATATCGAGGTTTATGGTTGGAACGTTAAGACCTTTCCCCCTTCCGGAACCAGAAACTGTACGCGCTGTAAATTTCATTATTGAACCTCCGCAGGAGAGTTAACTTGCTCTTTACGCGCACTATCTGCCATAGCCTTCGAGATAGCTTGAACCTGCTCTGAGATAGAAGCGAGGTCTTCATCCTTTTTCCTTGCAAGATCTGAAAGGTTCCACGCTTCAGTTGCAAGCCTTATAGTTTCTTCGAAGTTCTTATTCGTACCTGCACGGTAACCACGAACGAGAGATCTGAATGCCTCTGTGATCTTTACTGCACCCTGAACCACTCCTTCATCAGGTCTAGCAGCGTGTGCACCGCGAGCAGCAAGGAGTGCTCGTGCTGAAGAGTATTCAGCTTCGACGATGTCATTTTGCTCTAGAAATGCAAGAGTAATGAGAATCTCACTCTCTGCCTCAGAGAGTAGCGCCTGTGTTCTTCTGTTCTGACCATACATAATGTATCGGTACAAAATTACAGCAGTCTCTGCACGGGTAAGTTGCTTTGCAGGGCTTAGCATTCCATCTGCAGAAATCATTGTCATAGAAGAGGTAATACCAAAACGCATGTATGGGTAATACCATTCATTAGTATTTGTCACATCTTGTGACAGTGGAAGTTTAATTTCACTAAAAGAAACTTGAGGATCTGCACCAAATGCTTCTTGCACCATTTTCATAAATTCAACTTTAATGACGGGGTTTCCTCCATTGAATACCTCTTTCTTTGGTGGTCCATCAACAATACCTGCAGCACGTGCGAGTTCAACGTACGGCATATACCAGTCGTCATTTTTTATGTCGGTATACACAGTATTTGCAAGCTTTGCTTGGTCAAGTTGAACATCCGTTACAAGTGGGGCAACAATAATCTTTAGTGCTTCTGCACGGTTCACTGCTTTGTCTGGACGAAATGTCCCATCGTCATATCCAGAGATTATTCCTTGGCTTCGAAGGTACGTAACAGCTTCGTATGCATAGTGGTCTGCTGGTAAATCTGAAAATACTTCTTCTTGAGCAAGGCTAGATTGTGGAATAAGAAGAAGGGCAAAGAGGAACAATCGAAGATGATGCATGATAAGAGAAGGGTTAGGTTTCACAATTCTAACAGTCTACACCTGCGCAATCAACGTAAATCGACTCTACGTACATAAATATGACGTTATACGGTAATAGACAAATAGTCAATAATATGGTAATATATTATATCAAATGAATATCAATACAAACACTTACATTCTGGCTCTGATAAGCGCGTTCTCACTTCTTTGCATGTCACCTTCATCTGTTCATGCAGCAGATAGTGCATCGTTTACATTGTATGACGACGTATCAGATGTTGTCGATGGCTCACCACTTGGTTCGAACTCCTTTTCGTTGAATGAAGCAGGTGAAACATGGATTGCATATCCTTTAACAGGTGGGAATTTTCAAATTGTAACAGCACCACCTGCTCAGAGTTCATCTGTTGAATCTTCAAGTTCTAGTTCAGTCTCATCATCTGAGCAATCTGGTGGAGGTGGTTCTGGTGGACATAGAGGATCTGGTACACAAACACAAAATCCATCAGCAGCAGGATCTTCCTCTCCTACTATTCCAACAAAGCCATCAGCTTCAGATACATCAGAAAGCTCTACTGCATCAGATCCAGTTATTCCTGATATACCATACAATGGTTCTGTTGTAGACCCTTTGCCAGATGTTGAATTTATAAAAGGTTTCCCTACTGATGTACCAGTATATGCAACGGACGATACAAGGCACGAGAGAATTACCTATCGTTCACACTTCTTTGATATGACAGAGAGGGAGACTGATGAATGTATTTGCCAGCAAATGCAGGCTGCTGCTCCATCTGTACCAATCATACAGACCCCGATTGGGATAAGCTTCTTGCTCCTTCTTTCATTTGTCCTTGGTTATGTTGCACGCCTTGCAAGGCCAGGGTTCTCAGTATTCCCTCAAAAGAAATCTACACAAAAAAAGAAATAATGAATACAAAACATATATTTATCGGCTTCTTTGCCCTGATTGTTATGATTGTTGGTGCTCCATTTGTTGCAGCCGCAACAACAGCACCTCAGCGCATTATCTATAATGGTCATTTGCTCGATAGTTCTGGCAATGCAATTACAACAGAACATACTATTCGTTTCAGTTACTGGTCTAACACGGATTATGTTGCAGGAGATGTTACGTCAACAGGTGCTATCAATATAGGAGCAGCACATTATGCCTCATGGACAGAATTGCATACAGTGACGCCAAACAGTGCTGGGTACTTTAGCGTCGAGCTTGGTAGTGTGACAGGTCTTCCGGACTTTTCTTCAATGTCTGTTACAACGCTCTTAAACCTCCATTTGCAAGTTGAGGTGAAGACTTCATCTGCAGTAGATACAAGCTACGAACTCCTCGATAAAGACAGTTCAGATGATGCTGTTGATAGGTCTCCTGTTCGTTCCGTTCCGTTCTCTTTGAATGCAAACCTGCTTGATAGAAAAGAAGTCGGGTCTGGTAGTGGGAATATCTCGTTTCTTGGAAGTGGTGGTTTCTTGCGTGAAACAGGCACTCTTGCAAATAGGTTTACACTTGATGCTGATAACTCCACTGGTGGAACAGTATCACTTCGATTTGGAACAGACCTTGGCAAAGAGCTTAGCTATCAGCAGGAGAATAATTACTTTAACTTTAACGATGATGTTAACATCCAAGGAGATTTGACGATTACAGGGCTTATTAACGGAGTTGATATTACTACTATTGCTGCAGGGTCTGACCAGACACACTTAAAAGTAAGTAGTGGCGCAGGGCTTAGCATTAATATAGCCGCAGGTGATTACCGTATTAATGGAGCAGTGACACAGTATGCGGGAAACAGTAACCAAGCTGTTACTGATGATGCAACAAACTATGTGTTTATGGGTTCTGGCGGATTAACTATCCAAACTTCTGGGTTTCCAACAGACGAGTCATATATACGTCTTGCAACTGTTGTGACATCCGGAGGGGGGATTAGTACTATTGCTGATAGACGTGTCTTTAATAGTGATGATAGAGAGCAATCAATTGTAAAAACCTATGCACCTGGATACGAAGGTGCTGCGTACGAAGGAGATGGTACAGAAAATACAGGTCAGCTGTATGTTACAAATTCAGGTGCTGCTGTAACCAATCATTACATTTGGACAAGTACACGGTCTTCACTACAGGATTACGATATTGTTATACATTCTGAGGTACCAGCAGATTTTGTTCGTTGGGGCGATACACCACTTAGCCTCCGTTACAGAACCACATCTGGAAGTCTTGCATATGCGCAAGCAGATATTGAAGTATACGACACAGCTGGAGCACAAGTAACACTCACAGGTGATTCATCAGATCTCTCAAATACAGAATGGAGCACAGCGGATGTCGGGTTTAGTGGTAGTCCAACATGGACAGTTGGAAGCGGATTTCTTATTAAAATTCGATTATTCGCAAAAGATAGCCAAGAAGTTCAACTGGGACATTTGAAGATTCGCTACACGCAATTGCAATCAGAATAGATTTTTGGCTTGTGTTAAGCAGAATAGAAGCACAATAAATTAGAGAATAACACAAGCCTTTGTGCAAGACAAGAAAATATTTTTTTGCTATAATGGTATGAACATTCAATTTAAAAACACATGATACCAAATACAAAAGAACCTCAGCGGCACAATGCAAACTTGCTACGAAAAACAGCAGTTGCACTTATCGTATGTATGATTCCATCCATCGCAGCTGCGAGCTCGTGGAGTCCAACACTCCTTGTAAATACAGAAGCCTTCCAATCAATTGATGATGGTGATGGTAGTAGCGATATCGAACTTCGATTCGGAACAACAGGAAAAGAATTACGATGGAATGTGACAGATAGTCAGTTCGAATTTGATGGCTCACTTGAAGTACACGGAACAGCCTCTGGTAATATTATCCATGCGCAAGACACGCTAACGTCTTCTGGTGGACTGGTCGTTGAGGGAAATTCTGTACTCAATGGATATGTTGATATATTCAATACAGTTGAAGTGCACGGCGCAGCATCTGGAGCTACGCTTCATGCGGAGGATTTGCTCACATCATCTGGGGGATTGGTTGTTGAAGGAGCAGCTACATTTAATTCTACTGTTACGCTCAATGGAGTGACATACACATTTCCGTTTGGGGATGCCGCTGCTTCTGGTAGGGTGCTTGCATCTGATGGCGCAGGTAATTTGTCGTGGGCTGCCGCAGCTGCAGATACTAGTCAACAAACAACATTCTCTCTTACGGGTGACTCTGGTACGCCAGAGACTATTGCGCAGGGAAATACTCTAAACATTGCCGGTGGTGCATCGATAAGTACTGTGGTATCTTCTACTGATACAGTGACAGTAGACATTACCGATGATAGCGTAAACTTTAGTGAATTGTCTGATTCATTAAGCTTGGATGCTGATACAACACTAAGTCTTGGCTCGAATAACTTTACTTTTGATGCTAGCAGCACTGGACAATTTGAAATTCTTGGTACTGCTTCTGGACGTATTGTTCATGCACAAGATAGACTCACATCATCAGGAACATTAACTGTCGAAGGTGCTGTTGCCTTTGGAGCGTTGGCTTCATGTCCAAACCTCACAACTGATGCAAATGGAGTGATCTCCTGTAATAACACAGACTACATTACAGAAGCAGAATTGACGTCCGAAGCAGATCTTGAAACACAAATTGGTGGCGTTAATGTCATTGTTGAGACAGAGATTGATTCCGAATCTGAGCTCGAAGCAATTGTTGGCGTCGACTTCTTGAAAGATACAGATTTAAACGAACTAGTTGATGATCGTGTCAATGGACTGTTTAGAGCAGGTTCTGGAATTACGTTTAACTACGACGATACCAATAACACATTTACGATCAATACAGGGTTCTCTAGTGGTGCGCAGGTATCACTTAGCCCAGAGTATGCAGGAGCAGTGTACTACGGTGATGGAACAAATAATGTTGGTCAGATGGCACTCTCCTACGATAGCTCTGCTAAAGAAAACTACTACAAATGGAACTCTACAGCATCGGCACTACAGGATTACACTATTGCAGTCCGTGTAAAGGTACCAGACGAATTTACACACTGGGATGGCACAGCACCAATTCAGTTCCGTTATAGAACAAATGCAGCATCATCTGCAGATAACCAGATGGATGTTACAATGCTTGATACTGCAGGAAGTGCCGTATCGCTTACAGGGGGAGCGGACCTTGCAAATACATCATGGACAACAGCAACAATCACTGGACCAGAAAGCACAGGAACATATACTCCTGGTAGTTATGTTACTATTCTTATTGCCATGCAAGCGCGCACAACAAATACAGGTGAAGCACATGCTGGATACCTCAACCTCAACTGGACAACAAAGAAGCGGTAAGAGGGATTGAAAATTAACGTCTGAAATCACATAGGGTCTTTGACCCTTTTTTCAAATTTTCCTACTATCATACGCCCAGTGGAGTAGTGCTTGTCGCTGTTTTTTCCGGCAATGAAGGTCTCCTCTATCACAATTTTTGAGTACTTGTGCTCTGTGTCTGCGTATAGCTTTCCATCTTTTTATCTGTCTTTGGTCTTCTTCTGGCATTCGTCTCCCCATGTAATAACGGCAATACCACTGGAACCATCCACGAGGATCTGCAGGATATATCCATCCCTTTTTCCTCCATACAGATAAGGGCTGACTCGCATGAATACCAAAGAAGTTAAGCTCTTTGTCGTGCATGTCTGGGCAAAGCTTTGCGTGCGCGTACCATTCGTCAGGGAATTCATCTTGGCAGTCTGTCATGTACTTTCCACCAAAGACACCTAGTGAAAGCATCTCTTTCGGTGTTAGTTCTGGAGTGAACTGATCATCAAAGTTTTTTCCTGCATGCTCACTCAGAGTGTAGCTCGCCTTTTGCATGATGTCGTCGACATCAATACGCTTTGGGCGATTTCCATTATCGAACATCTTGCTAAAAGTTTAGATAGGTAATTGTTAGCTGAAGCACAGTGGCAAAAGACACCCACAGGAGGTAGGGGATTTGTGCGTATGCAATCCACTTTCTATGAAGGTAGATACTCTTCATCACTCGCGAAAAGGTTATTCTGTAAGCCGAATTGAATAGGCGTGAATGCAAGATTAAAGACAAGATTAAGTAAAAAGGGGATAACAATGCCCTGAGGTATTTTCTTTGTCACTACCAAGAATATAGATACGCATTATTCATGTTCTTATCATAGAGCACCGAATGTAGTTGTACCACAACAGATTATTGAATCTCTCTTTCAACACTGCTTGGAAGGAGAGCCCGTAGCTTAGCACTAGGAAGAACTCTATCGATAGCAGCAATGTATTGCCGAACTTTTTCTCTGCTGATCCCCATGATATCTGCAGTCTCTTTTAGTGTTTTTGAATTTCCATCTGGAAATCCACGGTGAATAAGCCACGCTTCAATGCGCTTAGGTTGAACGTTCATCTTGGTGAGTGCTGCTTCAATAGCTAGTCGAATGTCATTACTCTGTATATGTGCATCGACACTTTCTGCAGAAGAATCTGCAATCATCGACCCGAGTGAAGTGCCATCCTGGTTATGATTGTCTACTACTTCATCAATACTAGCTGGTCGTTTTCGAATTTGTCGTAGTTCCTTTATGCGTTCTACAGATAGGCCAGATATCTCAGAAATATGCTTTGCCTTAGGTTGTTCTCCTGCACGGATGAGTTCTTGTTCTGCTTTTTGCATTTTGTAGAGCTCATCAACAACATGAGAAGGTATTCTAATATTGCGGCTCTTCTGGCTAACTGCATTTCTGGCAGCTTGTCTAATCCACCATGTTGCATACGTGGAAAATTTGTTGCCTCTTTCGGGTTCAAATTTGTCAGTAGCACGCATAAGCCCTACAACTCCTTCTTGTGCTAGCTCTAGGAAGTCTAGCCCGAGTCCTCGGTATCGCTTTACGATGGAAACAACAAGCCGACCGTTATGCATGATTACATCGTCACGTAGCTTCTTGTAATTTTTATAAGCGTTCTTTGTTTCTTTAAATAGATTTCGCTCTACTTTTACATCTTCATCCTCCATTTGTTCATCATCAATATCCTTTGTAGCATCTACAGCAGTTTTAACTTCGTTGAATAGGCTTTGGGCAATTGCAGGATCAGCTTCAGGATCAATGCTACTTTCTGCAATCTTTCGTTGGACAAATGGTGACTTTAGAAGCTGCTCGATGTATCGCTCCCGCTGCTCTACCATTGCTGCTATAACAATACGTTCTTGGGTTTTGTCGTATGGCTTTTCATCACAAAGAGCATCAATCATAAATTGAGTATCTTCTTTAATCCCTGTTCGAAGCCCTTCTAATAGCACCTTCTTTTTAAGATCACTGGACGAAACGTCATCATCTACCTCTTGAAGATCTTCTTTTGTTGGTTTTGCCAATTCTAGGTCTGGAGTTTCCAAAGTATGCCACCTTATCACTACTTCTCTTAGAAGTCATCAAGGCGCATCGTATCTTTGAAGCTTTTTAGTAGGTAATCAGCAACTGTCTTACTGTTTACTGGTGCTCCTCCAGAGGACCCTGTATTTCGTGTAAGAAGACAAGTCACAACGCCAATTTCTCCACCTCTATGCTCTTCCATGGCAATACAGATACTTGGGTCATATTCTCCTGCGCGCTTACCAACACTATCTGTCTTTGACAGAGTAATAGAGTCTCCTATGTCAACATTTCCAATAACTTTCACAGGTACTTGTCCAATAAGTCCTATAAGAGCACTGTTTCCTTCTATACCAATTTGAGAGTTACCAATGAATCCTGGTTTTGTAGAAACAATTCCAATCATTTTAAGGTCATAACTATTACACCGTTTCACATGTTTAGGTCGAGCAGGATCGAGACAGGTAATGTCACCAGGTTTCATGCCAAGGTCTGCTGTCGGGAACCACTCAGCAAGGTCGGCACCTCCACCTGTGAAACTTCCTTCTGCAGTAACAGCACCATCTGCTCGAACTTTAAAGACTGTATTATTTTCTGAACCATTTTGTGTAATAACACGGAATGCATTATCGGATGTGCTTGTTTGTTGAGTCTTAATGACAATTCCACCACTGCCAGTTGGTCCATGACGGTAGAGCTCTGTATCAAATACGTTTTTGTATCCAAAGGAGATATGTGCATTCATTCCACTTCCAGTTGTTCCGCTGTAGTTATCCAGTGCAAGGACAGAAGCACCAGATGAGTAGATGTATGCACCAGTCTCATATTCTACTCCAATAACATCTAATTTAGCGAGTGGGCTCGCCGTCCCAATACCAACTCTCTCATTCGTTGTATCAACATTAAAGACAGGGTTTCCACCATCTGCGTCATTGATCTGGAATGACGTTGTACTATCTGTGACGTTTCTAAATATCGCATAACCAGAGCCGGATAGCATATCTCCAAAGTGAAGAGTAGTTCCAGAGATAGTTCCGACTACTTCGAGTTTTTCCGTAGGAAAGCCAGTGCCGATACCGACATTTCCATCAACATTGATCACCATGTGTTTATCCCCATTTTCTATAAATTGATATTCCCCAGCAGGACTTATTCTCAAATAGTCATTTGTACCAATCCCATATAAATTTACATTATTTGCTGTATCATACTGAAGAAGTTTATAGAATGTTCCATTATATTCAGACCCAAAGGAAGACCCTCTGTCTATTGCAACATTCCCACCACCGGAAATATGTAATTTTTCTTGTGGTGCATCAGTTCCAATACCAATATCTCCTGCATTTGTAATGCGCATTCGCTCTGTTCCGTTTATGGAAAAGCTAATAGGGGACGTAGAGGTAGAATGTACGGCTGCAACATTTGCAGAAGTAACACCAAGTCGTAAATAGTTTGATGTAGACCTACCAACACCAATGTATCCAGCATTAGATCCATCGAAGAATGCAACGGTATCTCCACCTGCAACATCAAGAGCATAGGAAGGGCTTGCAGTTCCAATACCAACTCTCTCATTCGTTGTATCAACATTCAATACAGGATTTCCTCCATCTGCATCGTTTACTTGGAAGCCTGTAGTGGAATCTGTGGTGTTTTGGAAAGTACCTGCTCCTGTTATTTTCAGGGCCGTACCAGAAATACCTCCAGCAACATCAAGCTTTGTGGTAGGTGTAGTATCACCGATACCGACTTCTCCTGTACTAAGAATACGCACTTTTTCTGCGTTGTTTGTTCCTAGTACTAAATCGTTAGCTCCTATGGAGGTAACCCAGGGGATGCTGCCTGCATACGTAAGTGCACCGATAGCTGAAGAATTACCCCACTCAAGAGATCTCCCTCCTCCTCCTTCAAAAAATGCAGTGTTGCCGTTACTGCCTTTGACATGAAGTTTGTAACTCGGACTCGCTGTCCCAATACCCACTCTTTCATTTGTTGTATCAACATTCAATACAGGGTTTCCTCCATCTGCATCATTTACTTGGAAAGAGGTTGTGCTGTCTGATACGTTTCGGAAAATTGCGTATCCACTACCAGTCAGTAGTCTCCCAAAATGCAAATGTTCACCAGATGCAGTACCGACTACTTCGAGTTTTTCGGAAGGGGAGGTGGTGCCGATACCGACGCTACCTTGAATATAGGCGCCATTCGTAGGTGCGGTGTTACTAAAACTACTCGTCACAGCGATTGAACCCACCTTTATCGGCAGGGCTGTTCCACCATCAGTCAAAAAACCAATTTCGGTATCTTCTGTAGATATATATTTGTCGTTCGTGATGTTCGAGTATCCACCGATATTAATTCCGCCAAAGCGCCCTACACCATTTACATCGAGGGTATGTGTCGGACTCGCTGTTCCAATACCAACCCTCTCATTCGTTGTATCAACATTCAATACAGGGTTTCCTCCGTCGGCATCGTTTACTTGGAAGCCTGCAGTACTATCTGATTCTGTTTTAATCACAAGAGCACCCGTCATGGTATCCCCTGATTTCTCGACATATCTATTATCGAAGAAGTTCTGTAATGAACCAGTACCTGAGAAGCTGCCACCGCCACTGCCGGCTTGGTCTGTTCCGCAACTGAATTGTCCAGTGGTAGCATCCCAAAGAAGTTTGCTATTGGTTGCATCATCACAGTCACTGAGGCCAAAACTACGAATAATTGATCCTGAAAGTGTTTCACCTACCCATAAACTATCATCTGTATAAAGCGTATCTGCTTTTTGACGGAAGAGGTTCGTATCAAAGACATTGTTATATCCAAAAAGAAGGTGAGTGTTTGTTGCATCGCCACTGGCATCTCGTCCATTTGCTCCAATATCGAGGGCAAGTGCTGCTTGAGAGCCTGATTCACTATCAATGAGCATTCCCGTTCCATTAGCATTTTGGTCAAGGAAAATAGACGCAGGCTCAAACGTATCATTCGCCTCGACTATTAACTGTCCAGAACTTGTAAGAATGTCTTGCGCATGAATAGTCGCTCCGGAAATTGCTCCTATTACTTCAAGGTCATCATCGAAGATAAATGTTGAAAGTGTTCTATCATAGGTAAGACGTTTATTGAGTGTGCCTCCAAACTGCAAATAGAGGTCTGATCCACTATCAGTATCATCAATTACCTGAAAAGCTTCTGTATTCACAATAAGTGTCGGTGCCCAGCTACTTGCGGCTAGAATATGCGGAATTGAACCAATCATTCCCCCAGCAATAATAGTGAGAGTTATGAAGGCCTGAAGTGAGTTTTTTGTTTTAGTGATGCGCATTGAGTCTTTTTGAGTTTTCATATTATTATACCAAAAAAAAGCACTTTTGTGAGGAGTGATGGTGTTGTTATATATAAAATAAGTGGTCTAGTAATATTTATGTCTATTTACTAATGAACGCCAAAAATGGCGGAGAGGGGGGGATTCGAACCCCCGAGACCCTTGCGGGCCTGACGGTTTTCAAGACCGTTGCATTCGACCACTCTGCCACCTCTCCACGGCACAGTATAAAGGGAAGAGATGGGTGGGTATAGAGAACTTTATCGAGTTTTTTATCGGTTCAGTCCGTCACTAATCATAGTGAACAAATCATCATTCTTTGGAAGCTCATTTCGTGGACATTCTCTATCTGCCCAGAAATCGCGCAATTCACGGATATAATCACGATTTTCAATCAAAGAGCTTGCAAAGGCCTTTGCAGATTTTGAAAAACGACTGTGAAGCATGTTTTTTGTGAGTTCATGAATGCATGTCACAAATGCATCTTCGCCACCACAGACTTCAGCGCGTATTTCGTCTTCAATAGCATCAACAATGCTGTCCTTATCGATACCTGCAATGACGTACAAATCTTTCGCGGGCGCAGAAGGGAAGTAGTGGTTTACGCCAAGCCGACGAAGAGAGCAGGGGAGTGCAAAGTCTGCAATGATGTCTGCTACCTGTGTTGCAAGTCCTCCTTCACTGCTGTGATCTTCAACAACAATAAGGTGACCCGTCTCAAGCGCAGCCTTAATAACTGCGGAGGCATCGATAGGTCGAACTGAGCTAACATTCAAGACACGAACATTTACTTTATGTGTACTGTTAGCCATTTCATCAGCTGCCTCTACTGCAGAATGAACAGGGATTCCAGTAGAAAGAATAGTGACATTATCACTCGTTGTACCCGTACCTCGAATGAGGTCTATCTTTCCATCAAAAGTATAGTCTGCACCGTAAATAATATTTCCATCAGGACTTTTTAATTGTTCATGTCCATCGCGGGGGAAGAATGTGTAGACACTCTGGTGTCCTTCACAAATAATCTCCACTGCTTTTTCAGCCATTGCAGCAGCTTGGTTGCTATCTGCAGACATCCATACTTGAGTATTATCAAAAGGAATATTTAAGTAGTGACGCTCTTGGTGTGTCTCTCCATCTTCTCCAACACTAAGACCTGCGTGAGTACAGTCATTGATAATTCCACAACGTGTATGGCCACAGTTCACATCAATGAGTCGCGCGTTTGCGCGTGCTTCATTTGTACCGAATGCAGCAAATGTGTAGGTGACAGGAATAAGGCCAGTTTGACGCATTCCTGCAGCCATCATGTACATGTTTGCTTCGGCAACACCGACGTTGATACACCGTTCTGGAAATTCTTTTTCAACTTTATCAAACCCTCCAGAGCCAGCAAGGTCTGCATGGAGAACATAAATTCTTTTGTCAGACTTCATTAAGGAGAGTAGGTGAGTTGCACCGAAATCTTTTCGAGCCGCTCCTTTTTCTACGGTTGTTACTCTCTTATAGGTGGACATCTCTGGTGTGAGTTCTATATCAGTTTTGATTCCGCCTGCGTATCGCTTCTGTTCTGCATCATGATATTTAGTGTAATCAGTCGTTACCTCAGCAAGTGTCGGTAAATCTTTCAATGCCTCTGCTGCTTCTTCTTCAGACAGTGGTGCTCCATGAAAGTTTTTATCTCCTGTGTCTGATCCCTTCTCCATGAGTTCAATTCCGTAGCCCATTGTCGTGTAATAGCAGATGAAAATTGGCTTACCCTTGCCAGAAAGTTCGTTTGATTTTTCGATAGCTGCTTTACACTGAGCAGGGTTATTTCCATTTTGCACTTCTATAACATTCCAGCCACTAGCCGCTGCGATACTCGCAAAGTCTGCTGCTACAATCTTTGTTGGAAGGCCAGATAATTGAATGTCGTTCCAGTCACCATGAACAACAAGGTTATCAAGCCGAAGGGCTGTTGCGAGCCTGAATGCTTCTTGTACTTGTCCTTCTTGGCTATCACCATCAGCGAGTAGTACATCAACATTCCCTTTTTTGTTTTGTAGCTTTAGTCCAAATGCAGTTCCAAGTCCATGGCTTACACCTTTTCCAAGTGGCCCTGTACCAAATGGAATATCGCCAATACCTGCTTCGATGTGACCAGGCAAACCAGATGGAGTTCTAAATGTATCAATAATTGCCTGTGGACTCGAAAGCCTTTCATCACCGTTTTCTCTCCCAAAGAGATATTGGAGTCCAAAGCCAAGGACAGATAGATGCCCAGGACTCATACGTAATGGTTGGTCGACAGTAGGGTTTCGCATTTTCGTTACTGTGTAGCACGGCGTGAATGCAGAGAGTGGACCACCAGGGTGACCAGACTTATGTGTGAGTGGCGCCATCACTGCAAGGTGTTTTAGGATTGTGTGTGCAAGTTCGTATTGAACAAACTCTTCTTCAGATAATGGAGATGCATTGTCGTGTGAAATCCAGTATCTATCGCCAGGTGCAGCAACAGCAGAAATTCTTTGAAGTGACATTGGTACTTCTGCAGTATCTTTTCCAATGAACATTTTTGATTCTGGGCGTGTCATAGTATTCGTTTGTAAAGAAAGTAACGTGATTCTAGGGGGAAGGATCCTGCAACGCAAAGAGCAAGCCAGCATTCCGATCTAGTGTCATTATAATATTGCATACAAAAATATTGTTCAGCCCTATTTAAAGCCAAAATACTAAAATATCCATTTAAACATTGTATTGAGCTTCTTTAGTAAAAAACTTGCAATTTGTTCATTGATAATGCGTCAGAAAATAGAAAATGTGCAACTCGAACAGACTGTGGAAGTACTGCTCTTGGTGTACCATATATTAGTTATGAAACGACGACTTACTTCAAAGACTCAGTTCCCACTTATGGGAATTAACATCTCGGCAATTGTGATGCTAAGCCTCTTGATGCTTGCAGTTTAATGGCAACTATCAAAGACTTCTTAGAACTCGATATTCGTGTTGGAAAAATAATCCAAGTTGAAGATTTTCCAGAAGCGAGGAAGCCAGCATACAAACTGACAATAGATTTTGGTGAAGAGATTGGCGTAAAGAAGTCTTCAGCACAAATTGTTAAAAATTATATAAAGAAAGATCTACATGATCGTCTTGTTCTTGCTGTAGTTAATTTTCCACCACGTCAAATAGGTCCATTTATTTCTGAGGTGTTGACTCTTGGTGTACCAGATGAAAATGATGAGGTTGTTCTTATAAAACCAAGTACAGATGTTCCAATTGGAGGAAAGCTGTATTAACTTCTTTCAATAATAAGCATACGAGGAGTTCCTGTGCGGATCTCTTCTTTTGCGCCAGTCCAATCGTGTACTGCATTGAGAAGTACGTTATGCTTGTACTTATAGTCTAGTCCGTGTCTTGTTCCTGGGTCATTTGTTATAAAATATTTCTTATCATAACCAGTAACAACGAGCATATGATACCACGGTCCGTCACCAGAGTAATAGGGGTTATCAAGATCACGACCAGTAGCAGGAATAATAACAGGGTTTCCTTTTGCGATTTCATGCTTAATAGATTCAACAGTTACATTCTCGGAAACTCGTGTGTTGTATCCGTAGTACTCCTGAACAATTTTTTCTAAATCAAGAATAGAAACATCGTACTTGTAAGAGTTGGCCTCTTCCCATTGTACAAGTTGAAGAATTTCTCGGTTTGCTTGGTCTGGTTCCAGTGGAGAATTTCGAAGGTAATAATCAAGCATGATGACAGATGCTTCTTCGCATGCTTCTTGATATGGCGCATCCCAGTTTCCATTCGGTGCCTGAACCATAAAGGGAACAAGGATTGATGCTTCTTTTGGGAGTTCTACTTCTTCTATTGTCTTTTCCTCAGGCACAACTTCTTCTTCAAAGTTTATTTGAGCTTCTGAAGATGGCTTTAGTCCAACAGGTACACTGCTCGCTGTACAAGACGCTAATAGTGCTAAAATGCCGAAGAGTATGGTAAATGTAGAAATCATGTATATATCTATAGGCTAGCCCAATTGAGCTTAAAATCCAGTGAAATCTACTCTATAATGACTAAGATTTCTCCCCCAAATACCCTTATGAAACTGTTCATTGATACCGCAAATATGGCTCAGGTAGAAGAAATAGCCTCTTGGGGGGTACTTGATGGGGTGACCACAAACCCAAGTTTAGTTGCCAAGGAAGAAGGGGCAAATTTTAAGGATACAGTGATTGCTATGTGTGGGCTCGTCAACGAGGTAAGTGCCCAAGTAACTGGAGTAACATTTGAGGAAATGAAGGTTCAAGCAGATGAGTACAGCTCATGGCATAAAAATGTTGTCGTCAAAGTTCCTATGACTGTAGAAGGATTAAAAACACTCAACTATTGTTCAGCTAAGGGCATGAAGACAAACACCACACTTGTCTTCTCTGTTTCTCAGGCAATTATGGCTGCGAAGTCTGGTGCGACAATGATCAGTCCTTTTGTAGGCCGCCTCGATGACCTTGGCATGGACGGCATGGATCTCATTGCAGACATAATGGAAGCATGGAGTCACTACAAATTTGATACACAGGTTCTAGTTGCTTCAGTGCGAAATCTTGAGCATGTAACAAGGGCAGCAAAACTTGGTGCACATATTTCAACAATCCCATATAAAATTTTTACAGAACTTCCACAGCATGACCTTACAGATAAGGGTCTCAAGAAATTTATGGAAGACTGGGAGACTGTCCAAGGTAAGTAGTGTTATAGTACCCACGATGTCTATTAACCAACTCGGTGTCATCGGCCTTGGAACAATGGGTGCAAATATCGCACGTAATGCAGCACGTAATGGTACAAAGGTTGCTGTCTACAACAGGACAACTGAGGTGACAAAAGACTTCATGAAGCAGTTCGAAGGAGAAGGAAACTTTGCGTCATGTGAATCGTATGAAGATATGGTGAAGGCTCTCCATGGTGAACGTGCTTTTTTGATTATGGTAAAAGCAGGGCCTGCTGTGGATGCTGTCATTGCTGATCTTACTCCTCACTTGCAAAAAGGGGATATTATTATTGATGCAGGAAATAGTCATTATCCAGACACAGAAAGACGTGTAGAGGAGTTGAAGGAAAAGGGGATTCGTTTTCTTGGCATGGGTGTAAGTGGCGGAGAGGTTGGAGCACTAGAAGGCCCAAGTATGATGCCAGGTGGTGATAAGTCTGCATGGGAGGACTGTAAAGATTTGCTTTCTAAAATGGCAGCAGACGATGGACTAGGTGGAAAGTGTGTTGCATATATAGGAGAAGGAGGATCAGGTCACTTTGTAAAAATGGTTCATAACGGTGTTGAGTACGGCATTATGCAGTTACTCGCAGAAACGTATGATGTACTTAAAAACGTTGCAGGGTACTCAAATGAACAGCTCGCAGAAACGTTTGCAGCATGGAATGAGGGTGAAGATTTACAGTCATTTCTAGTAGAAATTACGGCTAAAGTATTCGAGAAGAAGGATGACATAAATGATGGACACCTCATTGATAAAATCCATGACGTTGCTGGGCAGAAGGGGACTGGAAAGTGGACAACGATTTCTGCGCTCCATTATGGTGTAGCAATTCCTACTATTAATGCAGCTGTCGATGCACGTATCATGTCTGGCTCAGAAGAGCTTCGAGCAGAACACAGGAAAGATCCAGTACGAACAGATCTCGAAGAACCGCTACCAAAACCAGAACAAATGCGAAGTATTGCACGAAGTGCACTTCACCTTTCTGTGCTTACTGCATACGAGCAGGGTTTTGAACTCATGAAAGTTGCATCGAAAGAACATAACTGGGATCTCAATCTGTCAGAGTGCGCAAGAATTTGGCTTGGTGGTTGTATTATTCGTTCTGTATTATTAAAAGTATATTCAGATGCATTCTCGGAAGATGTTTCACGTCAAAAAACAGCTGCTATGTATAAGGAGCAGCAGTGGTCAGGAGAGAAGCAAGTTCATCTTCGATTATTCTTGGAGCTTTCAACTAGCCGAGGAATTGCAACACCTAGTACATCAGCTGCAATGAATTACTTCGATACATTACATAGAAAGGATCT
Source organism: Candidatus Peregrinibacteria bacterium CG10_big_fil_rev_8_21_14_0_10_42_8 (assembly GCA_002772815.1). GTDB lineage: Bacteria > Patescibacteriota > Gracilibacteria > Peribacterales > Peribacteraceae > UBA2170. The sequence continues at coordinate 28,268 of PFDQ01000013.1, forward strand.
TCCGCAGTCACTTGTACAAGCGCAACGAGACTTCTTTGGTGCACATACATTTAAAAGAAAAGACAAAAACGGTGTCTTCCATGTAGAATGGGAGTAAATGTACATTACTCAAGACATCCAGCAGGTACTACAATCCCTTGGTGTGACCCCAGAGGGTCTTTCTGATGATGAGGTTGCCATTAGAAAAAATCAGTATGGATTAAACGAATTCCCAGAAAAGAAGAGGTCACTCATCTTGCTTTTCATTTCTCAATTTAATGATGTCATGGTGTACATCTTGTTCGCAGCACTTGGTATTTCTATTGCAATGCCATTTTTTGAAGGTGGAGGACATCCACATGCAGAGGCATTTGTAGATGCTGGTGTTATAGGAGCTATTCTATTTCTGAATGCAGTACTCGGTTTCTTGCAGGAATATAAGGCAGAGGAGGCAATTGCCATGCTGAAGAAACTCACAGCTCCACATTCACGTGTTCGTAGAAATGGTGTCGAAAGTGTTATTGAATCCCGTTTTCTTGTACCGGGTGACATCGTCGTTGTAGATGCTGGAGACAAAATTGCTGCGGATGGACGTCTCCTTCGTGAGTCGCAGATTAGAATGAATGAATCGAGTTTGACCGGTGAATCAAATGCTGTAGATAAAAGTATCATTGCTCTTGAAAAAGAAAATATGTCACTTGCATATCAAGAAAATATGCTTTTTGCAGGAACAATGGTGACCAATGGAAATGGTGAGTATGTTGTAACAGCAACTGCACTTCATTCTGAAATAGGGAAAATTGCAAAGTTGGTTTCTGATACTGAGTTTCCAGAAACACCTCTCCAGAGAAAAATGAAACAACTAGGGCTTATGCTGGGTGGAATTGTTCTGACAATGTGTGCGATAGTATTTGCTATAGGTATATATAGACAGATGCCTCTAATTGATATTCTTCTCATGTCAGTGAGCCTGGCGGTTTCAGCTGTCCCTGAGGGGCTTCCTGCTGTCGTCACTGTATGTCTTGCGATGGGAGTGCGAAGAATGACTAAACGAAAAGCATTGGTACGGAGACTAGAGTCACTAGAAACTCTTGGTAGCGTATCAGTGATATGTGCAGATAAAACAGGAACAATCACAGAGAATAAAATGAAAGTAGTCGACTCATGGATGTCTGACCAAAATGATAAAACCCTACTCGCGCAAATAGGCGCATCTTGTAACAGAGCACAGTTGCCAGATGTTGGAGATCCAACAGAAATCGGACTTCTTGAATACGCATCATCACTAGATGCTGAGCGACTAGATATTGAGGATGAAGAGGTCCCTTTTTCTTCAGAGGAAAAATACATGCAGACAAGACATGGGCAACAGGTTTTCTTGAAAGGGGCTACAGAGAAGATTGTTGCTCTATCTGGTGAAGAGAATTCGGATGTTCTTGCACAAAGTTCAGTTTTTGAAAAAAAAGGTCTACGTGTTCTTGCGTGCGCTGTCCGTGAGAAGAAGGCTGTGAAAATCGTTGGGCTTATTGCAATGGAAGATCCGCCACGCGAGACGGTTACCACTGCCATTCATACTGCTGCTGGTGCAGGGATTCGCACGATTATGATCACAGGAGATAGTCTTGTGACAGCAAAAGCAATTGCTGAAAAAGTAGGTATTCACGGGGATGCAATGCATGGTGAAGAGCTTGATGCAATATCAGAGCAAGAGCTTGCAGCAAAGCTGAGTGCTGTGTCTATATTTGCACGAGTTTCCCCTGAACATAAATTGAAAATTTTGAGCGCATTTAAGTTGCGAGGAGATATCGTCGCAATGAGTGGAGATGGTGTCAACGATGCGCCAGCACTAAAGGGCGCGCATGTAGGAGTAGCAATGGGTCTAGTGGGGACTGAAGTTGCTAGAGAGGCAGCGAGTATTGTTTTGGCTGATGATAGATATGAAACAATGGTGACAGCTGTTGCTGAAGGTCGTCGCATTTACGATAACATTAAGAAGTTTGTCATGTATTTACTTCGTGCAAACTTTGATGAGTTGTTGTTTATTGGCTTAGCCATATTTATAGGATTGCCTTTGCCATACCTGCCATTACATATCTTATGGATTAACCTAATGACAGATGGACTACCTGCTCTTGCGCTTGGCATGGAGCCTGCTGAAAAAGATATTATGAAGCGCCCACCACGAAGTCCATCAGAGCACTTACTCGATGGTGAATGGGGTCGGCTTGTATTCTCGTCGCTTTTTGCGTTTGGTATGGCATTTGTTTTTTTCCTATGGAAGTTGAGTAGTGGCCTTGGTATAGAAAGGGTACGAACAGAAACGTTGACACTCGCAATACTATTTGAATTATGCTTAGCGTTCTCAACACGAAGTAGAAGACCAATATGGCATATTGGATTCTTTTCAAATAGATGGATGATAGGGGCTACCATCATTCCATTTATATTACAGTTTATTTTATTGTACTCACCACTCCGTAACGTGTTCCATCTTGATTATATTCCTCTCATCGATTGGCTAGAAATTGCAGGGCTTGTCACTGCTGCTTTCTTTATATTTGAGTTTATTAAATATATTCCAAACAAGAAAAGAGTTGTCTAATCGCTTGCTCACACATATGGAAGATGATCCGCTAGCCCACTAGAAATGAGTACATCGCTCGTTTGCTATTACAGGCACAAACCCCTTCAAGCCGCCCTTAGTGATCTACATACCTATGTAAGTAGGATTGGTACCCTTACAACAAACAGAGGGCAAATATGAACGCTATGCAACCAAGAGATCC
>PFDQ01000040.1:0-6564 GCA_002772815.1 Candidatus Peregrinibacteria bacterium CG10_big_fil_rev_8_21_14_0_10_42_8
ACCCGCTTCCTCATCGTGACATTCTTTATCTGCTGTGTTTTGAAATCCTCAGTATTCGCTTCAAATATCCCAATACCTTCATCACGAACTTGCTCGACTGTTGGGAGGGTAACGCCAAAGTCTCGTAGTTCTAGCACATACTGCGTATACGCTAATACATTGTATTGCTGCTCTAAGAAGTCTATCGCTGGCTGCTGGCTCTTTCCGCTCATTGCTGAGACCTTTATCCGTGCTGCATCTTGCAGGAGCTCTGCAAGTATCTTTTCATAGGAATCAAGACCCTGCATAAACTGTCCATTAGCATCTGGGTGTCCCTTCCATGATGATTGGTTGATGTAGAACGCAGCATTATCAGGATCGATAATAAAGTCGGATGCTGTGTACATATGAAAGCCCTGTACTTGGCGAAGGCTTGCAAAGCTGACATCGATAGTATCGACACTTGTTTGCGCATCAAAGACATCACGCATAACATTCAGAGCAATCTCGTTATCACTATCTGCCTCGACAGGGATATCGGTATTCTCCCCGAGGACGGATAACTCTTTTGCTACAGGATCCCAGTGAAGTGTGACCCCTGCAATTTCACGGTTGTTCCGTGTTTCGAACATACGGAGCCGGTAGTTCCACTCGGGCTTGTCTGCATTAAATGTAAGCATGACTGTCTCCATGTCTTCACCACCTTCGTGCCGAACTGTCTTCGTGGCAAAGAGGCCTCCACCCTCGAGCACTAGACGAGACTCATCATAAGGACTGCTAAAGGAGACCAAAATATTCGGGCCAGAGATCTTCTGAATATCGACAGTTGGCTGTATTGGGTTTTCCACAGTGCGACCCATTTCCCGTTCTCCCCACACGCCATTACTTTCACTTCGTCCAAGATCTCCTTCGAAGAAGTCGAGGAGTTCTGTCTTCGTATCATCTGTATACATCCAGATGCGAACGTGGTTTCCTACATTTCCATTTCCAGGATTGAGTACCAATCTTCCATCTGCTTCTCCACCTGGGTGCGAGATGGTCTGCTGAAAGACCATACCCGGTTCTCCTCTGCGAGAGGCCTCGATGTATGTCTGTGGATGATTACTCATATATTGCACGGTAAACATGTGTGCATACTGCTCATTCACACTGACGTGCATGGCAGAGTAGGGGATGAGGCTTCTTTCAAGGGTATCTATACTGTCTTGGACAGTGTTTCCTTCTGATTGAAGGCGTTGGATCTCTGTTGTTGCAACGACGATATCTGCTCCTCCTTCAATAATAGCAGTTTCAGCATGAGAGTTTTGCTCTGCAGAAATAACACTCTCATCATTTGCAGTGGGAACATAAGAGAGCGTAGAAAGGTGCGATGTAAAGCTTGTCGTTCCTCCTCGGCTAATCTTGCCTTGATAAATACTCACAACACCAATATGTGATACCTGCTCCCCATTATTATTAACAAGATTGAGTGTGTAACTCACATTCCCTCCAGGTCGTGGTAAGTCTGTGATGTCCATGCCGCCACTACCCTTTGGAATTGTCGTGGTATCATTATCAATTTTTAGACTATAGCCTTCTGGCATATCTGTGTAATTCAGCCTGAAGTAGTATTGAAAACGTTGCGCTTGAATAGTGATACGTGGTGTTACTTTCATGTGTTCAGGGTCACCTTGCTCTGCAAATCTTGCTACAATTTCTTGGGCATTTGATACCCTCTCTTCAGCATCTGATAGAGCATTTTCTTGCTGAGCAAGAAGAGTGTCAATATTTGCTTTTTGCAATTGCAGCGCATTGATCTGCTCTGAAACAGATGCTTCGACTGGACCGACAAATGCAGGCTCATCAGAGGAGCCATCGAGAATCTCTGCCAGTGCATCAGGATTTGCAAGCACAGCATTAACTGCTTCTACGTTTTCTGAAACCTCCTGAAGAGGTTGTTCAGTAGGGCCAGCAATCAGTACATCACGAATACCAAATGCGCCATCAGATCGACCGCGATCGTAGTAGATCTTCGTGACTGTTGCATTAATGAGGAATGTTCCACCTCTACCAGCATCTTGTCTAAATGTTGTTCCATCTTCATAGGTAAGCTGAATCCACGCTGTTGCACCTCCAGAGATTTGGCCTAAGGAGAATGCATGAACATAGGTTGGAGTATCAAACGTGACATTTGCTTCCCAGTACCCACCATCAGCAATGAGGAGTCCATTTGAAAATGACAAAGGTTTTGCATCTGCATGAGAATGGAAAGTAATCCCTTCAATCGATTCATTATTACGAGAATATGCATTCGGGTAGCTTGTCCCATTTTCAAGTTCAAAGGCATCAGCAAGGGATACTGCATTGTCTGGAATATGTTCACTACCAACAAGAGAAGACACATCTGTCGATGATCCAATGAGCAGAATCTGATCTTTATACTCTGTCAGTGACACAGCCTCCTGTGCTGCAGTTCCTGCTACAAAAATCTCCTCCACTTCCTCTTCAATTGTACTAATCCGAACATCATCAAAGTGGCTCATTCCACGTTCACGCGCTTGAAGTACTATCTTCCCTCCTGCAGCAATATCTTCTGCAGTACTCCCTGTTAAGTTAATAACTTCAATACCGTGTTTATTGGTAATCACTGCGTGAATCTCACTTCCATTATCAGTAACAGAGAAATGATATGTCTCTCCTAAGTGCAAAGGTCGAGATCTATCTTCATCGAGTTTCTGATGCTCTCCATTGTTCCATTGTCCGATAAAGACATCGTTGTTGGTATACGCAACAAGGTACACTCCATTTTGTCCTCTATAATCATTTGCATCCCCATTATTACGAAGCCGAAGCGTCATACTGTGTGTATTACTCGCATCATCCCGTATTGGTTTCCATGTACCACTCACAGTGATCGGAGCTTCCGCCGTTCCACGGAAATCAGATTTTGTCACAAGAGCACCAAGGTTTGCAGACACAAGTTCTCCATTGTCTATATGGATATCTGCGCCAGAGGCACTGGTATCTATATTCCATTGTGACAGGTCTCCACTGAAATCCTCTGTAACAACATCGATGGGTGTCGCAGACATCAGTACTATTGGCTCAAGGTGTTCTAATTGAGCAGGGAAACTATGCATATCACGAGACCTGTTTCTCGTACGAGGGGAAGGCTTGAGATCATCAATAATATCTGTCAGTGCCATTGAGAGCATCGATCCCGTCAATCGGATACGATCTGCAATGCTTGTCTTCACAGTATTCTTCTCTGATTCAGCGATCATTTCGCGGTTTCGTTGGTCCCCCTCTTGCCGAAGGAGTTCTTGCCGTTCTTCTTCTAAAATAGTGCTTTTATGTTTCATAAATATATAGGAAATAAACAGCGCCTTAGTATCGGTTCCAGAAAGCCATTTCCGATAGAGAGCGAGAGAGATCTTAATACTAGAAAAAAGACTTTTTGTTTTAAATAAGGCAAAAAGTTGGTTCTATAGACTTCCAGAACTGGCGAAATATTTACTACATACTCCTCATACCAATTTCCTCTACTGCCTGCATTAGACGATGGAAGATGGTTGCCGCCTCTGCTCTGTTAAGAGTGGTATCAATACCAAAGGTGTTATTTGGGTTTCCCTTCATAATACCAAGCGCACGGACAACTGCAGTATCGGCAAAGTACTGGCTAGAGAGTGAGACATCCGTAAAGACTTGCCCTTCAGCAATAACTTTCCCAAGGCGGAGCTCTTTTGCAGAAAGAAGAGAGCCTCCGATAACCCTGTTAAGAAGAGAGGCAGTTTCACCTCGCGTTACAGGTTCATCTGGTTCGAGAGTAGTGAGGGAGTCTGTCCATCCACGGTTTCGGAAGGTGCATGCTGCATCGTATGCATAATGTCCTTGAGGAATATCGTTATATTCGATAGGACAATTGAGGTTTTGAATAAGGTTCATACTGCGAAGTGTTCTATAAAAGATTGTGACGAGCTGCCCACGCGTAAGTTTGTCACCAGCACCGTATCGGCCATCATTATAGCCACGGATAATACTTTTATTTTTGAGTTCAACAATAGGCTCTCCTGCCCAATCGGGGATGGTATCAGTAAATGGATTTTTTACGGGTTTAGCAGGTGTTGGCTTTTTGACGTGTATTGTTTGCTCATCAGAAAACCCATCTGCCTCTGCTCTGATAACGACGTCACCACCAATATGGTTCGACTGAAACTCACATGTTTTTTCATCATCGCATCCTCCAACGAGCCAACCGAAATCTTCTCCGCTAATGATCTTCCAGTTTGAGCGAAGTGGAACAGTGTATGTGAGGTAGTCACCTTCAGCAGCGAGAAGGATTTTTTCTTCAGGGTCGATAGAGAAGTCTCCATAGGCTCGGATCTCCAGAGCACGTAGCCCCGCAAGATTGTTTGCAGTTAGGGTAAAAGTTGAAATAGCTGCTAAGGAACTGAGTCCAACAAGACCCATCATCAACATGGTGGCTTTCCGAATGAGATTTTCCATCGAGCCCTATTATAAAGGCAAAAGGGTCATTAATGCGAATCTCATTTTATTGCTTCGGACAAACATCCAAAGAGTTCAAGATGGATTCTATAATTTTATCATGAAGTACTTCAGTACTTTTCTGTGTTGTGATGCTCACATTGAGTACACCATTATACGTTGGTCTGAAGATATTGTATTCTCGTGTATGAAGTACGCGGCTCCCAAGATGTCTTTCCCCATCTGTAAAAATTGTACTACGCCCCTTCCATGTTAGATGGTCTAGTGTCTTTAGGTTAAATGCTGGGTCCAGGTTCAGAGAGTCTTTAATACTTTGAGTCAGGAGGTCAACAGCATCTTCTGTCATAAGGCTTTCTTCTTTTGTTTCACTGATAGTAATAACAGTATGTTCGGATGGATCCGAGAGAATGTCTCCTCCAAAGTCTTTCTTAGAATCATCAAGTGTCCATGTTGCAGGGTATTGAAGTGAGTATCCATGAGTGTCACTTTGATATCGAACATACGGAGCAAGACGCGCATCATCATCTGCAATATCATCAGCGATTGGAGCACTAAGATGGAGTCCTTCAAAGAGATCCTTTGATGGTGCAGGGGATGTGGAATCGAGTATCATAACAAAGACAGTTATTGTACTCAGTGTGAATGCGCCGACAATAAGGAGGAATTTAGACATTAGTGTATGCTGTGTGTGTCTGTATTACTTTACTATTATACAATTATATATAAATTTAGTCAAATAGCGTTATGGGGTCCTATGGTTGCAATAACTGTGGTTGTTGCCCCTATTTCAACGGTTGGATTTGAATTACCAAAGGTGCTTGTAGCAGCTTCTTTTTCCCTTTGTGCAGCTATATATCTACTGATTAAGAGGGAAGATACAGTAGGTGTACTGATGGGGTCTCTCCCAGGAAAGTTCCTTATAGGATACTGCGTAGTACTTCTGTTGTCGCTCTTATGGAGCATTGCCCCTGTCATGAGTATTGTAGGTGCGGCTCCGAGGTTTCAGGGTGTTGCATTTCATGTATCTCTCGTATGTCTGACGGTACTTTTTGCGCTCGTAAGTAAAACGACTAAGGGTCTAGGAGCAATTGAAGACGCATTTGTCATAAGCAATTTACTCATGGTCGGATATGGAGTTCTCCAGATGATGCAGATGGATCCATTATCATCTTTATGGCAGAGTGAGGCATTTCTTGGAAGAATATTTTCCACAATTGGTCATCCCAATTCACTTGGGCAGTGCATTCTGCTGACGTCACCATTTTTGGTTCGTCGGTTGTATCGTACAGAGTCTCGTACCCAGAAGCTGGTGTGGGCATCACTATGTCTGATGAATATCGTAGTACTTTTTGGGACAGTAAGCCGAAGCGCAATGCTTGCACTTGCACTGGTGGTGCTATTTTTTGTACCAAATATACTTCGGTGGTGCAGGGGTTGTATAAAAAATGTATCCAAGATTACTGTTGTAACATCGGTACTCATTGTGTTGCTATTAGTTGCTGTTGGTTCATTATTTTTTATAGGAAGATTCAGCAAGGCTCCAGTTGAAGCGCGAAGTACATCTGCACGAGTGGTGATGATCAATAGTGCAGTGCACATGATACAAAGTAGGCCGCTCGGATACGGGCTAGAGACGCTCTCACTTGTCACACCTCAGTTTATTGGAAAGGACATTTATGCGTATGAATCCCTTACGACAATCGTCGATAGGATGCATAGTACACCACTTGATGTTCTCGTCATGCTCGGTCCATTGGGGCTTGTTATGTATTACGGATTAATCTGCACTCTACTATGGCAACTTTGGATAAAGAGGATGGAGGAGAAAGGCGAGTGGCATATGGCATGCTTGGTTGGTATCGCATCGTACTCCATCGCATTGCTGTTTGGTTTTGCATCCATTGCATCTGCGGTGTTGTGTGCTGCATTGATTGGTCTAGGCATAGGTATAACAGGGAATGTTGCACTAGTACCTCGTTTGTGCTCTGCTCTCTGGAATGTCTGTATGGTGGTGTGTTGTTTCGCTGCTTTTGCAATTGCAACTCAATGGACATTGGCGCAGTTGTATCATGCATCAGCTGCTCAGTTTGAAGGTACGCG
>PFDQ01000040.1:6672-19968 GCA_002772815.1 Candidatus Peregrinibacteria bacterium CG10_big_fil_rev_8_21_14_0_10_42_8
GGAGCTTGCACAGAGCATCGAGGTCCTTCAAGAGATGCATCGTAAGCTGACCAATGGACACGATGGTGTCTATCTTCTCCTTCAAAGCTGGTATCTTGCAGAGCAGGGGAGAGATGAGGAGGCACGAATATCACTCCAAAATGCTGAACAGTATCTTCCAGAAAGTATTACCTATCATCGTACTGCAATATTTGTTGCAGGAGTGTTGCATGATGAGCAGTTAGCAGCGATGCACACGAAAAAATTGATAAAACTCTTACCAGATGGATTCTTTATAGAGGGCTCAGAGATGCGCAGAATACTACTAAAGCAGCATCCATGGATTAGCGCATATTTCTAATCTTCCACCAAGTGGTCAGGATAGATGTCCCGATGATAAGAAGGATTGTTGCAACAAAGTAAGCAAGGAGTTCAGGAGCTGCAAGAATCGCAAGGCCAAAGAACACACAGAGAAGACCATTGAAGAGTAATGCATTACCAAACTGTGGAGTACGCGGGCCGCCGAAGTTGAATAGATGAAGCATGTGGATAGTATATCACGGATCAAGACGATTGTTACTCACACGTCTGAGCCATGCGTGGAATTCTTCTGGTGAGAAGAAGACGAGGTAGCTTGGGATAAGAATGGCAAACTACCAAATATAGAGAAGGAGATCCACAAGGACGTGGAAGATAAGGCCAGAGCCCATACCAATCCATCGTACTTTTCCTTTTGTAATCCAGAATGAGAAGGGGATGAAGAGCTCAAATATTTTTATCAGATTGACGGCAACATGGTAGAGATCCGACCATCCGTAGCTCGTAATTTTGAAAGCGAGAGGCGTCGCCCATACACCCATCATGGAATACCAGAGCATTTCACCTCCTTGCCAACCGGGGAGCCACAGCTTTTGAAACCCAACACCGAAATATGTCATGGTGATTTGAAAGGCAATCAACCGTTGCGGAAAAATGGATACCATCTTCTCCCACTTAAACGGGCTGCCGTATTTTTCCCAATTTTCAAAGCTAAGATACTGTCCAGCATTGCTGATAGAAAGAACAAGTAGTACAAAGATATAAAGCCTATCGTATGATGTATGAAATAGGTGCAACGATAGATAGAAGTAATACCACGAGATACAAAATGCAATAAAGGCAGAACTCCTCGTACAGAAGCCAATAGTTAGTGTAATAAGAGCAACAATCTGAATACTATAAATAATAAGGGCAATATGTGGCTCTGGAACCTGCAAAAGCCATTCCATATTTTTTGGCATATACTCTGGTATCTTTGGAAAGACGATGCCATCTGTCGAAAAGAGGATTCTGACGTACGGAAGTCGAATGGCCCAATACATAAGGAGCCATGCACCAAATGCTGCGCGGATAATACCCATAATGTGTGGATAACTTTCGCGTGTCCACCAATGGTCCCATGCAACAAAGAAGGACGTTAGCCGATGAAGGACAAGAGAAGGTGTCATTAGAGGTTGAACTGGACGACTGAGCTCCGAGTGGTGTCTGTATCGGTATGCCCGTCATAAAAACCATATTGTGATTTTGGCCATTTTTCCCATACAAGACGAACAGAGGAGTAGGTTCTTCCATTGGCAGATTCCATAGATTGAAGCTTCTTTGCCATTTCTAGGTACACAGGACTTTTATCATTAAAGCTGCTCATTCGCGTTCGAATAGCGATTTCTCCTCTGCTATGTGGTAAGTACTGTGTTAGGTCGATTCTTTCCCATCTTCCACTCCGAAGGCCCTCTGCTACAAGCTCGGCATTTGTTGTTGTGTAGCTTTGGAAAGGGGCCATCATGGCATAAAAATGTGTCACAAATGGCCATTGCACATGAGGAATCTGCTATCTTCCGAGGGTATAGCTCAGAGCACAAATTGTAAGAAAGATATAACCTAAAAGGAAGAACTGACGAAGAAGGCGTATAATCATTGCTAAAAATTGTACTCTCTTCGTTGAGGATTGGCCAAAATCTCTGTATCATGGGATGACTATATGAGTAACAATCTTCTCGCTATCGGTGCCGTTGTCGGGGTAAGTCTTATTTCTCTTGTGGGAGTTATTCCACTCGTAGTATCTAAAAGGCTTCGATCCTGGGTCTTATTCCTCGTAAGCTTTTCTGTTGGAGCACTTCTTGGTGATGTTTTTCTTCATATTGTCCCAGAGATGGCAGAGGCAGGGGGTATAGAAAGAGGAGCAGAGTACATCCTACTAGGAATGCTTATCTCTTTTATTATTGAAAAGCTGATCCACTGGCGTCACTGTCACACATTGCCAGATGACAAGCACGAGCATTGTCATGATCATCATCACCATATTGGTATCATGAACCTCTTTGCAGATGGGTTGCATAATTTTATTGATGGTACGCTTATTGCGGCGAGCTTTCTTGTTGATACACAGGTTGGAATCGCAACAACAATTGCAGTCGGTCTTCATGAGATCCCTCAAGAGATCGGCGACTTTGCTGTATTGTTGCATAGTGGTTTTACAAAGAAGAAAGCTATTCTGTTTAATATGCTCTCGGCATGCAGTGCAATTGTAGGTGCTATTGCTGTGCTCTTCCTTCAGTCAGTTATTCCAGTTGCTGAGTCTGTATTACTCCCAATTGCTGCTGGTAACTTCTTGTACATTGCTGGGGTCGACCTTATTCCAGAACTCCATAAAGAGACTCGTATCAGTAATTCTATGATACAGCTTCTCAGTATCATAGGAGGAATTGGCGTCATGTACGCTTTGAAATTTATAGAAATTGCTTAACACTTTTTTCATGCGCCTATTATTAATTGCTGCAATCGTTTTTCTATCAGGATGCACGGCATCTATTCCATCAGTACAGGAAGTAAAAAGCGCAGTACTATTACCACCAGGAGAGACCGAAGAAGAAGTACTTGTTGGAAGTGGGAGAACATTCATTGGAAATCTTTCTACCAATGGGGCGCTCAATAGCCGTCGTACATTTATTTCTGAATATCATGGAGAGGTAAGTTTAGTAGTGTTGCCAAATAAGAAGATTGATTGTCGATTTTGGGTAGAGGGTCGCATTACAGACACAACAGTGTATGACGGACCAAATGGTTTTATAGAGTCGTTCTCTACACTCTGTACAGGGAAGTTACAGAAAGATGGTACATTTGAATTCCAAGGGGCGATGATCCTCGAAGGACCAGGCGAGCAATCGCCAGAAGATGAAGAACACACATTTACCATGAAAGGGGAGATCCAGAATGATGAAATCGTAGGTGATATCATCATAGGAGGGTTATTTCGAAATGCAGTCGTATTGTCTGACCCAAAGACAATAATAGATACAGGAGAGGGCTTACGGTTTATCGCAGCAAAACTTCCTTAAAGGAGTAGTTCAAGAATATCGCCAAATACCGCCATACCATCATCTATACCCTTGGTAATTTTGACGAGTTCTTCATGTTCTTCATCTGTTAGTTCGTCGTACGTTGCAGTATCAACGTAGTATTTTAATGCATCGATATCGGCAGAAAATGCTTCAATGGCATTTTGTACTACTGTCTTTTGCTTCTCATTCATTGTTAGCAGAACATCAAGCATAAGATCTCGCACAACAATCGCTGCATCGTATGAATCTTGCAGTTCAGCAACGGCATCAATTGTCTCGATACTTGGTGAGTCGTCATCCTCTATTGCGGAATCATCAATCTCTTCTGGTGTTCCCCATTCAATATCGAGGCCTACATTAGAATAGTCATCAGAATCTTGAAGGTCTGTAGAAGGTATTGCTGTTTGGCAGCTACAGAGTAGTGCTGTAACGAAAAGTAGTGTGAATGGCTTCTGCATGGGCAGAGTATACATCCTCTTGCTGGTTATAGACATATATGACATAACAATATGTACGATGATTTATACTACAACAATATTTCACCCCAATATTTTATGAATAATTCTATGATGATTGCTCAAGTGCTTGGGCTCGTATATCTATCCATCGGTATTGGAATGCTGCTGTCACCAGCACACTACGACAAATTACTCGCAGAATTTGAAAAAAACGCATCACTGACGTATATAGGAGGAATTATGGCGCTTATCTTCGGATATATTATTCTTCATATGAATAACGTATGGGAAGGTAGTTACGTTGGTGCTATCACTCTTATTGGATGGGTTGCATGCGTCAAAGGAGTATTACTCCTAGCAAAACCAGATCTCGTACTTGGACAAATGGTGTTTTGGAAAAAGCAACGAACTCTTATGCAGGTCGTTGTTATTGTTCTTGGTGCAGCCTTCGCCTATTACGGATTTATGGCGTAAGGAGAACTGAATAAAGGTGCTGATTTCTTACAGTAGAGATGTAATTTTGGAGAATTCCTCGAGAGACTGAAAGGTCTAAAGTGCGAAGTTTATCTAATGTTTGACGTCGTTCCTCTCCTTCGAGTTTTGTTTGATAAATAGTACGCATTGTTCTTTTTCTTCGTTCTGGATGGAACTGAACTCCCCATGTATTTGGAGCATATTCAACAATTTGATTTGCGTATGCATTATGTGCGAGTTCAGTACTACCCGCTGGAAGTCGTGTGACAACATCAGCATGGTTACTACAAGACTCAAAATGATCTGGAAGATGAAGAAGCAAATCATTCATTTGGCCAGACTGTGTCTTTTGGATATCTACGATACCAATTTCTGGGCCATATCTGCCCTTTTCAATCGTTGCACCAAATTCATGCCCCATTAACTGATGCCCCAAACAAAAACCAAGAACGGGAATCTTCTTATCTATGGCTTCTCGGACAGAGGATTGAATATCCTTAAAGAATGAGAGGTTGTCTCTTACATTATGGCTTGCTCCACCGATAACAACTCCATCATATTCCTCAATATCTCTGATACGCTCTACAATAGGTGTCCGAATACGATCTATCGTTAATGGGTTAGATGATGCCTCCTGAAGGTAGAATTCAAGGTCGTTTTCTCGCCAATCACTTGGGAGAAATGAGGTATCCGGTTGCGGGCTGAGGTGCAATAGCTGTAAACCAGAAGTGCTATCATTTGCATTAAATTCCCTATTAAAGGTATTTTTCATCAAAAATGGTTTTTAATATAGGTGTAGAATGCGCCAGATTATAAGTATTTTTTTATTGTCGTCAAGTTTTCTTTATTTCGGCTAGTACACGCTGTGTTGTGTAGGCGAGATCAATATCATTTTCATCGGCAAATTGCTTCAGAATGATACGTGAGATTCTCGATACTACAGGACGCCTTTCTCCAATTGGTGTCGTGAAACGAAGTGTAAATTCTACGCCATCTGCGGCGATATCCATATATACCTGATTCCCTCGTGTTGCATGACGGAAGTAGTAAAGCTGCATACGTCTGCGTACTTGTTGTTCGTCTCTCTGAAGGTATTCATCAGTTTCCTCATCAACGATTTTTTGGAGCATCTGCTGTGCCTTTTCTGCATTACTTTCAAAGGTAATGGTAAGTTTCATTTCAGCTCGAACGTAATCTGATGATGCATTGTGGTTTGTAACAGGATGCGTTAGGAATAGTGCATTTGGAATAGAGAGCGTTTTTCCAGTTCGCTCTAGGGCTTCTCCATCTTTTCGTGCTCCAATTTCAAGGATAGTTGTCCGAAGAAGTCCAGAGTCGATAACTTCACCGGTAATATCACTAAAGGAGATTCGGTTTCCACGAGTAAAGAGCTTGTGTTGGAAAATAACAAATCCACCAACGAGGTCTTTGACGACATCTTGCAAAGCAATCGCAAGTCCAGCACCGATAATAGCAACAGATGCTAGAAGACTGGGATTCTTACTAAAGGTGACACCAGCAATCCAAATGATAGTGAATGTGTAGACAGTTGTCGTAAAGAGCTTCGTTGCTGCGTAGCGATATTCTGTTTTGGTGATCTTACTGAGGAGTCTTTTACGAATAGTTTTTTCAACAAAGAGGATGATCATAATGATCGCAAAATACTTTCCAAGTGTGATAAGTAGGCCATATTGCTCAAGTCGCTGGTTGAACTGAAATTTTTGGAGTCTTGTCGTATGGAAGTCTGTCAGAGAGCTAACGACACTAATCTCTTCATTAATAATCGCAGTTTTTGCAAGAAGCTCAGCATGAGACTTGGTCAGACGGAAAGTCCCGTCAGTTTTTTCTTGTTGAGCATTTTGATATATTTCTTTCTCTTCTTTCTTGAGAAGGTCCAAGTCAACTCTTGCTTCTTTGGAGAAGTTCTCAAGGGTTTTAAGAACAGCAGTTTGTTTGACAATAGAGCTTGAGAGAGACTCTTCACTTCCTGTGGCGGAAGCATCTTCTGCAGGTGCTTCCAGAGACATTGTAATATTTTTTTCAAGTATCTCTCTAATGACAGCTCGTTTTGTTTCTATTTGATCTGCAATATACTCACTCTCAGGATGAGCAAGTTGTTGAGCATACAGGCTCTGAAGAGGTGTGATTGCAATACCTTTATACAGCTCCTCTGCCGCAAAAGCAGATGGAATGAGCGTTGATAGGCCAATAATGACTGATAGAAGGATTTTCACATCTATAGTGTGCAGGATCATAAGAAGGAAGGAAAGGGCGAAAATGTCGGAGTTTTCAGCTTATAAGACAGGATTATTGTATAATAAGAGAGATGGAACACTATATATGCAAAGGCTCTTGCGGAGGATCATCCCCTGAAATTGGTATTTGCGAGACAAATGAATGTACTTCTCAGTGGGAAATGATGGAGGAATGTCACTGTAGTGATGGCCAACATGGAAAGGTAGATGCAGAGGATGTCGTTGTCGTGAAAGATAGTAATGGGACAAGTCTTAGTGACGGAGACACAGTTGTACTCATTAAAGATTTGAAACTTAAGGGCTCTTCGACAGTGCTAAAGGTTGGCACAAAGGCGAGCAATATCAGGCTGACAAGTAATCCAGAAGAGATAGACTGCAAGCTTGGAGGGACAGCGATTGTCCTGAGAGTCGAATTCGTAAAGAAGCTTTAGGTATGCCAAAAACTGATGCTCCACTTAATCGGCATGATCACTGTAAAGAACTTTTCCCATCAGAGCCTGCCTTTCGTTTGAAGCAAATTGAGAAGGCATATTTCACTGAGACAATGAAAGGATGGGAAGATGTGACAACTCTTGGAAAAGAGATGAGAGAAACTCTTATAAAAGAAATACCATGGATGAGCTGTACACCAGTGACAACATTATCAAGTAAAAGCGGGGACACGCATAAGGTTGTGCTTGCAGGGAATGACGAGCAGTTATTCGAAAGTGTGTTGATGCGAAACAAAAGAGACCAGTGGACAATTTGTGTATCATCGCAGATTGGCTGTGCGATGGGTTGTACGTTCTGTGCAACAGGGACAATGGGGCTAAAGCGGAATCTGTCATCAGATGAAATTGCAGATCAGTATAGGTTTTGGAAGAGGTTCTTGTCAGAGAAACCAGATCTCCCTCAGCGTATTTCAAATGTTGTCTTTATGGGTATGGGTGAACCACTTGTGAATGTAGAAAACGTAAAGAAGGCGATCCATACATGGCTCGACCATACAGACCTCGGCCCGACACGTATTACCGTATCAACAGTTGGGGTACTCCCAGTCCTCGAGGGCATTTTAACGGATAAGGATTGGCCACCAGTAAAAATTGCTATCAGTCTCCATAGCCCAGAAGAGGAGAGCCGTCGGAAGATTGTTCCGACAACAGCACCTCGTTTTCATGAACGCCTTGCGCAGTGGACAAAGGATTACGAAGAAATACTTGGAAACCGTCGTCACCACATTACGTTTGAGTACACGCTGATTGCAGGTGTGAATGACAACGAAGACGAAGCAAAACGACTCGTCAATTTTGTACGAAAAACCAGCGCAGTAAAAGTAAACGTTATACCGCTCAACCTTGTTGATGGAAAAGCTTTCACCGCAAGCTCTCAGTCTGGAATAGAGAAATTCAAAAAGGTGTTACTCAATGCAGGGATCGATGTCACACAACGAAAAACAATGGGTAGTGATATTGCAGCTGCGTGTGGTCAGTTAGCGTTAACTATCAAGAGTGGAGGGAAGATTGTTGGATAGCGGGAATGCGTATTCTTGTAAGATTTTAAAGCCGCAGCCTGTGTGAAGTATCAACCACAGATAGTATAAATGCAGTGTATGAAGTGGTTTACGAACAGAAGATGCTCGGTATAAACACTGCAGATCATGGGCTATATGAAGCCTGAAAAACGAACGAGCTTTCCATAGGAATTGAAAGAACGAATCTGCACAATGCTGGTGTTTATAAAATTCAATTTTACCTTTCATGTTTCTCTGTGTTCTTTTCCATAGTGATGAAAAAGTATAGTGAGCAGGATGATAGACAACGGCGTCAGGGGCATATGTCATCGCAAAACCTGCCTCATGAATGCGTCTCCCTATTTCTTCGTCATCACTGCCATGATATGCAATGTGAAGTGGAGAAATAGCATCTAATACAGATCGTGGAATAAAAGCATTGGCAGTCGCAGCAAACTTTTGATACATAACATGTTTATGTTGATCTAAATAGAGCAGGCAATCGTATGCTTCGACGCAATTTATATTGGATTCGTCACGTGGAATCATCTGCACCCTCCCTCCAACCATTCCACAATTTCTGTTGTGTATTACGTAAGAGATACCACGCTCTATCCAGTGTGGATCCGGAATACAGTCTGCATCAGTGAAGGCGAGTATGTTACCTTTTGCCCTTGTAATGCCTGCACTCCTTGCAAAATTAGGTCCACGTTTCTCTTGGACCTCCAATATACATTGAGGGTATTGATGGACAATGTCTTGCACTTCTTTGCAGGGGCCATTATCCACAATAATAATTTCAACCTTCTTGGTAGTGTATGTCTGTTTGAGTAATGCTTCTATGCATTGTTCTAGTCGTAATGCATCGTGTAATACTGGGACAATAACCGATACCGTAGGATTTTTATTCACAAAACATATTCTATCAACAAAGTAGTATTATCGAAATGTATTTCTTATAGATAAGGAACGTGTCTTTGTATCCAGCTAAGTGCTCGATACCACAATGGCCTTTGTCGATAGTACCCTCGTATAAGTGGCTTCATTATTGTTGTATAAACTGTGAAATCTTTTTCTTGTATCGCTTTGTTGAATGCAGGAAAACTTTCTGTTGCTATACGGGTGCGCTCTTGAATAATGTTCTTGAAGTATGGGTTTGTAGAGTTATTATGAAACATGCGTAATGGCGGATGCCATAAGCCATCTTGCTGCTTTTGCTCTGCTCGAATAGCACTGCCTTCTCGCATGTGGCGTAGTCCAGAACGTTGTGATTCTATCATGTCTTTTGTATTCATATCTTCAAGCCAAATTTTTTTATCTCTAGCTGCCTTTCGAAGAAGAGTATTCAAGGTGTGGTGACGAACAATAACAATATTTGTTCCTCGCCAGTTGTGTACATAGCGTGGAAGCCATGCATCCCCAAAAGAAATATCTGCAGTTTCCGCCATGAGATCATCTGAAAATTCTGCTGCTTCATATTCAAAAAACTTCAGTCCCCAGTTGTTTCTACCGAATTGGTTTTTTGAATAAATAAGCTCTTCTTTTACACCATTATCACTATTGCCTTTGATGTATACATAGCTATTGCGAGCAGTACGGTCTGGCTTTTTTTTTCTAAATCGAATTTCCTCTACAGATTCCGGAGGTATGCCTTTTTGCCAAGCAATGCTATCGGCAAAGTGTTTACTTTTCATGTGTCCTGCAATAATCCCAATGCAGTAGGCAATGCGTTGTTTAAAGATCGGCTCCTCTTTCATAAGAAGGCGTACTGCAGTTATAAACTTAGGGATACCAACAACTGCATATCTTCCTTCGTTCTCTCGTATTTCCTTGAGTACACTAGACATTTCAATTGGATAATAGTGAGACCCAGCCCCAGAGCGAATCTCTTCTTCGGTTCTAGAAATGCGGTACTGCAAAACTAAAGGATTACTTGCAGTTGGCTTACAGGGGCGCACATGAACAACTCCATCGATCATTCCTTTCTGAAGCAATGTCACAAGAAGCCATGTAACCAGACCCCCCGATGCGCTATTGATACGCTCAGAATTTCTCTCTACATGTCCCGCATAGAGGTTTTGATAATATCCAATGTAATGGTTGTACTCTGTATTGTATGAAGACAGGTTTCCCCCTAATACTGTTTCGTCAGGACTTTCTCCTGAAAATGGGCATATTGCACAGACATTGACAGTATCACCGCTATGAATCTTTTTAGCACAAGCTTGAAGCTTACCATCATTATCAAGCACTATACGCAGTGAAGAATTCTCCCGTGCAGCACAGACACCACACCCTATGCAGTATCCGCCTGCTACCACGTTTTGGAGCAAGCGATCTGTATGATGATGAGGAGTGGAAGGGGAAGATGTCATAAAAGGATATTAGAGAACAAGCATATCGTTCCATTCTGAGTACGATGCTTCAGAGAATGCGGCGTCAGCAAATAGAGAGAGGCATTGGGCGTATGCATTCTCTATATGACATTCAGGAATACATAACGATATTCTGTCATCATGGAATGTTTCTACTAACCCTTTTGCCTTATGGGAATAATGTTTACTTGCATGGATATTAATGGCTGGAACACCCTGCGATAAAGCAAAGATGCATGCATGATAGGAGACGCCAATTATGCCATGAGATTGTCCAATAATTCCTTTAATAAGAGCTGTATCTTTGAGTGTAACGTCTTCAATCTCAAAGTGATCAACTTTAGAAAGATACTTTGCAATGTCTGTACCCCAATGACGATCATTATCACTTTCTTTCAGAGAAATAGGCACATGCACAAGTGGCATGTGAAGCGTCTGACTAAGCTGTGTTAATAGTGAAGCATAGTATGGAATATATCGTCTCATCGAGGAATTATAGAAACTTGAACGCATATGATAGGTCAAAAATTTCCCCGGTTGGATCTTGTGTTTTTGTAGCCACTCGTTTGTATGAGGACTTGGAATAATGCCCATAGACATATCATGTATAAACGTAGCACCAGTGTCTTTTGGGAAATCTGGTGACCTGACAGTGCAGACTGTTGCAGTCTGCATTGCCTCAGTTGCTTGTTTTTGTAGTTGAGTTTTTGTAAATGGCCCACACTGAACCCCATAAAGATAAAATGGCTTTCGAAGCTTGTGAAACGCGTGCATCAGTAGGCATTGTCTGTATAGGCTCGCAGTAAACTCATCTGTAATAAGGCCTCCAGGAATAAGTCCTGCATCAAATTGATTACACCAATCGAGCAGGGGAATACACTGTCCATCAGATTGAATATATAATTCAGAGAGGTCATCCATACTTGGCCAATAGCGTGTATATAAAACGCGTTGTATTTTTCGAGCAATATTGACCATTGGCCATGTCCATGAATATCGTGTCATTGGCCATAGGTGGCCAGCACCAGTAGAACGTTTTCCTTTTGTTGGTTGAGCATGTAAAAAAGGATCTTTCCACTGCGGGCGCATGTGGTATGTCGGGATCTCTGTTACTGAAGGAAACGATAAGACATCACAGTCGGTAAGACCATCAGAAGAAAGGGCATATGTATGTGTGGGGTATTTTTTTGTAAGGGCACTCAGTGTTCCTTGAACCATTGCTGCATCACCAAAGTTTTCAGAGCGACCATGATCAACAAGTATATGCATACAGTGATCATAGCCTGCGAAGCATTTTAATCAAAAATGCTGTCATAAGAATAAGTGATAAGTGAATCATCATACTGCCTGGGAGTGCAAACCTCATTTTAAACGATGTCACAGCGACAGAGAGTAATGTGTGCACAAATGCTGTATAGAGCAAAACATTTATCGTGAATAGATATGGTACAGACCACGCATGATCTTTCGATTGTCGTAAACGCCACCACAGAAGTAATGTTGTGAGTGCAATAAGATGAAGAGAAATTGCTCCAAAATAGTCAATAGAGTGCACAGCACTCATAATGATATTTTGGCAACAAACCATATAAAACAGTGACTCTAGATATGTATTTGAGACAACTTTTGTTGGGATGCCATGCGGATAAATGACACCTAAAACAAACGGATTTAGATTTCTCAACGGGGTAATACTATATTGATTTTGATTATAGTCGTAGTAAGCAAACAGCTCTTTTTTATAGATTGTGCTCGGTGAGAAGGCAAAGACATAGTCACGAGTAATAACATAGAGGTAATCTTTTAAAAAATAGCGTAGCGATTGTAATGCTACATATAGGTTGTAGTTATCAGATACAGGTTCTATGAATCGATGACGTATAATTTCTGGCTTATCTGCAACAAGTTTTGTAATTATTGCCGATGATTCATCATTGTTGGCGTGAAGTTTTACATTCCCCCAATCTTCGGCTTCCTCGATTGTTCGTGGCCTTTCAATTCCTTTGTTTATCCATATTTCGTGGAATCTCCATAGTAGATGGAAGCCAAGGCTACCTCTGGATTCTCCATGGCTTAAAATTACTGTACGCATGGTCCACGCACTAGCAGGAAGAACAAGAAGTGAAAAACAGACAATAAGACTAAGGCATGCTTTTCGGTTTCTTGTTTTACGGTAGGTTTTTACGAGTTGGAATAGAAGGATAAAACCCCATACGAAAACAAAAGAGAGCCCGATCTGGCGTGTAAATGCTGCGAGTCCTAGTAGTGCAAAACCTATGTATTGTGGTGTATGTCGTGACTTCAAATAACCAAGAATAATGAGGAGTACTCCACAGTAGACAAAGTGTGCGTACATAGCGTCAGCTTGGGCAAACACTGAATAGATAAAGGTACGCATCAATACAATTTCTATCAGCAGAAGCGACAATGTTGTAAGTAGTCCAAGTACTCTCGAATGAAAAATTGTTGTCATACAATAGTACGTGCATGCCATGCTTATAATAAAAAGCGATGCATTGTACCAATAGAGCGCAATTGCCGGCTCTGGAAAGAGCAACGATAGTGCTATGATAAATGAGTAGAGTGGACCATGGAGGGTATCTCTCCATTGCAACGTAAGCCATTGAAAATCCTGAGCCTGAATAAAATATCTCGGTGTATCTGGCATCACAACAGCATATGGATAAACATTCCAAAGAGCGTAGACAGCAATAAATGCTGCGAGTATAACAATAAGATAAGGGGTGTTTTTACAACGCATTCACCTGATATTATCAAGACTTATAAAGTATGTCTACAACTGAAAATTAGCACGTAAGCGTCATTGTAATGAAGGAGCTAGATATCTAGTCTTCACACATAAACCCCAATCTCTTTTGTAGCCTCACA
>PFDQ01000003.1 GCA_002772815.1 Candidatus Peregrinibacteria bacterium CG10_big_fil_rev_8_21_14_0_10_42_8
CAACCATTTCTATTTTTGTTTCACCGGGTGTGAGTGCTGCAGCCATAATGGCATTTTCACTCGCTGTAACTGAAAACTCAGGAAGAATGACTGTGCCTGCTTTGAGCTTTCCTTGTAAGTGCAACACCTCATCTGTACTCATATCCTCTGCACCAAGCTGTGTCAGTGCTGCAATATGCGCTTCAACAGAGCGCTTCCCAAGAACGCACCCTCCTGGGTAGCTCATCTCTACAACTCCGAAGCGTGCAAGAAGAGGTCCAAGGAAAACAATTGCTCCACGTAATTTTGATACAAGCTCAGCAGGAATTGGCCTGCTCTGAAGATTGTGTGTTCGAATGCGAACTGTACCATCAACGAAACTTGTTTCTGCTCCGAGGAAATCGAGAATCTTTAAGAGTATTTTAATATCACGCAAAAATGGAACATTCGTCAGTACTGTTTCTCCTTCTGTGAGCACTGAAGCTGCTATCAATGGAAGTGCTGCATTTTTTGATCCACTAATCGTAACATCCCCTTTTAGCGGAACTCCTCCAGTGATGCGGTATCGAATATCCATGGATGCAGATTATAACGTAAAGCAGCTCTATGAAAGTAAAAGATGCCTAGAAAGTAGTATTAAGTATTAAGGAATACCCTTAATACTTCTTGGGAGAAATGCCTCCAACAACAACATGCCTACTCCAATGGTGACAAACGAGTCTGCGACGTTAAAAATAGGAAAACTGCCTATTTGAAAGAAATCTGTCACATATCCGTCTCGGAGGCGGTCTATAACATTTGCGAGCCCTCCTCCGATAATAAGGGCATATGCCTGAATGCTGATTGTTGTTTTTGCAGATTTTGCCATATGAGCTACGATCGCCAATGCTCCAAGTATCAATACCTCCTGAACCCCACGAGGGAGACGAATTCCCCATGCAATACCGGAGTTCAGTGAATACATCAGACCAATATGCTGTCCAACTATAGGAATACGGCTCGAAATAAACAGATCAACGGCAGACGCAGCGACAACGCTGAGTAGGCAGGATAGAACAATAGTAAGCCAGAAAGTTCTCATAAGGGTATGATAGCAGACTTACTATTGTGATGAATCGCTGTTTTCTGCTATACTAATCTGATTCATTCAAAAAACTTTTATACACATATACACATCTTTTCCTATGACACATTCCCTATCTCCACGTGCACAATTGCTTGGTATTGCCAACATTGCTGCACTATTCGGACTTATTTTTACTGCACAAACTGCCCAGCAGACTTCACTATTTCTTGGTCAAGCAATTGATACACAAGGCAATATAAGTATGGGCAGCGATGCAACAGCAATAGGATCTGATACAAACCGTCTCACTAAAGGAAATGATGGAATCACCACTGGGAGCTCCTATTGGTATGGACGAGGAGATGCGTGGTGGGGCGTATCATTGACCTCTGGCAAAAGCATTCGTGGTGGAGAAATTGTGTGGCATAACAACCCTAGGTACCATTCTGATTTTATTGTCGAAGCATCTACCGATGGAACATCGTGGAATGAACTAGCTCGATTTGCAAAAACTGGAGCCCAACAAACGCAAACCTGGGAACTTGATAATGTGAGTCAATCGTATAGATTTTATCGCTATCGATTTATCAATAACACAAATCTGAGTGTTATTATGGAAGGTCGATTTTTTGAAGCTGAAGCTAATCTAAATTGTGGTAATGGAGTCATTGAGGGGAATGAAGACTGTGATGATGGGAATACTGTTGGTGGAGATGGATGTACTGCAACATGTGATGCCGAAGTCTGTGGGAATGGAATCGTTACTCCCAATGAAGAATGTGATGATACAAACTATATAGATAATGACGCCTGTCCAAATAACTGTAAACTCCCTGTTTGCGGAAGTGGTATTATAGAAGGAAACGAGGAATGTGATGATGGGAATACTGTAGGTGGAGATGGATGTAATGACATGTGTAAGCAAGAAATTTGTGGTAACAACGTGCTAGATAAAGGAGAAGAATGTGATGATGGGAATACAAACCCAAATGATGGCTGCTCAACAACATGTACAAAACCAAAAAATATTAGCATTGGTGCAACAGCTGTCGGATCGAGCACATATCAAAATCCAAAAAATGGAAACGATGATAACATCAATAATTACTGGTATGAAAGAGGAGACACTGCCTGGGGAATCAGGCTTGCATCACCTATGCAAGTAATGGGAGGAGAAATTGTGTGGTATAATAGCCTTGGGTTTCATTCTAATTTTACCATTGAGGGGTCTAACGATGGTGAGAAATGGGTCAAACTTGGATCATTCGAAAAATCAGATAATAACGTACAGCAATGGATGCTTGACGCTCCGTCTGCTGCATACAGACAATTCCAATATCATTTCACTGGCAATACGAACCTGACTGTTTTACAAGAAGCACGTTTCTTTGAAGCACCAAGTGGTGGTATATCTCAATGTGGTAATGGTGTTATAGAGGCGGGGGAACAATGTGAGAGTTCTAGTGATTGTCAGGCTACCGCGGGAACTGTAGCACGATGCTCTTCCGTTTGCTTATGTGAAGCTGCTGATCCTGTATGCGGTAATGGCGTTATGGAAGCAGACGAAGAATGTGATGATGGGAATAATGATAACTCTGATGGATGTTCTATGAATTGTAAAAATGAAGTCTGTGGAGATGGTATTGTTCAAGCGAGTGAACAGTGTGATGATGGAAACGATAACACTGATGATAGTTGTAGAAATGACTGTACCAATCCTCCTGTTTGTGGTGATGGAAGGGTAGATACATCAGTTGGTGAACAGTGTGATGATGGGAATAATAACTCTGATACGACAGCAAATGCATGCCGCACCTCGTGTGTTGTTGCGCGCTGTGGTGATGGTGTCGCGGATACTGAAGAAGAGTGTGATGATGGAAATGGATCAAATGATGATATGTGTACAACCGAATGTAGAGTGGCACCTATTGTGAAAGCCTTAGACATCTTTGGTATTGATAATATTCAAAATCCTGAACCTGAAAACAAAACACAGCTTGGTATGCAGATTCTCGATGCATTTATGACTGCGCTCAGATCACCAAGCTCATTCGACTTTAATAACAATGGATCTTCATCTGATGAAGATGATAGAGGAATTATAAAGAGGGCACTCTTCTTGCTCCTTGGGATAGAGAAATATGATGGAGGAAATATCTCTTCAATCGGAGACTACTACAGTGCTGCGTCTTCTCTAAGGAGCTCAGAAAATACGAGAATTGATGCAGATTATCTAAATATTGGCGTTCGCGATGGTGTGTATTCATATAACAGCAACACAAATACACTCAATTTAGGAGATGTCTCTTATGACACCAAAGGAAATAACCTCACTGTAGATCATATTTTTATAGCCATTGAAGGTGATGCTGTCGATGGAAGCGAATTTACTGCTAACGATCGTATCCACAACATGGTAGAAAATGTACAGATGAGGAATAAGGAAGATGGCACAGTTGTAACAGCCACACGTCTTCTTAGCTCTCAAGACTCTGGCGTAGCGCAGAATTCTAGCAACCTGTATCAGATATATCGGTTTGATAATCTAGAGCTTAAGGGAGACAGCACATGGGAGCTTCTTGCAAATATTGCAAATTACAACGGAAATGATCAACATCCTCTAGATGGAGACGCATTTCGTATGCATATTTGCACAGAGCCAAGTCATATACTTTTCCCTCAAGGAGGGTACACCATTACAAATACCTCAGGATGTGACTTTGGAGGCATGGTCTATCCAACGTATGTCTACCAAATGGTAATTACTGGCCCTTCTACAGGTAATAAAAATATTACAGTAGATACAAGAGGTACTGTCTCTGGTAACTTCAATGCAATAAAGCAAGACTCTAATGCTACTAAAGGTGATTTATACATCACAAAAGGCACATCACCACTCCGTACACGTCAACTGCTTGGTGGAACATTAGGAGAAGCTCTCCTACGTCTCGAGCTTCACGCTGAAAACGAGCCTATTGATGTTACGGACATTCAGTTCACATCTTCAGGATCAACAGCGACATCTATCGACCGTCTAGAGCTTTACCGTGACGGTGAATTCACACCATTTACATTGGCTACAAAAGAAGGATGTGGATCAGACGCTAAGCTTGACCACAACCCAAGTGCAGGTGGTAGTGCTGGTGATGGTTCTGTGATTACTTTTTGTGCAATTATGGAAAACGAACAGTTGGTTGTACCAGATGATGCTGATATCAATGTCATTGTTCGTCCGCGCATGAAAACTGATGTACAAGGAGGTGTCTCTAATCAAATTATTGCCCTCTTCCTTTCATCTGGTACTTCAGACTACGACAATCTTGTTGTACAGGCTCGTGGTGCAGAATCATCTAATGACCTCACAATGAGCGATGAAGATGGTGTTGCAGAAGGCGAAATCTTCGTTGGAGCAGAGACTGCAACGTCTAACTCTAACAAGAATGCATACATCGTTGGAGGCAAGAACGTATCTGTTCTTTCTAAGATCACATCTATCACGAATGCTAACCCAGATGCCAACGGTACGTCTGTCCCTACTGGCATCTCTGCAATTGGTCAGTTTACAATGGAAGCAGCTGCCCACAATAACTCGAAAAATGGTGCCAATGACTTTATTCTCGATGGCATCATCTTTAATGTTAATGCAACAAATGTTGACATTGATGCATCAAGTTTTGCTTTTTATAACAAAGCTGATCAAACACAAAAAATTGCATGTACTCCTTATGACCAAAATAAGAAGAGACTAAGTGGAAAGGCAACTGGAAACATATTTGTTTCCTGTACAGGACAAGCAGATTCCGTAGTAAATACAGAAATTAATGAAGGAACAGATGAAACATTTGTTCTGCAGGCAGATATCATCAATCCAAATAATGCTGCAGCGAGAGGAGGTATTTCTGTTTTACAAGCATCCTTAACGCAATTTGATAACATCAAATATTCAGAATTTGATAATGATAAGAGTCATATATTCTGGTATGACAAAGACGGTGGTGGGTTTAATGAATTCCTCTGGATCGAGTACCCAGAAACTACCATACGATCAACCAGCTACAGCAGCTAAAGAGGTAAATACTGCACTGAGATACAGATTAACGGTCCAGTTCTGGACCGTTTTTCTTGCAATCTACTAAGCATTCTATAAGTATGTAGATACTTTGCTGGTGGAGAGACATCTCTATGCAGCCCCGAGGCCCGCTCTGCGGGCCGTTTTTATTTGGCATGGAATGCATATACCGCAGAAATCTTTGTGTTCTGGATGCAGGTACAACAACGCATGTACGCTCAGATCTTCTTTTTTGATTCAAAACCAAGCATGGACGAACACCGATTTGCTCAGAACCTATATTTCCTCCAAAATCACATATCCATACTTCGCCTCTCATTGGATATTTCCTATGTATCACTGCATTTTTTATGAAATAATCATATCAAAAAGTGAACGATTGTACACCATAATTTCTTTGGCATTCTTGGAGAAGCTGCAATTGCAATCTGATAAGAATCCTGTACAATAGAGCTAAGTTTGGACTGTCTTATTGGATAAGACGGTCGGCTTCCTGAACTATTCATTCACCAATATACTCATGAAAGCATCATTTATTGCAGCAATTAACCAAATCTGCAGCGAAAAAAATGTTAAGCCAGACCAAGTTATCGATGCTGTGAAGCAGGCGATCTCCACTGCTTACCGTAAAGACTATGGAAACAAAGAGCAGGAAATCCGTGTGGACCTTGAAGAAGGCCGCGATGAACCTGTTATTCTTCTGGTAAAAGAAGTTGTGGAAGAAGTAGAAAATGATAACTTTGAAATTTCACTGAAAGATGCACAAAAGATTAATGCAGATGCAGAGGAGGGGGATGAGATTACTATTGATGTGACACCAGAGGGATACGGACGTATCGCTGCACAAGCTGCGAAGCAGGTTGTGCTTCAGAAACTTCAGGAGGCAGAGAAGCAGTCTCTCTACGATATGTTTAAAGACCGTGAGCACGAGCTTCTCACAGCAACCGTCACAAAGGTAGAACCGAACTGGGTAACACTTGAGATCGAAGGAATGACAGTGTCTATGCCATGGAGAGAGCAGATCCCAGGCGAGCACTACTACACAGGAAAGCGTATTCGTGTGTTCCTTGATACTGTTGAGCTTACTGGTAAAGGGCCACAGCTTCGTATTTCCCGAACAAACCCAGGGCTTGTTCGTAAACTTCTTGAGCTTGAAATTCCAGAAGTACGCAATGAAGATGTAGAGATCATGGCTATTGCTCGTGATGCAGGATTCCGAAGCAAGGTTGCAGTCTCTAGTAAGGACCCACGTATCGACCCAATCGGTGCATGTGTTGGACAGAAAGGTGTTCGTATTCAGGCTGTGATGGACGAGATCAATGGTGAACGTGTTGATATGATCGAATGGAGTGAAGACCCTATCCGCCTTATCTCTACTGCTCTTCAGCCTGCTGCAATCTCTGCAGTCATTATTGTTAATGATTCAGAACATGTTGATGAAGAAGGTCGAAAAGTGAAGAAGCGTGCTGCAGTATTCGTTGAAGAGGCACAACGCCCAATGGCTATCGGTCGTAAGGGGCAAAACATCCGCCTTGCAACAGATCTCACATCATACGAGCTCGACATGTACAACTACGAAGAGCTGCCTGCATTTAAGGCGAAGCTAGCAGAGCTCCGTGGTGAAGAAGTGACTGTTGTCGAACTTGATGAGGATGGGGAAGTCATTGGACAGGGTGCAGAGGGTTCAGAGGGTGCAGAGGGTGCAGAAGTGGATGAGGGGAAGACTACGGTAAAGCCGAGGTCTGCTAAAAAGGCTGAGCCAAAGAAGAAAGAGGATACAGAAGGTACAGAAGATTCAGAGGTAACAGAGGAGGCTCCAGCTGATACTCAATAAAGAAAACTCATCAATATGACGGATACGGTATCCCGTGTCCGTCTCTTTGAGGTACTATCTGAGTACTTATGAACCTTCCAGACATACCACTCGTCGTACTCGACACAGAGACCACAGGATTTATCCCAAAGGTAAACCGTGTTATTGAATATGCCCACATGGTCGTGCGCGATGCAGAGATTGTGGATGAGTATGAACAACTGATCGATATTCCTGGAGGAGAGATTCCAAATCATGTCCAAATTATTACGCGGATTCGTCCAGAAGCCCTCAATGGACAACCAATGTTTGACATTATTCGAGATCGAATTATTAATAAAATGGGGAGCGACACGATGATTGTTGGGCAAAATGTAGGGTTTGATATTCGCATGCTTGGTGGTGAAGGGATCGACCTAAGTGAGCGTCCGTGGATCGATACATCGATGCTTGCATCGATGGTATTTCCTGAACTTGAAAGTTATAGCCTCGGATACGTGAGCACCGTCCTTGACCTCAACCATGCGCCTGTACACAGGGCTCTTGGTGATGTCCGTGCAACGCTTGAACTCCTCGAAAAATGCTGGGAACGCTTGCTCGAACTCCCTGCAGACCAGACCGCTGAACTTAAAGCTCTCATGAGCAAAAGTTCACCTGGGTATACTACACTCTTCAATGCGCTACCTTCGAGTACTCATAAAACTGCACCGACATGGATGAAAATGCCTGAAGAGAAAAAATTTCCAAAAAGAAATC
>PFDQ01000017.1 GCA_002772815.1 Candidatus Peregrinibacteria bacterium CG10_big_fil_rev_8_21_14_0_10_42_8
ACTACCACTGATCGGACACCACACACCACTCCAGCACCATCTCCATAAACTCTACCTCGCTTGTGGCTCTATGGACCCACCACTACGACCAACTGCAAAGGAACTTTATGAAGCAATCGATCTTATTACTCGTATGCCAAATGAGGACACGCTGATCGCAGAAAATAAAGCAGTGGCAGCAAATGAAATGTGGAATGAACTACAAAAAAAGGAAAAGAGAGAAGTTGTGACACATGCTGATATTCAGCATGTCATCGATGCTTTTGATAGCCTCAAGGAATTGTCCCAATCAGATCCTGGCACTCTTTATGCACAACTTGGTCGGTTGCACCTCATGCAGGCAGAACTTGATGTAACACGTGATGATGACGTAGAGCGTGCAAAGCAACATTATCGTTCTGCACTCAATATAGACCCGTATAACATGGAAACCCACGTACGTCGTCTATACAAAATTGAAGACATTCGCCAATCAAAAGAAGAGCGAGGAAGCTGGGGGAATGTCCTTGACCACTTACTCCATGACGATTCTCTTCTTGATGAACTTCGCAATAAAATTCTAAAAGATCATCCTATCCTTTCTCGTCTTGAAGATACATTTATGCATTTTGATCCTCGTCAAAATCTTGATGAGAGTATTACGGATCAATGGCAACAGTTGGACCATACAGCTCGTCTGCAGTTACGCACTATTCTGATACATTATATCGAGACCAGTCTTATAGCAGCAGAGAAAGGTAACACCACGTATGAAGACACATTAACAATGTCGACTATCGCGATGAAACTTGATGGGAAAAGCCTCCCTGCTCGGTATTGGTCCCTTCGTGCAATTGCCCTATCGGAGCATGCAAATCAGTCATCGCAAGACGTTGATATTCCGGCAGTTCTCACTTGCCTCAAACATGCCATACTATTAAACCCACATGCGATACAACTTCGTGATCATGCACTTCTCTTCTGTAAAGAGCATGGACTCATGGATGATGTCCGAACAATCATAGATAGGACTTCACCTGAAAAACGATCTGCCTACATCTGGAGGACTCTTTCCGAAATTACCGATGGTGAAGAGTCGGAAGTTGCGCTAAAAAATTCACTACTTCTTGATACGACAGACCCCGAGACGAACCTCCGTTGTGCAGAGCACATTGTTGCAACAAAACCGATCAATTTTGAAGCACTACACTTACATCTTTCTCGTGTTTTTTGCTGTAATGATGAAGCATCAGATTTTTTACATACTCACTATACAACACTACTTTCGCAAGATGTTGTTGATAGTGCAGATCGTAAAAAATTGTTTAGTGTCTTCGTGCTCTGGAAAGAAAGATCTGATGATGGTGCACATGAACCATATCTTGCTGCCTGCCGCACACTGGAGCGTTTTAACGAATATCATTCTGCTGTCACTGAACTTGCAGAGCAGTATCCACGACTTCTTGAAACAACCGGAAACCCCTCACTTCGCTCCACCCTTGAAGAAGGACAATCACAAGAGCCATCATTTACACTTATCGACGATCAGAGCTCTCCTCAGGAGTCATATCGCAGCACTATAACAAGACAAGGGAGCTTTCCTGTACGATTTCCTTCTACACTCCCAAACCCAACGCAAACACTTAAACATATTCCAAAATTGTTGTCACAATCATCTATTGATGATGCTGCATATTTTACAGTAGAACACTTTTTGTCTGACGTACTCCCTCATGCCCAGTCTTGCTCTTTTGTCCCTTGGGATGGAGATCGGTTCAGCAAAGAAAATGCTATGATAAATGGAATGTACATGCCAAGTGATGCCGAACTCTCGCTCTTTAGCAGTGGATTACGTGATGCAAAATTTACTGTGAATGACATCGGTCAACAATCTTCTGTTACAACAATTACTACTCCTGTTTACGACAACGATATACTTCTTGGCGTGCTCCATATTGCACATACTGCCTTGCGTGGAGAAGAAGATATTAACGAAACACACGTTGATAGTGTGGGACTTGTTGCAAAAATACTAGGACAAATACCTGAACAAATACGCAAGACAAATTCTGTCTTACAAGAAAAACAATTGCGCAGAGTTCTGGCAAAAGCTACTGAAATTCAAGAGACACTCTTACAAAAAATTACACCTAATATGTGGGACGGCTACACTATGTCTGGGCAGTGGCTCAGTGGAACAATGCAAGGGGGTGGTGACGGATATTTTTTACATGAGCTCCCTGATGGGAAAAAGTTTTTTGCGCACTTTGATGTCTCTGGCCATGGAGCAAACTGCATTCCTATTCAAGTAGCAATCATGACTGCTCTTCACGAGCGTGCACGTGCAGGAGCATTAGGTAACGACTTAAAAATCCTTACAAATGACCTCAATCTTTCTCTGCAAGAACTTATTACTGACTCGCACATGTTTGCCACTGCAATTTTGGGGCATATCACGCCAGGAAAAGAAGAGGATACTGTTAGTATTTTTCACGCAGGTCATGAGCCTGCACTTGTCATTGAAGCTAATGGAAACATACGGCAGGAATTTGATAGTGAAAAAGGTTCTCTTCCTCTTCTAATGGAAGCACCAATGCTTGATAATGCTGATATCCACACGTTTAGCCTCAAAAGGGGAGACACACTTGTACTAACAACCGACGGAACAAGTGAAGTAGTAAATGCAGCAGGGGAAATGCTTACATCAAAAGGAGTGGCAGATTTCATCGCTACATACACAGGGCCTAAATCAGAAATGGCACAAGCTCTGCATGCATATGTTGCAGAGTACGCAAAGGGTAGCAAAAATGGCGTATTTGATGACACGACTACACTGACATTTACAAAGAACTAGTAGTCCTCACCTGCACGTAGCTTCCGTGAAACATCTTGTTCTTTTTTCTTTTGTCTTTTGTCGTACCGCTTCTTTCCTTTTCCAAGTCCAAGCACTATTTTGATATGTTTACCTGCGAGAACTTTCATTGGAATAAGAGACACCCCTCTTTCGAGAAGTTGAGACTCCAGTTTGCTCAGTTCTTTTTTTGTAAGAAGTAATGGGCGATCTCTTCCGATTTCATAATCATCTATACCAGATGCATATTGATACTTCGCAATTTTTGCCCCCTTGAGAACTGGCGCCCCTGTGACAAGTGACACATAGCTTCCAGCAAGATTGACGTTTCCAGCCCTGCAAGATTTCACCTCATGCCCTAGGAGCATGATTCCTGCTTCAAATGTGTCGATTATTTCGTAATCGTACGTTGCCCGGCGATTTTGTGCTACAACCTTCATAACCCGCTCAGTATACCTACAAATCACCGTTCTGCTTAAATATTTGCCCTTTCTAAAGCCTTGACAAATAAGGTATACGGCGTACTATGTCCCCATAGTCGTTATAGAAGCTTCCCTTTATTCGTACTGGGCGAGCACGGTAATTGCCGCTTAATATAACAGACTCCTTTCACAGGCTTTCGGCCATCATTGGGCGAGAGCCTGGATTTTTATATATCTAAAAATACACAGAGAGAACTACGCTCAACTTGTCTTTAAACACTACGACGAATAACGCTCCTAATGCTAAAAATTGCCCAAAGGGAATAGTGCTCTTCCTGTGTATCTTTCCAGAAACCAACAATACTGATGCTATCAACGCCCCAATAATATACGTCACCATAAGACATGCAAGCATCATTTGCCAACTCCCAACGAGAAACCCAACTCCTGCTGCAAGTATAATATCTCCACTACCAATAAACTTTCCCCTACTCACCAACCACATAGCACCAAAGAATCCTACACCCAGCATTGCACCCCCTATGAAGAAACTCCCAATCTCAAAATTATATAATGCACCAAAAATACACAGTGGAATATTCAGCACATCTGAAATAGTTTGCGTGCGTATATCTATCACACTAATAACAAGAAGTAGCCATAATGCCATCGCCATAAAAACAGATGACGGGATGTCTCTATTAAGTAAGAATGCCAGAAGAAACAGTAGCCCACTTACAAGCTCTACAAGAGGGTACAACATGCTTATCGACGTATGACACTCGCGACATCTGCCGCGACTCATACAGAAGCTTACAATGGGAATAAGGCTCGTCGCACGAAGGGTACTACCACACTGTGGGCACATCGAACGGCCGGCAATACTTTTATTACGTGGAACACGTGTAATCAATACCGATCCAAAGCTCCCAAAAATGAGTCCGAACAAGAAAAAGAATGCAGGCAAAACCATGTATCTATGCTAGGGGGTTTTTGAAACGTTGGCTACGCCTTCTTTTTTCGAAAACGAGATGATGCAGCGCCTCCTGCAGCACCAGCAACAAGGAACCCTATTCCCGCGCCAGAGTCTGGAAGGGTGGGTGCATTTGATGACTCGCCAATTTCACTTGTATTTTCACGATCACGAATGTCTCCCCAGAGCGAGTCCCAGTCATCTTCCATTTCCATATTTTTTGTTGCCATTTGCATTTCAAATGATCCATCCATATCGTCATCAGTCATATCACTATCAAAACCATCCATCATTACTTCTTCAGGTAGTTCTTCTGCCTCGTGTCCTGGCCAATCGATATCAAGTGAATGATCGTCTGCTGCGGCAAGTTCATTATAGCCGAGTTCCGAGTTTTCAAGCTGCTGTGCAGCTCGCATATTCCTACTTACAACACGCTTGCGTTCGTTATCCTCCAAACTCTTATCTGCAATACTAGCAGCGCCAATATCAAACAACCTCCCGCCCTCTGCAGCTGGAAGTGTAAGGTATGCAGCTAGCTGAGGCTTTGCCGCGTCATATCCGTAGTACAGGGTCAACGCGAGACCTCCTCCTACCACAGCACCCATAAGCTGCTTCCATAGTGGTGCGCGATCGTCACTTTCTGGCGCCTCCGTGTTTGTAGAAATATGTGTTTCTTCCATATGTGTTTTTGTGAATAAAATCTAATTATTATAGCAGAAATAGCGCTTTTTACCAAGATGGAAACACTAAAAGGCCTTTGGTTAGCCGTTTTCTCTTCTTAGACTACTTTTATACTCTTCTGGGTTATATGCTGCTGCACGCTGAACTGGACAAGGAAGATCTTCTTCCGTCACCCCTGGTGGCAACTTCTGATCGTACCCCATAAGGATGACATCAGGTGCTGCATCGCGCACAGGTTTTAGATAATCCTCGTTATCACCAAGAACTACTGTTGCGTCGGGAAAAACTTCCTCAAGCGCAAGAAGGCGTTCTTGCTCATTTCCTTCGGGAACTCTTCCTTTTATATGCTCAACATTTTGATCACGTGCAACAATGATTGTTACATCCCCCATGTCTGCAGCCTCAGATAAATAGGCAATATGCCCTGGATGCAAATTGTCAAAGGTTCCGAATGTCAGAACTTTCATTACCGAAGATCGATAACATGAATGCGCTTTTCATCAATCACGTACAATTTGTTCTCTTCATCATCAACGTACAGATCTTTGAGCTCACCAATTTGATCTCCTTCTAGGAGGTACTGTTTTACATATGCACCTTCACCTGTGCCGCCGCCTGCTGTAGCCACAATAACTCGTGCACCAACTGGATCAAGGAAGTAGAGGTGTCCATCAAATACCTTATAGAGCTTCGTTGCATTAACGAGAGCATCTTCAGGAAGATGACGAATAGTAAATGGCTGAACTTCACCACGAAGCAACTTCATGATCTCTCCTCCCTTTTTAAGAACGAATACATTTCCGTCAATTGCGATATCCAATGCGTTTGTAAGGTCTCCATTAATATTATATTCAGATGGTCCACTGTATCTATTGCTGAGTCTCTCGTACTTGTAAATCTGATTATTCTCTATAGAAAGAACGTAGAGGAACCGAAGGTATGTTTCAATGTCTGTTCCTTTGATCCACCCTGCTGGATCTTCTGTTTTCATTGTTGTTGGCTGGCCATTTATCATTTCTACAATACTGTTGTCTGTTGTCTGGAACACCATTGTTTGATAGCGAGGGAAGTCATCACCATCAAGAATGAGCTCATCTTCTACAAGGCGATCTGGGTCTTCTACTGAATTCAGAAGTACGCGGTATAAATCTTGCCTGTCGTATGCAACAAACTCTCCGTCTGGCAAACCAATAAAGCCAAGTGCTTCAATATCTTCATTCTTTGTAGAGAGGTTCACCACTGTTCGAGGAGACAAACGGATAATGTTGTTGATCTCTTCTCTTTTTGTACGAATGCGCTCAAGAAGATCGAGCGCCTCTGCACGGAATAAATTACTTTCGTTGTCCATGACCTGCTTCGATCGCTGTTCTGCCTGCTCTAGAATTGCATTTGCGCTATCCATTTCTCCAGAAAGTCGTCTGTTTTCTGCGGTTCTCATAAGTTGAGAAATTTCCTCGAGACGCTCCTGAAGTTCCGCTCGTGTTTGACGCTTTTGACTACCTGTAGAAACATTCACAACGGCCCACACAATAAGGAATGCCGCAACAGTTCCTGCAATAAGTAATAGATGTGCCCTACGCTTTCTCAGTGGATCTCCGAAGTCTTTAAAGAAGCCACCAAGAATTCCCTGTGTTTTATCAACGAAGTTTGTCGGGACAAAACCGCTCACCCTATTTGTCACAACAGATGCTGAAGACAGTACCTTCGATAATGCACCTTGCTTACTACGACCACGTTTTCGAGAAGGCACCGCACGTGATTTTGCAGGGGAGTCTTCTTTTCCTCGCCCAGAGATCTTAAGAACTGCGAGAGCAGACTGCTCTTTTTCTGACTCCAACTCCATTACAAGCTCGTCCATCAGATGATCTCCTCGTTGTGCTAATTGCCCAAGTTGTGCAGGAGTAACTGTTCTGAGCAAACGCACTGTAGAGAAAATAACAACATCACGTGGCTCTAATGCGCCACTGGCGATGTGCACGAACGCTGGTGTTGGCTTTCCGCGAGAGTATTCTGTTATCTGACTCGCACTTCCTGCACGCACAACGTATGCCTCTGCCCTCCCTGCATGCGATACATGAAGCACTCCTGTTGTATCGACTATTCCTATCACCGCATGTACCTCTCCAACTGATTGTGAAAATGTTAGACCTTTTAATAAGCCATTTAACTCTTTTAGTGTTCCATCAAGACGAGTTGCTGCATCTCCGTCTGTTTCGAGGAGTGCGTGCGTCAATACAGTCGTGCATTCTTTTTCGAGTGTCTTTGCTTCAGCTGGCGTTGCCTCTATCTGCATAAGTAGCAAAACATCTTCTCTGCTTGCAGATGTGAAATTATTAGACACCAATATGGTACCCCTTTTCGCCTTACTCACTGCTGTCTGTACTGTTATCTCCATACGGTGGAATAGGCTACCGTTCTTCTGCAATTTCGGCAAGCATTCGGAGTACAAGGCTTGTTCGATCTATGTGATTTTTACATATTGAATACAAGAAACATCAACATATCGAGACAATGCTAATGTAGCCATGACAAAAATTGTTTGGAAAAATTTGTTTATCTGAAGCCAAAAAAATGGCATTGCTACAACCAGATCCTTGCTATTTACCCGTGAAAGGTCTATGCTGAGCATATTATATTTTACATAACATAACATGAAGTCAGTAGGAGAGTGGTTAAGCTCGAATAACGCAAAGAAAGGAGAGGTATCAAAGACGCCGCAGGATCAGCCTGCCCAGAAGTCTACAAAGCCTTTTCGTAATACAAAGAAACCAAACGATGGAAACCGAAACGGCTCTTTCAAAAACAATCACCGACAGTCATGCCCTCGGCCACAAACGCAAGATGTTTCAAAAAAACCACTTGTTGCAGGCGGAGGAAAACTCCGTGTGTACCCTCTTGGAGGGTTTGAACAAGTTGGTCGTAACTGTTTCGTTGTCGAGGTCGACCAAGACATTTATATTATCGACTTAGGTTTACAATTTCCTGATGAAGATATGCTTGGAATCGATTACTTGATTCCAGACCTATCATCATTTCGTGGAAGAGAGAATCGCATTAAGGCAGTCCTCTTTACCCATGGGCATCTCGACCACATTGGTGCTGTACAGCATTTAATGCCTGGCCTTCACTATCCGCCATGCTTCGGAACGAAACTCACAATGGCGTTTGTGCGAAAGCGACTTGAAGAAGAAAAAATCGCTGATAAATCACAATTAAACGTTGTGCCATATAGGCAGAAAACGCGCATTGGAAAAGTAGATGTTGAATTCCTGAAAGTAACGCACTCTATTCCAGATTCAGCAGCTATTGCATTGCATACTCCATATGGAACATTACTCCACACTGGAGACTTTAAATTCGACCTTACTCCAGTAAATGAAGACCCTGCAGACTTTCAACGTCTTGCGGAGCTCTCTTCAGAGGGAAACGGTGTGCTCGCAATTATTGCAGACTCAACCAATGCATCGAAGCCTGGACACAGCAAGAGTGAAGGAGATATTTCTGAAACGCTTCATAAGCTCATTCGTGATGCAGAAGGTCGCGTTATTGTCTCTACATTTAGCTCTCTTCTAAACCGTATTCAGCAAACAGTAGAACATGCGAAAAAGTACAATCGTACTGTTTTTGTTTCTGGTCGCAGCATGATGACAAATATCGAGATTGCACAGAACCTTGGATACTTAAAAGCGCCTCGCGGACTTATTCGCAAAGCAGGCCTTGGTATGGACAATCTGCCAGACAAACAAGTTCTTATCCTTACGACTGGTAGTCAGGGAGAAGAAATGGCTGGACTTGCACGGATTGGGCTCGGTACACACAGGCAAATTGGTGTGAAGAAAGGAGACACTATCATCCTCAGTAGTAATCCAATTATTGGAAACGAACGTGCTGTTGCTAAGGTGATAAACAACCTGCATGCACAAGGTGCTATCGTTAAAACAAATGCAGAACTTGCTTTGCATGTAACGGGTCACGGCAATGCAGAAGATATTCTTCTAATGCATCGCCTCGTTAAGCCGCGACATATTATTCCTGAACATGGAGAAGCATCTATGCGAGCCGCTCACGCTGAACTCGCAAAAAAGATAGGATACCTAGATAACCAAATCCACTTACTGGAAAATGGTGAAATTCTCGAATTTGATGCCAACGGAGGAGCGCGTCGAAGTAAAACAAAAGTTCCTGTAAAAGATATTATTATTGATGGTAAAGGAGGTGCCGCAGGCGAAGGTCAACGCGTTATCCAAGATCGAAAGATAATGAGCAGAGGAGGAACAGTAGTCATTATGCTTCGTGTCTACAAAGACAGTAAGCGACTTGTTGGAAACCCAGATGTGCTTAGCCGAGGCCTCATGTATGGCTCTGAAGAAGAAACAATCACACGAGAGGTTGTCGAACGCACAAAGAAGGCATACACCGATGCCGTCGACAAAGGAGACCACGACCGTAAATCTCTCAAGCGCGCAATTAACGGTGCGTTGTACCGATACTTCGATAAAAAACTCAACCGAGAACCGATGGTTATTCCCATTATTGTAGAAGTCTAATGCAGTACGATGCTGTCCTATTACCCCCGCTTCTGCATTTGTAATTCCTCTCTACATTTCAGTAAAAATTTGCTATAATTTGGTTTATGAACGCAATTTTTCAACGATTCCAACTCATGCTCTCGGAAGTGACGGTGTCTGCATCCGAGAAGATCATGGCTCTACTTCCTGAAATCCTCTTTGCCATTGTTGTGGTATTTGCAGGATGGATTGCCGCAGTGCTTGTCCATCACATTGTACTGTGGATTTTAAACTTCTTTGCAATCGATAAACTCGCAGCAAAGACGCCTCTTGGAAAAATGCTCAAAGGGGCAGGTATCCATAAAAGTATTAGTGAGATTCTTGGACTGCTTATGTTCTGGTTCATCATTTTGCTGACACTCATTATTGCTGCAGATACATTACACCTTCAGCCGGTAAGCGAAGGGCTCAGCGTTATTACACGTTATATTCCACAGATTATTGCATCACTGTTGATTGTGATTTTTGGGATGCTTCTTGCAAAGTTTTTACAAATGCTCTGCTTGCAAGCGCTTTCGAAGCTCGATATCGGCTACAAAAAATACGTTGGAAAAGCAGTGCAGCTTGTTGTGCTTACCTTTGTTTTCATTGCAGCAATTGATCAACTCGGACTAAACCTCCAGTACATTCTTAGTGGTGCTGTAACCATTATCTCTGTCTTCCTTTTGATGCTTGGTCTCGGTGCTGCTATTGGTGCTCGCACAGTCCTTGATAATGCCATTGCATGTCAGCAAGTCAGGCGTCAACTACCACTTGGTTCACATGTGACTATTAAGGACATATCTGGAGCAGTAAAAGAATTCACACTCACCAATGTTGTGGTCGAAGACAGCGGCATTATCACTGTGCTTCCAGCAACAGACTTTTTGACACATACATATCATAAAAAATCATAATGAGTTTTGTCTCACCAAGACCGATCCTCGTCTCCATTCCTCACGCAAGCTCCGCTGTCCCTGAAGAGGTAGCCAACCTCGTCGCCCTGTCTGCGGATGAGCTCATGGAATACTCCGATTGGTACACCGATGAAATATTTAATGTCGATAATGTCTACAAGGTACAAAGCAATTTCTCGCGCGTTATTGTTGACCCTAACCGTGCGCCTGATGATATCTCCAAAGAGTACGAGCAAGCTGCAGAAGGAGTCATTGTGCATACCACATGGGACGGGAAAAGTGTGTACAAAGAAGAACCAAGCCAAGATATGGTCGATGCTCTTATTCAGAATTATCATAACCCCTACCACGATGCTCTTGAGCAGCACATTCCAAAGGTGCAGTTCTTAATCGACTGTCACTCATTTATGCCATATGGGCCGAAGCTCAAAAAAGATAGCGGACAAGAGAGGCCAGATATTAACCTCGGGAATTTGAACTACTCATCATGCTCTCGTGAGCATACTATTTTCTTTCGAGACTTTTTTGAAAGTAAAGACTTTAAAGTCTCTATCAACTTCCCATACACAGGGAAATATATCCTTGGCCATCACTGTCACCGTCGACGTATTCCACCGTTCCTTGTTCCGGGTATTCAGATTGAAATTAACCAAGGCTTATACGTAAAGCCAAATCATAATTACGAAAAAATCCCAGGAAAAATAGAAGAGTTC
Organism: Candidatus Peregrinibacteria bacterium CG10_big_fil_rev_8_21_14_0_10_42_8; assembly: GCA_002772815.1. GTDB lineage: Bacteria > Patescibacteriota > Gracilibacteria > Peribacterales > Peribacteraceae > UBA2170. Next base: position 11,084 of record PFDQ01000017.1, read on the forward strand.
AACGCACTCTTTGAGGAACTCATCCAAGCATTCATGCAACGGTTCTGCCCAGATGAATACGAGGAGAAGAATAACTAAAGCATAACCTTCCCGACAACTTCCCACCCTTCAAATGGTGTCCAGTCACACTGAGAGTGCAATTTTGATGCATGGATCGTCCACGTGGCATCGATGTCTACGTCGATAGTTTCCTCTGCCGATCTGCCAAGGTTAAATATACGATTCGGGTTTTCAAAGCATAACTTTTGAATCTGATCGATGGTGATTTTTTTATCTTCCCACTTTCCAGAAGCAGCGGTCAGGAGGAGGGGAAGCATCGTCTCTACTCCTGGCACTCCTGATGGAGCACTCATTGGTGGCTCTGCACTTTTTTCTTTCAAAGTATGTGGCGCATGGTCTGTTGCAATACAATCCACTATGCCGTCCTCTATGCCCTTCCAGAGAGCCTGTTGGTCTTGCTTCGAGCGAAGAGGTGGGTTCATCTTTCCCAGCGTTCCAAGGGTCTTGTAGTCCTCTATAGAGAGGAACAAATGATGTGGTGAGACTTCACAGGTTACAGGTAGCCCATCTTCCTTTGCTGTTTTTACGAGACCAATTCCTTGGGCAGTTGAAAGGTGTGCGACATGGAATGGTGTGCCGTGCTTTTGAACAAGGTTTATTGCATACGCAATAGACTCTGCCTCGGATGCAGCTGGCCTCATGAGAGAGTGAAGAGATACATCGCTATCAATCACACTATCCTCTGCTTTTCCCCTGAGAAACGTTTCTGCAGACTCGTTAATTTCTGGACTTTCGCAATGAGCGATTAGTGGGATACCGAGCTCTTTGCATGTAATGAAAATTTCTTCCACTATCCCTCCATCTACTTTTTGGTTTCCTGTGGAATGGTCAAGATACAACTTTACTCCACTGCACCTCGCTTTTAGCTCTGGATGATTTACCCAAAGATCTTTGAGCTCCTCTAGGTGCTCTGCTTCTGTTACACCAAAGAAGAACCGGATATCACAATCTGAAATTCCTGCTGCTCGTTTTACCTTGTCCACAAAAGCGTCGACTGTGGTGCATGGAGGGTTTGTATTTGGCATTTCACACACACATGCAATGCCCCCTTCCTTTGCTGAAATGGCTTCTGATGCCATTGTCGATTTATATTCAAATCCTGGCTCCCTAAAATGGACATGGCAGTCTATAAGGCCGGGAAGGGTGATTATATTGGTCATCAGGGCACATCTTACCACGAGTTTAGTTGACTACTATGCTAATTATTGGTTTAGTGTTTCACTGCATGAATAATAACGATCATTCCTTAGGCAATAGTCTCCATGAACTCGATGACGACGTTTTTGAGCAGCATCTTAGCGTGTCTTGTTATGGAGATTTTGAATTGACCGATGCCATACGACCTTCCTATTCACTTGATGTGCGCCCGTTAGAAGGATTTGACTATCGCACTTATCATGATAAAAAAACACACATCACATCTCCTATTATCATTGCTTCCGCTTCTCGGGAAAAATTATGGGATCTTTTTATGGACCTCATAGAGATTACTGGTGATGAAGTAGATGTTGTATTAGAGGCGAGTCATAATTGCATGGCAGGACATATAGATATACATCGAGAAGGAATCGATCTACCAGTACTCCAAAGTATTCTAATAGATCATGAAGAACTGATGTTGAATGACGGAAACACAGGTATTGCAGTACTTAACCCAGAAAAGCCAACAGAAGTACAATTCGATGATCATAAATTATTATATATTTATGGAGTAGGGCTTGATGTGGCAGCTGAAATCTTAAATAGTAGAAAAGTATTTTATCGGAAAAATATGCGCTTTATCACTCAGGCTGAACATATTCATCTCAGTTCAGAGGAATTCGAACAGCAATTCCATACACTTAAGCAAGCACTTGGAATGGAAGATAGTGATAGTTACGACGGGTACTAAGCCTTCCCAAGAAGCATTGCCAGTAGCGCCATGCGAACAACAACACCGTTTCGTACCTGTCTAAAGTATGCGGCATTTGGCAGTGCATCGACATCAGTGTCGATTTCCCCGACACGAGGAAGTGGGTGCATCACTGTGATGTCTCTGTCTCGAACGTGATCTGCCTTGAGGATATATTGTAGTTTCAATCGCTCATATTCTGCCTCATCCTCGAAGCGCTCTTTTTGAACTCTCGTCATGTAGATAACATCATTATCGAGTCCCTCTTCGATAGACCCTACCTCTGTGTAAGAGACTCCTTTTTCCGTAAAGAAGCTGATAACTTTTTCAGGCATTGTTAATTCTGGTGGGGACACCAGTGTGAAAGAAACATCTTTATAGAGACCCAATAAAAAGCTGAGAGAGTGAACTGTTCGTCCATATTTGAGGTCTCCAACGAGTGTGATTTTTATACCGTCGAGCGTTCCTCGTTCCTTATAAATGGTATACATATCGAGGATGGCTTGTGTTGGATGCTGACCAGGCCCGTCTCCTGCATTAATAAATGGCACCGTCGCAACACTTGCAGCCGTATCTGCAGAGCCCTGCTCTGGGTGACGCATCACAATTACATCACTATACTGGCAGATAACAGTTATCGTATCCTCAATGGTTTCTCCTTTGTAGAGAGAGCTAAATTGCAAACCATCCGCAGTGATAACACTTGCTCCAAGGTGTTTCATTGCAGCATCAAAACTGAGCCTCGTCCTTGTACTTGGCTCGTAAAACAAATTGGCAAATACTTTTCCTTTAAACATCTCACTTCCTCCTAGGTTATATACCTTCTCCATATCTTCCGTCACTACTAAAATGGCGTCCATATCTTCTCGGGTGAGTTGCGCCGTAGACGTTAGATGCTTGAATGGAAGTGGCATTCTGATGGCTAATTGTAGAGCAAAAATGAGATTTGTCCAGTGCAATACTCCTGTACACTGTATCCATGTCTAAAAAGCTTATTGTGACATCTACACTGTGGCAAATGGGAAGCCAGATCGTGATGGCTGCTCTCTCTATTTTGACTGTAAAGTTTGTCGCAATTGGGCTTACTAAGGAACTTGCTGGAAACTACAACTCTGCGTATGGATACCTACAACTCTTTGGAATCCTTGCAGACTTTGGCCTCTATGCCGTTGCTGTACGAGAGATGAGTAAGGCAGATGATACACAAAAAGAAAATGTTCTTGGTGCCCTACTTGTGCTGCGAACAATTATTCTCCTAATTTCAATGGGAACTGCTGTGCTCTTTGTGTGGCTGATGCCGCAATGGAGGGGAACCCCTCTTCCTGTGAGTGTACTTATTGCATCATTTGTACCATTTTTTACACTCCTCACAGGAATTATTCGTACAGTATTCCAAATTAACTACAAGATGCACTTTGTTTTTATAGCAGAAGTGCTTCAGCGCATTATGACGACAGGACTTATTGGAACATTTATTTTTCTTGGTGTTCGTCAAAGTTCGAACCTCTTTCATTTGCATATGATGCTTCTCTTTGGAGGAGTTGGTGCGTGTTTTTTATTTCTTGTATCATTTATATACGGAAACCGATTCATTCGTATACGACCATCAACAGATATCACGCTTATTAAAAGGCTTCTTTTGCGTGCAGCTCCATTTGGGGTTGCTTATTTATGCCTCGCATTTTATAGACAGTTCGACATCACATTGATTGCTCTCCTTCGTGACGATTTCGAATTACAAAATGCATACTATGGTTTCGTTGTGCGTATGGCAGATATGGGTTTTATCCTCCCAACATTCTTGCTCAACTCCACACTCCCAATACTCAGCGAACGCGACGCTAAAGGCGAGGACACGAGTCTCCTTCTTGGACAAACATTTATGACGATTTTAATTATTGGCACTGTTGCTTTCCTCTTTGCTGCTCTTTGGTCACGTCCATTAGTTGCACTACTTACAACAGAGCAATACCTGAGCACTGCGACACAACCTGGCTCCGATACTGCACTTCGCCTCATTAGCATTCCATTACTTTTGAATGGAATCATTCTCTATTCATTCTATGTCTTGCTTAACCGTCATATGTGGAAAAGGCTCGTCTTAACCCTCTTCAGTGCTGCGCTCCTCTCACTTGGTCTTAACGTCTACCTCATTCCAGATTATGGGTTTGTTAGTGCAGCAGGAGTATCGATTGTCGTACACGTCCTCCTTGCATGCGTACTTCTACCACAAGCACTGCGTGAAATGACAATGAGTGTTTCGCTAAAGGAAATACGCCTCTGGGCGCTATTTAGTGCAGGAACTGCAATGGGGCTCAGTCTCTTTGCTCCAATACTCACCAATGAACTAAGTACGGTAATAGGCCTCGTTGCGATGACTATTTTAATGGGAGCACTGGGGTGGGGACTTAAGTTGCACAAAGAACTATTTTAGTTTCTTGCTATAGTTATAGCATTGGCAAAAACACGTAATTTTGGTACAATATTAAGATTTCTCAAACAAACACACACCACAATTATGCGTAATAAACTCAAAATCATTTGTACACTTACACTTCTATCTGCTGTTGGAAACGTGCTCGCTGCAGCATCGCCATCTGCAGTTGAAGGCATTTCTGCATCTGCTACACACAGTGAAGTAACAGTAACATGGGATAGTGTCACAAGTGACCCCATTGCGTATTACCGCGTGTATTACAGCGCACAATCTATTCTTGAAAACAATGGACTGTTTGATGACTTTGAAACAACAGAAGGAAACGAAACCACCCTCACATTCTCTGCACCAAGTGATGTTGATGAACTTTTTATTGCAGCAATTGCCGTGAGTGAAGAAGGACTTGAAAGTGAATTCTTTACAACAGAAGCATATGTAGAGATTAGCAACACTCCTGTGCCAACAGCCATACCAACACCGACTCCTACAGCACAACCTACCAATACTTTGCCAACACCGTCTGAAGAACAAAGTGTTCGCCTTCTTAAGGCAGAAGTAACATCACCAACAACAATTGTTACCACATTTTCTTCGCCAATCACTGTGGAAGAAGCTCGTGCACCTGAAGGACTAAAGATTGAAAATGCAAAGGGAGAGCTTCTCCACATTAAAAGTATCACAATAGACCGAAGCACTATTACCATTACGACAGTCGTCCAAACAAAGGGTGCTGTCTATAACGTCCAATTCAGCGAACCATTTATGGGCAAGAATGGACAGGCGCTTGATGCCTCAGATCGAGCAGCTCTCGTTAGTGGACACAGCGAAGGAAAGGAGCCACCAGCCAAAGATCCTGCGCGAGTGGTAGATCCTGTCTCTCCGCCAGATATCACCGATGTACAACTCGTTCCACAGATACAAGAAAATGGTGGCTACACAGTTACTATGGAGTGGACTGTTGATAATACTCCTAGGGACTTATACGGAATTATTGTGTATCAAACTCGCGATGGTCAGACCTTTGGACCACCAAGTCTTTTGCCGATTGATATCGGCGGTGTTCAACTACAAAATGTTACCCCTGGCTTCTTTGGGCTCTACATTCAGACTATTAATACTTATGGCTACGTTTCTCCTGGTATCTTTCAATATACAAATTTGCCGCAATATATTCCAGGGTATGGATTTCAAGGAGATCTAACCTTTGGAAGTATGGATAGTGAAAGAAAAATTCTTTTTAATGACATGAATAACAATGAAAAAGAAGATGTGCCAGAAAACATTGCAACAATAGAAGTCATCACAAAAGATACACCGCTTCAAAAGATTGAAGGTGTAGACCATTCTGCAGCAGTGGAAGAATTTAATGGCATTCACTGGCAAAATGCTGCCATCCTCGCAGGTGGCTCATCGATTGTCATTCTAATTATTATCAGTGCATTTATATTTCTCTCAAAACACAATACAAGTTCTTCATTGGTATAGAACTTGTGAAATGTGAACAGAAAGCGATTACATACGAACGCTCATATTTTCGCATATGCAATACAACAACTAGTGTCATTTCGCTGATATGGTGCTGTGCTATGAAAAATATTTTTATTATCTTTTTATGCGCCAGTCTCTTACTATGCGCTCGTGAAATATCCCTTTTACCCGATGGGAAAATGCATTTGTATATTCTTGATGTAGACCAAGGAGATTCTTTTTTTGTTGTGACACCACAAGGAAAACATATTTTGATAGATGGTGGTCCAAACCTTTCCACACTAGAGCACCTTGGGAAATATATGTCGTTTTTTGATCGTGACATTGAACTTGTTATTGTTACCCATCCTGATGCAGACCACATCACTTCGCTACCGAATGTTCTCCATCGATACACAGTGAACAACATCCTACTTAGTGGAGCACTTCATACATCCGGAAGATACCAAGAGTTACTCGATACAATTTCACAGAAAGAGATTTCTGTACTGTTACCCAGCCCCACACAAGACATCCTTATTGATGGAATAACTCTCGACATTATCTGGCCACCACCGAATATTGTTGGGTTGCATCCTTCATCTCAAAATAATTTTTCAATTGTCACTCGTATGATGTTCGGAAATGACACCATACTTTTTACTGGTGATATAGAGGAGGAAGCAGAACAACTGATCCTCGCATCAGGTGTAAATGTTCGATCAACTATTATGACGGCTCCGCACCACGGAAGCCGCACGTCATCATCCACTGGCTTTCTCCTTGAAGTAAACCCCGACCTTATCCTTATTTCTGCAGGAAAAGACAATCGATATGGACACCCTCATGGAGATGTCCTTGATCGATATACATCACTGAATATACCCATAAAAACCACCCCATCACTTGGGACGATCTCTATGAAATTTGACGGTGTTTAGTTTGCCAATTCTCCGATCCAACTTGGCCACTTTGTCGTATCAACATTTGCAGTGCCTTCTACCTCCTCGACTAGCTTTTGAAATCCACCTGTTTTAATAAGGGATAACGGCACATATTTTGCAGCCATTTCTGGTCGCTGCTTATACGTTGTATACAAGTCGTCATCACGACCAATCCAATTTGGCCAACCATCTGCATCTGCATAATACGCAGCTGCTACTGTTGATGGCATTACCATAAGTAATGCAAATACTGTTGTGAGAATAGATGTAGTAATTTTCATAGAAATAAATGGTTAAGGCGAATAAATGTACTGTGAAACACAAGCCTTGCCTAGGCATAAAGAAGGGAATTTACTCTATAGAAAGTTGACAATTTAACTACAATCTTTTATTTTAATAATATACAGATTGCCCATTTCTCCCTAGAATAGGGATCAGATTATGAGGACTTTTCTTCTTATCGCCGGCCGAAGTACTCGATTTTGGCCACTTGCTGATAAAAACCTTTTTTCTGTCTGCGGAAAAACATTACTAGAACATCAAGTTGAACGATTGCGAAAAGCAGGATGCAAAGATATTGTTCTTGTTGGAGGAGAACACAACCTAGAGGTAGCAAAAACTATCTACCCAGATATACCCACTGTAGAACAAGAAGATTTACATCTTGGTATGCGTGGTGCAATACTTAGTATTCTAAAGGCATATCCCAATGACCCTCTTTTTATTGTCAGTGGTAACGATGTAGTCGATCCATCTATCTATACCGCACTCCTTAATGCACCAGGCGACGGTGTCATTCTTGCTTACGAAGTAAAAAAGTACTTCCCAGGTGGATACCTCACAGTAGACGGTGACCGTGCAACAGGAATTGTGGAGAAGCCAGGTGAAGGAAATGAACCAAGTAACCTTATCAACCTTGTTGCACATATTCATCAAGATCCACACGCACTACAAGAAACACTAAACGATGTAGATGAATCAACAGATGATGGTTATGAACAAGCACTAGCAAAACTTTTTGCATCACATGTGTACAACACAGTCTCATATAGTGGACCATGGCAAGCAGTAAAATACCCATGGCACATCTTAGACCTTTCTGACCTCCTCCTAAATGAGATTACCGAACAATTAATTCATAGTAGTGCAGAGATTCATAGTAGTGCAGAGATTATTGGAAATGTTGTTATAGAAGAGGGCGCACGCGTCCTTCATAACGCAGTTATTCGTGGGCCTGCATATATCGGTAAAAATGTTATCGTGGCAAATAATGCACTCGTACGAGGTTCTAGTATTGGCGATAACTCTGTTGTTGGATTTTCAACAGAGGTAAAATCCTCGGTACTACATGGGAATGTGTGGACACATATGAACTACCTTGGTGATAGTGTTATTGGTAATAATGTTTCATTTGGTGCGGGTACAGTTACCGGAAATTTACGACTAGATGAAGAAGAAATATTCTCTACTGTAAAAGATGAAAAAATGAATACACATAAAATAAAGTGTGGAAGTATTATTGGTGATAATTGTCGTATTGGTATTCATGTGAGTATTAATCCTGGGATTAAAATTGGATCAGGAAGTTTTATTAGTAGTAAAACTTTACTTGGATCTGATATTCCAGATGACACATATGTTGTCATGAAAAATGGTGTTATGGAGATGAGAAAAAACACTGCAAAACTTTCCACATCTGATAATAGAGAGATATTCCAAAAAAAGGTTTAAAACTCTACTTGGTGTAGAAAATCTTCATTTACCCCCTCTAATAGTACAAAAAAGT
>PFDQ01000032.1 GCA_002772815.1 Candidatus Peregrinibacteria bacterium CG10_big_fil_rev_8_21_14_0_10_42_8
CTTCTTCTTCCTAATGCACATCTTGCTTGTCGTAGCACTCATGGCAATGCTCTTTTTGCCACTACTGGCGATGCTTGTTGTGTTTATTATTCGTATTCCAATTATCTGGTTTACCGTGGCATTTATGCCATTTATGTTCATTGGTTTTGTAGCAGATGATAAGATCACTCCAGGGTTTAACACATTTGAAATCTTTAAGAAATTTGTCAAAGCAGCATTCCTTCCTGTGGCTCTTGCAGTTCCTATGTGTATTGGATTCATTCTCCTTAGTACCGTTGGTACACAAGACTGTGTCCTCACGCTTGGAGCAGATAATCCATTATGTCTTGAAACAGGTGCAATGATTCACGGTATCAATGACGCATGGTCGTTACTATGGCTTCTTATGACATTCTTTGTTATTTGGACAGGGTTTTTCGCTGTAATGAAGATTGATGAAACGTACGTAAATGTCACAAACGGTATTAAGAACTTCGGAAGCAGTATTGGTTCAGCTGCCCTCAAGATTCCGTTGAGCATTCCTATTCCAACAGGAGGCGGAAAGAGTATGACACTCAACCAAATGAAGAAAGCCCCTCGTGCATTCTCTAATAGACTTGATAACCTTTCATTTGGTGAAGCGATTAAGGGTGGTAGCTCAGGAGGTAGTGGATCCTCAGATAATAAAGTTGTTGAGGCGCTAAAGAGTAGCTCATCTCCGATGAACAAGGCTCTTGCAGATATTGCACACAGTAACAAAATCAAAGGATACAATACATCGACAGGTGAAATTACGAACATGGTAGATTTCAAAGCTGATCTGAAAACTCAAATGGATAGTGGTGCACTGCAAAATGCCCTGCAAGCACAAGGCCTGACAGCAGATGAGGCAAGTGCGTTTAAACCAGCAGACGTTTTGAAAGAATTAGATCAACATGGCAAAAATATATCTAAGGAATTAAAACGCGAAATAGATAAATCTGGCGGTCCGCCACCAAGTACACCATAGGTATTTTCATGAGCACAGCTGAAGTACAAAACAACGGCCTTCAGAATAATGCTGAAAATCTGGTTACTCCAGAATCACTTAAAAGGCATGAAGCTAATCAAGGAAACACAATGCAGCGTGCTGAACTCGCCCATAGAATGGGTGCAGATACGCTTCGAAACACTGCAGTGGGTGAAATTGTGGAACGAGAAGAGAGTCGCACTGCAGAGCAAGTACGTACAGAACTCAATGGGGTACTCTCACAAGAAAGAATTGCTTCTCTGAACCCACAAGGAGTGAGGCTATGGCAAACAGGAGGCCATGCCCGTATAGAAACAAATAATGGTTTTGTAGAATCATCAGGAGATAACGAACAAAAAAGAGTTCCTGAAATTCTTCAACGCATCCGACGAACCGCAAAATGGGGAATGAAGCCACTAAAAGGAAAAGAAACATATGCAGGACTATCAGGGAATGAGCTTATTATTGATATGCCACTTCTGAAAGATGATCTCGCATATGTCTCTGATGCAAAACGGACCGAAGCAATGATCCCAGAGGGCGATAACGAAAAAGCAGAACAATTCAAAAAACGAGCAGAATTCTTTGCTAAATACAGAGAAACATTAAAAGAAATACTCGATACAGTTCACCCGCCACAGAGCAAAAAAGGTCGGTTCTTCTCTGCAAAATACGGTGGCATAGCAGAAAGAGAACAGATACAGCGATACTGCACAGACCCTGAAAACCTTAAGGGCTCGCTACAAGTTATTGCAATGATGGGGCTTGGCGTACTCTTTGCGATAAACGCTATCAACGACATGCGCCAAGGGAAAATACGTGTTATGACACTGTTAATGCTCGGTGGAATAGTCGCTCTTGCAGGCAAAGATTCAAAATTTAATATACTCACCAATTCAAAATTCGCGAAATTTAGTAAGAACCGACTCACACGAAAGAAAGCTGAAATGCTTATGAGCCTTAAAGGTGGCCAGAAAAATGCATTGCTTAAAAAATTTAGCAGCCTACAGGGTGAAACTATTACAAAAGAAAACATGCGATCGATCACTCATCCAAAAAAACAAGGAAAAGAACGTGAAGATAGGAAACTCGTTGAAGTTGTAGAAATATTTGATGGAATGAATTCATCACTTGCACATAATATTTTGAGTGGACTCTCTGGCATGAGCAAAGATAAAAATAGAAACACAGGACTCGATTTTATTGAAGCCCTAGAACAAGATCCAGGAACAACAGAAAACCTGCTGGCAGATGTAAAAGCGAACCCAAATGCAGTAGCGCAAATACAGTAAAACGGGCTATATTTTCTTCTTTAGCTCTTTGAGAAATACCTCAAGGATGTCTCCTTCAAGGAGTGGCACACTACTATCTGTACGAAGCCCACACTCTGTCCCCTCAGACACTTCTTTAACATCTTTTTCAACCCTACGAAGAGAAGTAATACGGCCTGTACCTACCTCCTCTCCACCGCGCATAATGCGATATGGTAGGCGCTTGATAGTTCCATCGGTAACCTTTCCTCCAATCACCTGTTCTGACCTCTTTGTCATAAAGACGCCTTTAATTTCAAGATGACCAAGAATTTGCTCATTTTCAACTGCTTCGACAAGTCCGAGAAGTAGATTATCGATATCATCGAATAGCTTATAAATAATGTCATACTCCTGAACACGAACACCTTCGTGCTCTGCAGCCCGAAGAGCGGTCGCAGGGACTGGTGCATGGAAAGCAATAACTATTCCATCACTCGCAGAAGCCATCATAATATCTGTCTCTGTCACTGCGCCAATAGCACTGTGAATAACTTTGACTGTCACCTCATCGGTCGTCTTTTTCATTAATGTTTCTTCAATAGCATCAAGGGACCCTTCCGCATCTGCCTTCAGCACAATTTTTAATTGCTTTAGTTTTCCTGCAGAGAGACGTGAAACCAAATCTGCAAAGCTACGTTTCTTTCGGAGGTGTCCTTCTTGTTTTACCGCCTCAAGGAGCTGTTTTGCTTTCTGTTCAGAAGTGACAGCCTGCAAGATATCTCCTACTCGTGACACCTTTGTGAGCCCTGCAATTTGTACTGCATCAGATGGTCCAACACTGGTAAGACGCTTGCCATGAACATCAATCATTGTACGAATCTTTCCAGATATTTCTCCACAGACGAATGGATCTCCTACCTTGAGCGTTCCAGTATTTACGATAATCGTAGCAAGTGGCCCAAGGGACTGATTAAGATGACTTTCTACTACTGTCGCAATTCCAGACCTGTTTGGGTTTCCCATAAGCTTTGCCTCTTCCCCCATAAGAACTAATGTATCCAGAAGTTCCTCTATACCCTGTCCTGTTTGAGCACTACACAGCACTGTTGGCGTTTTACCACCCCAGTCTTCAGCTTGAAGGCCATGCCCTGCAAGCTCTCCCTTTACCTTTTCTGGGTCTGCGTTTGGTTTATCCATTTTATTAATCGCAACAACGATTGAAACCCCTGCATCCTTTGCATGATCAATAGCTTCAATAGTTGTTGGCTTTATCCCTTCATCAGCTGCAACAACAAGAACAACAATATCTGTAACCTGAGCACCCCTCGCTCTCATAGCTGTAAATGCTTCGTGACCTGGTGTATCGATGAATGAAATCTTATGTATTTCATCAGACCCTGCAGACTTATGCTCTACTTGGTATGCACCAATATGCTGTGTAATTCCTCCTGCCTCTCCTTTCACAACATCTGCCTTACGAATAGTATCGAGGATAGATGTTTTTCCGTGGTCAACGTGCCCCATCACCGCAACGATTGGCGCACGAGGGGAAAGATTTTCTGGCTCGTCTTTTATAAGATCTTGAAGGTTTCGACTGAAAAGCGATTCTGCATCTGCAGTACCTTCTTCTTTTTGAACAGTGACACCGAGATCAGCAGAAATAATAGACGCTGTTTCAAAATCGATATTCTGTGTAATGTTTGCCATCACACCATTAGACATAAGTGCAGCAACTACTTTGGGTACTTGAATACCTGTTTTTTCTGCAAACTCTTTTACCGTAATCATATCTGGAAGCATGATAATTCCCTCCTTCTTTTTGATTTGCTCCTGATGAACCGACGCTGCTTTCTTTTGTGTTTCTTCTCTTCTTGCAGGTGCAGCCTTTTTCTTTGTTTTTGTAGTCTTCATCATATTCTCCTGCTTTGCAATTGCCTCTTTTGATACACCTTCCAATGTAAGCTTACGAAGTACATTCAAATCTGATGACTTTGATTGTGTCGTTGCAGCCTGCTCTACCTCTTCTTCTGCCTCCTCTTCTTCTTTTTGAGGCTCAGATTTCTGAGAAGCAGCATCTTGGTCCTGAATACCAAATAGTGCCTCCATATCCACTTCAATCCCCTTTTGCTTAGCAAAATATCGTACAACACCCTGTGCCAAGCCATCATCAACCTCTCTATCGGTTGGCTTGACCCCGAAATCAACATTTTCCAACTCCTTACGGAGCTGTTGACCTGTCATGCCGAGAGCCTTGGCGACCTGTACGAGACGCATAGAAATGTACGAAGAAAAAATAGCCGAAACGAGTCTATAGGGAGAAAAGCCTATCTACAAGCAAAATATGCGACTTCACATCTACAGCACAATATCTGTCCCCTTCTGAGCGCCTGTATTCTTCTTATCTGCGATCTCACTAACAATATCTGTGGACTTCGTCGGTGTCACTGGCTTCTCCATTGATGGAAAGATTGTTGGACTTGGATTTGATGGTACAGACTCTGGAATGCGTGCCTGAACATCAATTGGTCCAGATATAGCAGACTCTTTCTGTTTTGCCATTCCCTCCTTAAGCTTTTGGACACAATCAAGTGCTGCCAACTGAAAATTATCAAACCCAGATACTCTAAACCCTGCAGCACGACTATGACCGCCTCCGCCAAAGAGCTTTCCTGCAAGAGCACTGACATCGACAGCGGCAGAGCTTCTTGCACTTGCCTTGAGCCCAGAGCCATCCTCCAGTTCTGTAAAGAGAACATGAATATCTGCATCTGGTATTGTTGAAATCAATTCATCTAAAATTCCTGAGGTCTCCTTTGCTGTAGCTTCCATTTCAGCAAGATCTTCTTTACTGATCGTCGACCATACAATTCCTGCGCCCTTATCCATTTGAATCTGGTTTAGTGCTCTTCCCCAAATTTTGAGTGTTGAAAGTGGTTTTGTTTTATAGATATGCTGAACAATTTCTTGTTGACGAGCACCACGCTCTAATAATTCTGCTGCAACTTCCAAGCTCCGCGGTGTTGTATTAGGATTTTGAAAACTTCTTGTATCGGTAATAAGCCCTGTCAAAAGAAGTGTCGCGATATCTGGTGTGATCTTCTCCTTCCATTCTGAAACATGTGTAAACCACTCATACAGAACTTCTGTAGCAGACGCTGCCGTTGTATCGATAAGTTGTAGCTGCCCGTAATTGGAGTTACTAACATGATGATCGATATTCAAAATAGGCACCTCTGAAAACATATCAATGTTCTCTGTGTAAAACTCTCCCATTAGTGGTAAATCTGCAGTATCCACTGCAACAATCAAATCAAATGGATGACCTGTATCGCCATAAGAGATTTGTTGAGAAGAAATCTTCCCCTTCTTTGGCATCACAATAATATTCACTCGATGATCTTCAACGGTATAGCGAAGCTTATCGACCTCAACACCATCGTGAAGATTGATGGTAATCACAAAATTCTGAGAAGAATCGATATTCTGTTCAAGCTTTTCAAACCCAGGAAGGAAACGAAGATTCTCTGGCTTTGTGTCCGGGCAAATTACTGTTATTTCCTTCCCAAGCTGTGAAAACAGCAAGAATGCAGCCAATGCAGAACCAAGACCATCAGGATCAACATTTGCATGAGGAACAATCAGTAGGCGTTCAGCCCCTTCTATTGCGCTTCGTGCAGCCGATATCTGGTCTTTATTGAGTGGCATGTTGACTTATTATTATAACATATTTTCTAATATTTAGCAATGTTCTGTATAAACCCAAATATTAGTCGAGAATTAGGAAATAAGGAGTGATAATTGCATATCTCCCCTGCTGTGGCAACTATGATTAACCTAAAAAGGACTACAAAACTCTGCCCTGTCTCCTAGTTGTTCTTCAATGCGTAGTAGTTGGTTATACTTACACACACGGTCTGTACGACTAAGAGATCCTGTTTTAATCTGTCCCGTACGAAGCCCAACTGCTAAATGGGCAATAAACGTGTCCTCTGTTTCTCCACTTCGGTGACTAACAACAGCTGTCAAATTATGTGCCTGAGCAAGTGTTATTGCATCAACAGTTTCAGAGACAGTTCCTATTTGATTAAGCTTAATAAGAACGCTATTCACTGTCTTTGCATCAATAGCTTTTTGAATACGCTCAACATTCGTAACAAGGAGATCATCACCGACAAGTTGACGATGTGCTCCAATTTTTGCTGTAAGATCTGCAAAACCATCCCAATCGTCTTCACTGTGACTATCTTCAATACTCACGAGTGGGTATGTATCACATAATGACACGTAATAATCGGTGAGCTCTGATGATGTCATCATCTTTCCATCAACATCATATTTTCCATCTGTATAGAATTCTGATGCAGCAGCATCAATCCCAAGTTGAACTTTGCCTGTATACCCTGCACGGTTAATTGCCTGTAAGAGAAAATCAAAAGCCTCTTCTCCGCTTTTTACCTGTGGTGCAAATCCGCCTTCATCACCAACAGATACTGTATAGCCTGCATCCTGCAATAAAGATTGAAGAGTGTGAAAAATCTCAGAACCCGCACGGATAGCATCTGAAAAATTTGCAATGCCTGTTGGGATAATCATACACTCCTGAAAACTCAGTCCAGAATCTGCATGTTGACCACCGTTGATGACATTCATCATTGGCATTGGAAGCAATGTTGGATTGATCACATCAAATTGATCTGCCAACGACTGCCATAATGGCTTGTGTTCAACACCAGCTCGTGCACGACACGCAGCCATCGACACAGCAAGAATTGCATTAGCACCTAAAGACGATTTATTTGGCGTAGCATCAAGATCAAGCATAATCTGGTCTATGGTACGTTGATCTGCAATAGACTTACCCTTGAGAACATCTGCAATTGGCCCATTAACGTTTTGAATGGCCTTTAGTACTGACTTACCAAGATAGATAGCCTTATCGCCATCGCGAAGCTCTAATGCCTCATGAGTGCCCGTACTTGCACCAGAAGGAACTGCGCTGCGTCCAAATGTGCCATCATCTAATTCGAGGTCTACTTCAACAGTTGGGTTTCCTCGGCTATCTAAAATTTGTCGTGCGTGAATACGCGAAATAGTAGTCATGTCCCTATCGTACTACTTAAGCAGTTTTTTTAAAACTCTTATGAAGAGTTGCACTGTAGGCAGCAATCATTGTAATGATAATCATATTCCAACCAAACCCAGAACTTGGAAGATGACCAGGCATTGTACCGACATTACGAAGCTCTTCACCTGTACCAGAAAGCATAGGCTGTTGTATTTCTTCAGATGAATTGGAAGAAGAAGAAATATCTGATGATTGTGATAATGAGCTATCTATTCCATCTAAACGATTTGCAATGCGCTCTTCTCGGCGCTGCTGCATGCGCAAGTGCTCACGCCACTCCTCCTCTGCCTTGTTTTCAGATGGTTCCAAATTCTTCTCTGCTCCTGTGCCTGTCTTCATCCATGCTGTTAAAAAACTCGTGTCTGAAGACTTCATCACACTATTATCCCACATCATGGCTGTAATATCTTTTTCAAAATGAGGCCCATATTCACTCACAAGTGCAAGTGCTGTAAACGGAACAAGAATACCTGCCAAAAATGACAATCGTGGAACACGTCGACGAATAACCTTTAGGCAGAACATGATCATCATTACGAAACCAACAATCACTGCAGGAAGTGTCCATGCCCATGTAAACCAACTTACCTGCTCTAAATGAAGTGTCGTCCCAAGAACAATACCTTGCAAAAGAAGCCATACAAGAAGCATTCCCGCTGGGAACCAATGAAGATTTCTAAACAAATTATCTGCACGCCTCTTCTGAAACATTGAATGTAAAGACAACGGATATGCAACAGAGAGTATGAAAAGCACAACCCACGGCAATGCACCATGAGGAAGTGATGGAAGAGTTGCAATAAGCAATCCTGTTAAAGCAATAACTGCTCCGAGAACAACAATCAAAAAAGTTTCTGTAAAATGTTTGAGTGGCATAGGAGGAGTATGGTCGACGATTTACACTGCAATGTCAAGAAACTTAAACAGGAGAGTTTTTACACTATAACCAATGCTTTCGAGCAAAAAACACTAACATCGTTGTAAAAATAACACCCATAATACCAATAACAATTAAAAATGCATTAGAGCTACTTGCAAAAGGCAATGCCACATTCATACCGTAAAGACCAGTAATGAATGTAAGGGGTAGCATAGTTACCGAAAAAATAGTGAGCAACTGGATAACTGCATTTGTCTTATGAGTCAGATACGACTCATGTGTATCTTGTAATGCATCAATCATTTCTTTTGCTGTATCAAGCAGAGCCCACTGACGCTCAATAGCATCAAGGATATCGTCAAAGTATAATCCTAGTTCCTCTGGAACAAACTTCTTATTCTTGTGCTCCAGTGTTGCTGTTAGCGTTCGCTGTGGAAGCAAAATAGAACGCATGCTAATAATGTTTCGCTTCACGGTCATGATATCTCTTAAGAGATCCACCTCTTCATCGTTCTCAAATAGCACTTCCTCCATACGGCGAAGTTCTTTACGAATACTATCTACTAGCGGGAAAACATCCTCGAAGAAATGACGCATTAGTTCATAGAGAAAGAATCCTGTTCCATGCTGTAGGTACTCTGCTCTCATCTTTTCGGAATTTTCAAGGTCCCTCCAAAGCCTATCAAGAATGGGAATTTTACCTCTATGAAGAGTGACGAAGAAATCCTGTCCCATAAAGATATTTACTTCTTCTTTAACTATACGTCCTGTCTTTCGTGCACGGTAAGGAATATGAAACACAAGAAACAAGTACGTGTCGTACTCTTCCACTTTTGGTCGCTCATGCTCACTAAGACAATCTTCAATATCGAGCTCATGAAACCCATATTTTTCCTGCAACTCTAACAAGACTTGCTCTGACGGCGCTGGGTCGTCATGCCAAGTAACGCCTTTGTGCGTAAGAACTCGCATAGGAAAGAAAGATCGTAGAACTACGATCTACGTAATTCTATAGGAACACCTGATAGATTCAAAAAAATGCAGCTTGTCAGCACTACTTTTTCTTCTTCTTTGGTAGATACCGATCACGTTCAGTAGCTGCAACCTTCTGCTTTGGTAGCACTTCGTAATGACGAGCTTTGAACATTTTCAACTGCACAAAACCGTACAAGGCAAGTGCTAGTAACCATGCAAGCCACCATACACGCATAGATAAAAAAGAAATTCCTTCTACTCTACATACAACAAGGAATAGTCCAATGAGTCCGAACCAAAAAGTTGTAGATGACCATGAGCGAGAAAGTTTTTTTGTTGGTGCATTCTTTAGGCCCTTTCTCCATTGCTTGATAGCAAATGACGCTGTGATGAATAACAAACAAATGGCAAGGAGAACCAATGCCTTTGGGCTATCGTAACTCGCATTTGCTGGATTTGGCCAAAACAGATAGACGAAAAAATCAGACATAATATTAAAGGGAAAGATCTTCAGAAGGGGTAGTCTTTTTCTTATTTACTGGCTTCTTTTTTACAATGCCAGCTTTCGTATCACCAGGCTGCTTTCGAATTGATGAGGTGTTATCAGCAATAATGCGCAATAATAACTCTTCAACTTCTCGCTCCTTGATAGTGCGAGCAGGACGAATGAGCAAGTATAAAAAGAATCCAATAACAGGAAGAAGTGCGACGAGAACAATCGAGAAAAACATAATCCAAAACGAATGTGTGCGAAGTAAAATATCTCTTGTCGTGAAAAAAACGAGAAAAATAACAATGACACCGACAAAGAGCATTCCAAACTGAAGAAGTCGAAGAGTTGGATCTTCTGAAAGGAATACAAACCATGGCTGAGCAAATTGCTGTAAAAAACTAAGGGCAGTTGTCATTATAAGTGGGGGTACCGACGACGATGTACCACAACGTACACTACGACGGCGAGGAAAGAAAGTACCGCAAGAAACTGTGAGAAACGCAATTCAAATGTCGCAAAGGGCAACATTTTTCGGATCAGCATATAACCACCAAAGACGCCGATAAGTATTGCCTCTTGAATAATAAGAGCTTTCTGAGTGAGCTTCAGCTCTACTGCCGCAAATATCCCAAGGCTAATAAACAATGTGAGTAAAACAATGAAATCCATACGAGTTGCAAAAACAGGAATGGAGAAATCTCCTCTAAAGTATTCAAAAATAAACGTACAAAACGTTGCTATTAAAATACCAACAGATGTCTCGTCCCCTGCACGCCTTGAATGTTTTCGAATAACAAGAAGAACAAATGTCAGTATAAGGAAAGCGAAAGCGTAATAAAGCTGTACAGGATGAATAGGGACTGTGTAACGAACGTTAATAGCGTCATACGTAATACTCCACGGCATATCTGTCGGCTTTCCATATGCTCTTCCTGCTGCAAATTGGCCGAACCAATCAAATGCAGAGCCAAAGAGCGCTGCTGGAAGCAGTACATCAAGCCACTGCAAAAAGGTAGAACGATGAGAGCGTGTAACAAAGTAGATAACCACACCAATACCAAATGCCGCTCCTATAAAACTAAACGACCCATCCCAAAGAATAAACAATCGAAGTGGATCTCTTATATAAATTTTATACTGAGCAATAACGGCAAATATTCTTCCAAAAAATACAAAGCCCGCAAGGAAGTACCATGATTTATCCTTAAAGTGCTGAAGGGAAAGATTCGCACTCTCTGCAAGTCTGAGAAAGAACTCAACAGATACCCATATACCAATGAGCAGAAAGACTGCCCTTGTCCAGATAATCGCCGGTCCAATAGTAAATGCTTCAAACATTACGGATATTCTACCCTATCTTTTCAAAAGAATTAATCATGAAATGTATTCTTAATTCTAACGCTCTCGTTCATACTCCAGACAATGATATATCTAGACCATGCAGCAACGTCTCCTTTGGATCCTCATGTCTACGAGGCAATGCTTCCTGTCATGCGAGAACATTGGGGTAATCCGTCATCACCTCACAGTAAAGGAAGAGAAGCAAAAAACCTACTCGATAATGCTCGCCTCACTATTGCAGAGCTACTTAACGTAAAGCCACATGAGGTTATATTCACTGCATCAGGAAGCGAAGCAAACTCCCTTGCCCTCTTTGGTCGCGCAGAAAAATGGAAACAGCAACACGGAAAAACTGGCCATATTATTGCACTCAGTACAGAGCATAGCTGCAGCATCAAAGCAGTGCAGCGCCTACAGCGTGAAGGATGGTCTCTATCACTTCTGCCAGTGAATACAGAAGGAGTCCTTGAAATGGACGTACTCAACGACGCTCTACGAGATGATACTGCACTTATCTCCATTCAATGGGGAAATAACGAAGTAGGTGCCATGCAACCAATTGCGGAGTGTGATACCATCTGCAAAGAAAAAGGTATTACCTTCCATACTGACGCAGTTCAGCCAATAGGACAGGTTGCGATTCCTGTACTACCAGATATGACAACAATAGCTGCTCATAAATTTTATGGACCAAAAGGAATTGGTGCACTCATCGTACGAGATTATATCGAGCTCGCAGCACAAATACTCGGCGGAGGCCAAGAGTTTGGTCTTCGTGCAGGAAGTGAAAATTTACCTGCAATAGTCGGAATGGCAAAAGCACTAGAGCTTTCGATCGCAAAGCAACCAGAAGAAGAAAAACGTCTGACAGAACTTCGTGATTACTTCATAGCAGAACTCGAAAGTATTCCGGGTGTAAGTCTCAACGGACCTCGGCTAAATCGCCTCCCCAATAATGCAAATATACGTTTTGCAGGAAGAAGTGGTGAAACACTTGTCATACAGCTAGACCTAGCAGGAATTGCTGCTGCGACAGGAAGTGCATGCGCATCAGGATCGAGTGGCCCAAGTCATGTCCTTGAGGCAATGGGAAGAGACAGTGCATCTGCATCTGAAAATATTCGCTTTAGCCTCGGTGCTAGTACCACAAAAGAAGAACTCGACATTACAGTTAAAACACTCAAGAAAATTCTTAGCCAATAGATGGCTCTAACTTTCTAGTCTTAATATCTGAAACAGTCTTTTCTATAAAGTCAGTCAGACTTACTTCAACCTGCTCCTTTGTCTTAAAGTTGCGAACTGTAACCCCTTTACTATCCTTTTCCTTATCACCAAGAACCAATAAGTATGGCACTTTTTTCTTCTCACCTTCACGAACACGTTTTCCAAGTGAATCTGAACTGTCGAGAATCTGAGAACGAATCCCCTTCTCTTTAAGCGAAAACGCTACCTCTGCAGCATACTCCTCGTGAACATCTGCAACAGGAAGAATGTATGCCTGTACTGGTGAAAGCCACAAAGGGAAAACTCCAGCAACATGCTCTAGGTAGATGGAGAAGAATCTTTCAAGTGAACCCATAATTGCAGCATGAACCATCACAATGCGCTCTTTTTCTCCTTGTTCATTAATACAGGTAAGATCAAAATTTTCAGGCATATTAATGTCGAGCTGGATAGTTGCAACCTGCCACTCACGTCCAATGGAATCTTTTGTCATGAAGTCTACCTTTGGTCCGTAGAATGCTGCCTCACCTGGTTCTTCAATAAACTTTGATCCACGCTCAGTAGCAAGCTCTCGAATAGCATCTTCTGCCTTTTTCCATAACTCTGGAGTTCCAAGGTATTTATCAAAATTATCAGGATCATGAAGAGATAAACGAACATCGAGTTCGCCAAAGCCTACTGTTGCATAGAATGTATCGACAATATCCCAAATTTTTAAGAACTCTTCTTTTACCTGATTCATTCGACAGAAAACATGTGCATCATCCTGAGAGAATGCACGAACACGTGAGAGCCCATGAAGCTCTCCAGACTGCTCATCTCGGTAACAGGTTGTTGTTTCTGCGTAACGCTGTGGAAGATCCTTATAGCTGCGCTGCGAGCTCGCGTAGATCTGTGTGTGGTGTGGACAGTTCATTGGCTTCATTGCAAACTCATGCCCTTCACGAGTTGTAATATGAAACAGCTGATCTGAAAACTTCTGCCAGTGTCCACTTGTTTCATAAAGCTCCTTCTTTGTAATGTGTGGAATCGTTACGCGACTATATCCACGAGCCTCACGAAGCTCCCAAACATATCCATCAAGAAGGTTCCGAAGTAATGTTCCTCGCGGAGTCCACAGAGGAAGCCCAGGACCGACAAGTTCACTAAAGGTAAAAAGATCCATTTCAGAACCAAGCTTTCGATGATCTCGCTTCTTCGCTTCTTCAAGCATTTGCAAATGTGCTTTGAGTTCATCCTTTGTGGGAAATGCTGCGATGTACAAACGAGTAAGCTGGTCACGCGTTTCATCCCCTCTCCAGTATGCACCAGCAAGTGACATAATTTTGAAACCATCTGCTGGAAGCTCTTTGAGGTTCTCAACATGTCCGCCTTTACATAAATCCACAAACATTTCATTCCCGTTTGCATCGAGGTTTTTATAGTGCGTTACTTCTGTCTCACCTTTTTTTGCAAGATCTTCAATGAGTTCTACTTTGAATTTTTGATTTCGCTCCTTCCAATACGCTATTGCATCCGCAGTTGATAATACTTCAACCTCGAATGTTTGCCCTTTATTAATAATGCCACGCATCTCTTTTTCGATTTGCTTAAAATCTGTATCTGAAATTGGCTGTTTGAAAAGAAAATCGTAGTAACATCCTGTATCAATTGGTGGCCCAATCGTGATCTGTGTATCTGGCCAGAGCTTTAAAACAGACTGTGCAAGAACGTGCGCTAAGCTGTGTCGCAACGTATATAAATCATCAACCTGTGGTTCAGAAGCAGAAGCCATCGAGCCAAGTGTAGCGTGCTGCATCGAAGCAGTGAAGCAAAGTGTGTATTATCTTAGACCCAACTCAGATGTCAGTGCGTGGATTTCACGCAAAACGTTAGAATCGCTATTGAGGCTCTTATCTATCTTTCCGACAGCATTCATAACCGTTGTGTGATCACGATTTCCGAAGGATTCACCCAACCGTACAAAGCTAATATTCAGGAATTTCTTCCCGATAAACATAGCAACCTGACGTGGTATCAATACCTCTCGAACGCGGGATTTCCCGATGAGATCATCAATAGAAACACTATAATACCTGCTCACAGACTCCATAACATCTTGGAATGTTGCACGTTTTTGCTCCTTCATTTCGAAGCCTATGTCTTCCTCTCTTATATGTGGATCCTTATTAAGCTTACCCATAATGTCTGCAATGCTTTTGATTGTTGGCATTCGCTGCTCGAGTTCGTACTGAGCAACCGCTTGCATCAAAATACCTTCGAGCTCACGAACATTTTTCGTAGTGTGCTCTGCAATAAACTGAAGTACCTGCATATCTATGAAGAGTTCATACTCTTTTGATTTCTCTTGAAGGATAGCCAAACGCGTTTCGTAATCTGGAACGGATACATCTGCAATCATTCCTCGTTCAAAACGAGAGACAAGCCTGTCTTCCAACTGCAATTCATCCGGTGGACGGTCTGATGAAATGATGATTTGCTTCCCTGCTTCATACAGTGAGTTGAATGTGTGGAAGAACTCTTCCTGTGTCCGTTCTTTGTTCGCAAGGAACTGAATATCATCGATGATTAACACATCAACTTGGCGGTAACGCTTTCGTAGTTGATCCATTTTCTGCATGCGAATTGCCTCCACAACTTGGTTCGTAAAGTCCTCAGATGTTGTATACACGACTGTCGCACGAGGGTTTTTTTGGAGTATTGCGTTTCCTGTTCCCTGCAATAAGTGCGTCTTTCCAAGACCAACCCCTCCGTATAAAAAGAGTGGGTTATATTTTCCACCAGGTGCAGTTGCAACTGCGCTACATGCAGCTTGAGCAAGCCTATTGTTTGAACCAACAATAAAGTTTTCAAGCATGTATCGAGGGTTCAGAATTTTACTCACAATACCTTCAGCCATTTTCACTTCCTGTTTACCAGGGAGCTTTCGCTTCTTTGATTCTGGAAAATGCGCAAGAATATCAACAGTGCGCTCATGATTGTCTTTTAAGCTTCCGTCTACTGTATATACAACCTGCGTAATAGAAGGATCCGATTCTTGTATAGCCTCTAGCGTAAGTACCTGATAACGCTCTAGATGCCAGTTCATAACCATTGGCAATGGAAGTCCAATAACAATCTTTCCCTCTTCTCTCGAGAGAACAGCAGTATCTCGGAACCACGTAATAAATTCGCTCCGTTGCAATTTTGATTCCAACTTTTTAAGAGTATCGATCCACAATTGAAGATCTTCCTCCTGCCGATTTCCTATAGGTGTAGGACTAGAAGAGATTGATGATGTCATTAAAGGTAATCACAAGGATAAGCAAGATAAGAACAACAAAACCAACAGCATTCGTTGTCATTTCAAACGTTCTATTCACTGGGCGACGAGTAATCCACTCTGCGACGACAAAAAGAAGTCGTCCTCCATCAAGTGCTGGGAATGGGAGAACATTAAGCACCGCCAAACTAAGACTAAGAAGCGCAACAAGCCTCAAGTAATTCGTAAGCCCCTCTTGCACTGCACCATGTGTGAGCTGAGCAATACCGATAATACCAGAGATTCCCTCTGGAACCTTTCCTGTACTTGCAAGTGATGCAAACAACTTCCCAATTCCTATAACAGTTTGTGATGTCATCACTCTTGCTTCACGAAGAGCAAGCATTAACGATTGTACAGGCCCTCTATGTGGAGCAGAAAGATTTTGTGGAAAAGGAATGATGACAACACCTGCCTTTCCATTTGTTAGCTGAACAGAATACCTCTCTGTATCTTCTAAAACCTTTCCATCCTCAATACGAGAAACAACATACGTTACGTGGGACTTACCTTCTTGAATGGAATGAATGTCATCAGGAAATGTAATTGTTTCACCATTAATTGTTCGCACAATGCTCTTTGCTGGAATGCCACTAATTGCTGCATTACTCCCACCAACAACACTGTCAATTAACACACTAAAGTCGACGTTGATTTCACCTGCTTCACCTGCAACCCTCATTTCATCATACGATAAATATGTCGGAATCCAACCAGCTGCAGAAAACCCAACTGTTAAAATTGTAAGTGCTAACATAAGATTCATAAATACTCCTGCAAGAAGGATAGTAACTCTTCCATGGATAGGAGCAGCACCAAAACTACCTTTAGCTCTTCGATCTTTCTCTGTTAATGCATTCTCACCTTTTAGCCGTACAAAACCACCAAAAGGAATCCAGTTTATTGTAAATACAGTACCACCTTGCTTGAAAATTTTTTTCATTTTTGGTGGTAAGCCAAAACCAAACTCTTCAACCACAACACCAAACTTTCGTGCAGCGGCAAAATGTCCCCACTCATGAATGAGGATAAGTAACGAGAGAAGTAGAACAAATGCTAGGGTGGAAACGAGAACTGTCATAAGTAAATTTCAAAAATAAAAACTAGACGGAGTCCGATAGTACCCGCTCAGTGGAAAACTTAAAAGTTTTCCACACTACTTGGGGTTGCGTTCATTCACAAAAATTTTGGAACACACAAACGTGTAGCATACTGCGCATTTACCCGTGAGCAATTACCCATGCATCTATGCGCTCAATGCCTGCATTATTTAACACCTTTGCACACTCATGAAGAGTCGAACCTGTCGTTGTTATGTCATCAATAAGAACAACATGACGTGGAACATTTTGAATTTTTTTCAAAATAAATGCATCATGCATCGCATGAAGTCTCTCCTCTCTTGACCGCCACGCTTGATGTCCAGTGTCTCTTTTTCGACGGAGCAAGTGGCTCATCGGAAGCTTTGTTTTTTCTGACAGATGCTCAGCAATGTATACAGATTGGTTAAATCCACGATCGAGAAAGCGTTTCCAATGAAGAGGTACTGGACAAAGTACCATCCCCGGTCGGAGCTCTTCTTTGATAACATCAAAAAGTAGTGACGCCATATCACCAATCAAATAAGGATCTCGTCGATACTTAATCGTAAACATTGCTCGTTGTAATAGGGGCGCATGCCTATAAGCAACTGCAGATATGATCTCATATGGTAAGCCGTCTATCCCAATATCTTTATGCGCATAGGTATGAATAGAACGTATTTCCTCTTGTGTTACATGCAGTCCAAACAGTGAGTGAGCTGGTGAGTGAGGAAACAGTACATTGAAAACAGTTTTGAACATGCACCTATCATAAAATGATCCAATTATAAAAATAGAGTTCAAGAAATGGAACTCTGCACTAATCATGAATAATAAAGGGCTTAAAACAAAAAAGACGTTCCATGGAAAAGGAGAACATATAGATTATCGAGCAAATTGATAGATGGTGGGCAATACTGGATTCGAACCAGTGACCTCTGCAATGTCAATGCAACGCTCTAACCAACTGAGCTAATTGCCCCCAAAGTGGACAAAGAGTACCAAATATCGGAGTAAAACAACAGGAAGAATTGTGTAGTATTATGAATCAAAATATATATTGCGCAAGTCCTCTGGGATGTCGTAAAACAGTGTTTTCCGCTATAATTAAACGATTACACAAAAATCCTATGAACACACACATCCCAACTGAAGAACCAATTCTCGAATGGACAGCACCACAACATCTGCATCACGAACGAACACGATTGTGGTACATCATCGCGACACTATGTATTGTTGGATTTCTTACATACAGTGTCTACACAGCAGCGTGGACTTTTACGCTTGTGTTAGTCATTATGACAGGACTGTATCTTTACGTACACGAAGAAGAACCTACAGAAAAACATATGCGTATTTGGAAAAAAGGATACGCACTAGAAGAAAATTTCGTAGCGTGGGCTGCATGTGATGGTTACTGGATCCTTAAAGGAAAAGGATACTACGAACTTCATATTGAAAAAAAGAACGGATATGAAACAAAAATTCAAATTGGAGAAAATGATCCATACAAAATTCACGACACAATCACCCTTTTGACACCAGAATTACATAATCGAAAGGAAAGGATACTTGACACTATTATTCGCATCTGTAAACTCTAGATGTTGCCTATCAATTGGCATCGGCACTTTGCAAAAAAGCGAGCCTCGGACATCCGAGAGCGTCGTTTGCTGTGCTTTGCCGGGAATGCAAATAATGCAGAACCTGAAGAAGATCCTCTCGCTACAAACGAAACATTTGCAGGTGCAGGGCTTAACCCAGATGGAACTCCTGAAACTTCAGCTGAAAATGAAGGTGTCGATGAAACAATCGACGCGACACGCAGCGCGGTAGATGGTGCGATGAATAGCCCCGAAGAAGCAGAGTCTACGGAAAAAGAATCAACAGATTTTGAAGGGTTGGCAAATGAAATTCAAGAAAAGAAATCTAAACTTCGTGACCTTATTCATCAGCAAAGTGGTATCCGAGAACTCATTAGAGCACGAACATCAGGAACTGAGAAAAAGACACACTTGGCTGATTTTGAAAAGACGATGCTTGTCGTTGAAATGGGAATAAATAACTTAAACAATTACGAAGAAATGACAACAGCAGTAATACAATTTCAACTAGGAGCAATCACCCCAGAACAGTTCGAAAAAAGGTATGTAAAGGCAACTGGAAAAAGTGATGATAGTATTAGTGGTTTTGATGCAAAAAGTATCACTGCTGATTTATCAGCAATTAACGATAAGCCCATATCTGATCTTGAAAGAAAAATGGAAAGAGATGACATCATAGAAAAAGTACTTAATGGGGAAGATTTTAAAAACATTGAATCCTTTGTAAAAGAACAATTAAAAACCATTGATAATAGCGTAAAGGCTGTAGAGACATACACAAATGGTCTAGAGGGATCAAAAGAACATGACCAGCAGCCAGGAATGTCTTGGTCATCATTCTGGGCAAATAGCATGAGCATTAATGATATGATCAATGGAACAAAAAAATTCATTGAAGCATACAAAAAGAGTTACGCAGAATGGACTCAATTAAAAGAAGCTCGATTCGCACAAGGGCTTGGCGCAAGCTTCTCATGGATTCCCCTCGGAAAACAAACAGCGACAGTGCTAAACAGGCAAACAGAAAGTGCAAATGACAGTGTACGAGATGAGCATAAACAAGGACTTGAAGCGAAAAAACCA